>DASUAH010000186.1:0-4788 GCA_035763885.1 Gemmatimonadales bacterium
CGCTTCTACCGGCTGCTCGCCACCACCGTGGACGTCCACGCGACCGATGAGGCCGATACCGCCGAGTTCGACCGGCGAGACGACCGGTACACGCTCCGTCTGATCGCGGGCGGGACGCAGTATTTCTCCCGCACCTGCGACCCCCGGGAGACGAAGGAGATCAGGCTCTACCTGCACGGCGGCAACGATCGGGTCGTCGTGCGCGGGCCGGCGGGTGGTCCGCTGGTGCGCGTCATCGGCGGCGGGGACGACGACGTGCTGATGGATTCCACATCGGGCGCCGCGGTGCGCTTCTACGACGACCGTGGCAACAATCAGTTCGTGCGGGGGCGCCGGACCGGCGTCGACACACGCCCCTACCAGGCGCCGCCGGTGGACACGGTCACCCTGGGGCGGCCCCGCGACTGGGGCGCCCGCGTCATACCGCTCGCCTGGGTCTCCTTCGGGTCGGACCTCGGTCTGTTCGTCGGCGGCGGGATCGTGCGCACCGGGTATGGGTTCCGGCACTTCCCTTACCACACGCGCCTCCACCTCCGGGGCGGATACGCGAGTGGCGCAGCGAGCTACCGGGCTGAGCTCGTGGAGGAAGTCCGGGATTTCCCCGGCCGGGCCTCCACCAGCCTCCGCCTGCGCGCCTCCGGGATCGATGTGGTGCGGTTCTACGGGCTGGGAAACGAAACGCCCGACACCGGATCCACGCGGTTCCACAAAGTCCCGCAGCAGCAATACCTGATCGCCCCGACGGTCACATGGTCCGTGTCCCCCGCGACGCAGGTGTCGCTCGGCCTCGTCTTGAAGGACGCGGAATCGACGCCGGATTCCACCCGCCTCATCGGGGTCCTGCGGCCCTACGGAGTCGGGTCGTTCCAGCAGCTCGGCGCCGCGGGGGGACTGCGCGTCGATACGCGCGACCTCCCGGCCTGGGCGACGCGCGGCGTGCTGCTGGCGATCTCGGGCAGCGCCTACCCCGCGACGCTCGACGTGACCCGCGCGTTCGGCGAGGTCACGGCGCAGGCCGCGACCTACCTGACCGTCCCGCACGGTCCGACCCTCGCGCTGCGCGCCGCCGGCTCGCGGGTGTTCGGCCCCTACCCCTTCCACGAGGCGGCGTTCGTCGGTGGCGGCACGACCGTGCGCGGCTACGCCGAGCATCGCTTTGCGGGTGACGCGTCACTGGCCGGCAATGTGGAGCTGCGCGCGCACGTCGGTCAGTTCTACGCGTTCTTGCCGATCGAAGTCGGCGTGTTCGGGCTGGCCGACGCCGGGCGCGTGTTCCGGTCCGGCGAAACGTCTGATGTGTGGCACGGTGCCGCCGGTGGCGGGCTGTGGTTCGCATTCCTGAACCGCGTGAATACGCTGACGGTGGCCGCTGCGCGCTCGCCCGAGAGCACGGGCATCTACGTGCGCGCCGGCTTTGCGTACTAGTCCAGTGAGTGCGGCGCCGTTCCTCGAGTGGCGCGGGGAGGTCCCCAGCCTCGATCTCCTGAACCGGATGGTGCTCGAGCCGCTGCCCCTGGGGCTGCGCGGCGGACCCGTCGACCGGACCTTCCACCGCGACCTCTATTTCGATGCACCGGACTGGACGCTGCGGCGCCGGGGTGTGTCGTGCCGGTTCCGGGTGCAGCTCGATGACCGCCGGCTGCTGACGGTGCGGAGCCTGGGGCGGACGGAGGACGCCGCGATGGTCGTCATCCCGCAGACCTTCGAGGCCGAAGTCGAGGCGCTCACGGGCGAACAGGCGATCGCGGGAACCTCGGAGCCGGCGCGACGACTTCGTGCCCTCATCGATCCCACCCGATTGCTCCCCCGGCTCGAGTTCGAGACCGACCGGCGGCTGCGGCGCTCGCGCCCGGGGTGGTTCGCCCGCGCCCAATTCGAGTTCCTCTACGACCTCGTGACGGTGCGCAGCCAGGAGCTGTCGCAGACCCTGCAGGAAGTGACGCTGCGACAGGTGCGCCCCGGCCGGCCGGCCTTCGAGGCGGTGGTGAACGCCCTGAGGGACATGTACGGTCTGCGGCCCCTGCTGGTCGGCAAGTTCGAGCGGGCGGAGAAGCTCCGGCAGCAGCTCGAGGCGGAGACCGTTGCGCGATCCACGCGGGGCCAGCGCGAGATCGTCTTGATCGCCCTCGAGGAATCCACGATCGCCCTGCGACACGACCGCGGGACCTTGTCCCTGCCCGCCACCCGCGGCAGCGGGGAGGAGGGCGTTCGCCACCTGCTGCGCACCACCTTCGGCAGTGGCGACGGGCAATTGCGCTTCCTGGGGTTGGCCCCGACGGTCGGCGACAGAGCGCCACTCGAGGTGTGGCTGTCCCGCCGGGTGAGCGCGCACGGCGCTGCGAACGGCGAGTGCCGGTGGCTGCCGCTCGACGAGGTCCTGGCACGCGTCGGCTCCCCGGCGCTGCGGGAACCCCGGACACTCGCCGCGCTCGCGGTCGCCGCACGGGCCGACGTCTTCCCGGACCGTACGCCTGTGCCGGCTCCGGCGGCCCCGACGCCGCTCGCGGCCCTGGTCGAGGTCCCCGAAGCCACCCCGCTGGCGAGCGATGCCTCGGAGCTGGCTGCCGAACACCTGCTCAATGAAGACCTGTCCACGCTCGCGTTCAACGCGCGGGTGCTCGAACTGGCCGAGGATCCCCAGGTGCCCTTGCTGGCGCGCGTGCGGTTTCTCTCGATCTTCAGCGCGAACCTGGACGAGTTCTTTATGGTGCGCATGGGAGCGCTCGCCCGGGCGGCCGCCGCCGGGTCCACCACGCGTAGCGACGACGGGTTGACGCCCCGGGGGCAGCTGGAAGCGATCGCGCTGCGGCTCCGCCCGCTCATCGAGCGCCAGGAGCGGTGCTGGAGCCAATCGTGCGCTCCGGCACTGGCCCGGGAAGGCATTCGGATGCTGCGGTGGGCGGAGTTGAACGACGCGCAACGGGTCGCGATGCGCCGCTACTTCACCGATCGCGTGTTCGCCACGCTCACCCCGCAGGCCATCACGCGGGCGCCGGGCCATCCGTTTCCGGTGTTGCCGAACGCCCGCCTTTGTCTCGCGGTGGTCGTCCGGGACCCGCGCAGCGGCGCCCAGCACTTCGCCTGTGTGAAGTCGCCGGATGGTCTCGGCCGGTTCGTCCCACTTGAGGACGGGCAGTTCGTACCACTCGAGGACGTGATACGGGAGAACCTCGAGACGTTGTATCCCGGCCGCCAGGTGGAGGCCGCCCACACGTTCCGTATCACCCGCAATGCCGATCTCGATCTGCCCGAGGTTGGTGCCGCGAGCCTGCTGCAGGTCGTCGACGAGGAAACCAAGCGGCGCCCCTATGGAGCGGTGGTGCGTATCGAAGTGGAACAGGCGATGCCCCAGGCCATCCGGGATCTGTTGTTGCGCGAACTCCAATTCGACGACGCCGGTGAGGTCAGCACCCTCGGCCCCGGCGACCTCTACGAGGCCACGCCGCTCGTCGATCTCGGCGCCCTCCGGGAGCTCGCGTTGTTACCGCGCGCCGAGCTGCAGTATCCGCCATTCCGTGGGCAGGCCCCGCTGCCCACCGACCAATCGATACTCGAGCTGCTCCAGCGCGGCGACGTGCTCGTGCACCACCCGTACGATTCGTTCGAGGCGACGGTCGAGCGTTTCTTCGCGGAGGCCGCCGACGATCCCGCGGTGCTGGCGATCAAGCTCACGCTGTATCGCGCCGGGGGACGCTCGGGAATCGTCGATGCGCTGCTGCGCGCCGCCGCAGCGGGCAAGGAGGTCTTCGTCTTCGTCGAGCTCAAGGCACGCTTCGACGAGGAGCGCAACGTCGACTGGGCCCGCCGGCTGGAGGAGGCCGGCATTCACGTCGTGTACGGCCTGGTGAAACTGAAGACCCACTGCAAGACGGCCCTCGTGGTGCGTCGTGAGGGCGAGGTTGTCCGGCGCTACGTGCATATCGGCACCGGCAACTACAACGCCGCGACCGCCGCCCTGTACACCGACCTGGGCTTGCTGTCGGCCGACGAGGAGCTCGGCGCGGACATCAACGACCTGTTCAACGAGCTCTCGGGCTCGTCGCGGGCGCCGGAATCGCCGTACCGGCAACTTCTCGTCGCGCCCACGCACCTGCTGCCCCGGTTCCTCGCGATGATCGATCGCGAGATCCAGCACGTCCGTGGGGGACGGGGCGGCCGAATCCGGGCGAAAATCAACGGTCTGTCTGACCGGGAGATCATCGTCGCGTTGTACCGGGCGGCGCAGGCCGGCGTGGAGGTCGCCCTCTCCGTTCGCGGGCTCTGCCTCCTCCGACCGGATGTTCCCGGGTTGTCCGAGCGCATCCGGGTGGTCAGCGTGCTCGGCCGCTTTCTCGAGCACGCGCGCATCTTCCACTTCGCGAACGGCGGCGCAGCGGAGTACTACCTCGGCTCGGCTGATTGGCGCCCCCGGAACCTGCGACGTCGCGTCGAGGTCGTGACGCCGGTGCGGGATCCCGAGAACCGGCGACGCCTCGACCAGATTCTGACCGCGGATCTCGAGAATCCCACGGCGTGGGAGCTCCGGTCCGACGGCACCTACGAGCGGCGCCGGCCGCGCCGTTGACCCTGAGCGCCTGCGTGCGTGCGGTCCTGCTCACCCTGTGTGCGCTGGGGGCCCTCTCCACGGCCGGCGTCTCCCAGGGCCAGCCCGCCGAACCCCGCTACAGCGTGGGCTGGGCCGACCTTGCCGCCGTCAGCGCGGCGGGAGTGACGACGCTCGTCCCGAAGCTCCTGCTCTTGCCCCGCGGGGCTCCGTCCTGCGCCCCATGCAACCCGGCGGAGCTGCCC
>DASUAH010000187.1:0-3390 GCA_035763885.1 Gemmatimonadales bacterium
CGAGGAACAACTCGCTCACGCGGATCGCCGCCTCGAGGCCGCCGCCGCCGTTGCCGCGCAGGTCGAGCACCAGCCCGCGCGCGCCGCGGGCGCCGAGCGTAGCGAGCGCCTGGTGCACGTCGCGCGCGGCCCCGTCGTTGAAGCGGCGGACCGGGAGGTAGCCGATACGGTCGTCGAGCATCAGGGCGAAGGGGACAGCCGGCACGTGGATCATCGCGCGACGCGCGCCCGCCCGGACCAGCCCCGCCACGCCGGGCCGGGACACCGCGATGCGCACGCCGGTGCCGGGCCGGCCGGTCACCCTCGCCGTCACCGCGTCCACGTCCCAGCGGTCGAGGCGCTCGCCGTCGATCTCCTCGATCCGGTCGCCGGGAGCGAGGCCGATCGAGTCGGCCGGCGAGCCGGGGAAGACCTGGCTCACGATCACCCCGTCGTCCACGCCCTCCACCACCATTCCCAGCCCGCCGTACGCGTTGCCGATGGTGTTGCGGCTGAACCGGGCGACCTCCCCGGGGGAGAAGAGCGCCGCGTAGGGGTCACCGATGTTGCGGATGAGGCCGCGCGCGGCGTCCACGTAGAGGCTGTCGCCGGCGGCGGCATCCGCCGCGTACTGCTGCACGTACTCGATCACCTGCGCGAGGCGGCGGCGCGTCTCGTCGGGGCCGGCCGCGCGGAAGGCGACCCCGGCAGCGAGCAGCCCCCCGAGCAGGATCGCGGGTCGCGGCCGCATCAACGTTCGGATCGTCACATGGCTCTCCCGCGCATTGCCCCCGGCGCTCGGGGTCGTCCGCGCCACCTGGCCCACCCCGCCCGGGACCGCCTCGGCTCAGGCCTCGAGTCTCCGGAGCGCGGTCGCCGCCTCGTCGATCGCCCTCGCGGCGGCGCCCAGAACATCGGCGAGCCGCGCGATCTGCGCCTGCGCCTCGTCCCAGCGCCGCTGCTCGATCGCCTCCCGCACCCCCGGCAGCGTCTTGACGCCGTAGCCGGTGTAGAGCCCGGGCGCGTAGATCTGGTGCCGGTACCATGGACGCCCCGGCAGGCCCTCGTTCCGGGCCAGCGCCCGCTCCACGGCGATGAGCCTCGCGTTCAGCTCACGGAAGGCGGCGGGCGCGGCAGGCCTCGCGGCCATCCGTTCATCCGTCCATCGGTCCATCAGCGAATCGTATCCTGCCGCGCTCCCCCCGAGCAGCAGGAGCGCGGAGTCCAGCGGCGCGAAATCCAGCGGCGGCGGCACCTCCTCACGCGGGGGCTCAGCCTCGGGCCGCCATGGGTCGCGGGTGGCGGTGAACACGCCCTCGTCGATCTGCCGGTTGTGCTCCCGCGCCGCCTCCTGCCGCTCGGCCAGCAACTGCTTCACCTCGCCCGCGTACTTCGCCACCGCGCCGTGCAGCGGCCCGAACCGGTGGGGCAGGACCTCGGCATCCGCGAGACGCATGACGGCGGTGCCGGCGGTCCGGGCGAGCGCCCTCCCGTAGGCGAAGCTGGTGTCCCCGAACCGCGAGAACCAGCGGTAGTCGTCGTAGATGGAATGGTAGACGCCCGAGGAGCCCGATCCCTCACCGCCGAACCCGAGGTTGAGCGAGGCGATCCCGAGGTGCTGGAGGAACGGGGTGTAATCCGACCCGGAGCCGAGCGGATCGATGCGGAAGCCGCTGCGCGCGCGGATCTCCTTCCGCTCGTCGGCGGTGGCGCGGGCGATGGCGCGGAGCCGCGCGCGCGTGCCGACGCTGAGGCCGGTCTCGGGGTCCTCGATCTCTTCGGCCACGCCGTTGATCAACGCCTCGAGGCTGTGCGACCCGCCCATCTCGAGGAACCCGCGGTTGTTGGAATCGGTGTTCAGGTACGCGACCGCTTTCTCGGCCAACTCGTCGGCATGCGCCTCGACCCATTCCGTCGAGCCGAGCAGCCCCTGCTCCTCCCCGTCCCAGGCGGCGTAGACGATGGTGCGGCGCGGGCGCCATCCCTGCTTGAGGAGCTCGCCCATCGCCCGCGCTTCCTCGAGCACCGCGACCATGCCCGAGACCGGGTCCGTCGCCCCGTTCACCCAGGCATCGTGATGGTTGCCGCGCACGACCCACTCGTCCGGCGCCTGGGCCCCGGGAATCCGGGCGACGACGTTGTGCACGGTGCGGAGCTTCCAGTCGAAGCGGACCCGCAGATGGACCCGCGCGGGCCCCGGGCCGAGGTGGTACGTGAGCGGCAGGGCGCCGCGCCACTCCGCCGGTGCCACCGGGCCGGCGAGGGCGCGGAGCAGCGGCTCGGCATCGGCGTACGAGATCGGAAGCACCGGGATCCGGGTGAGCGTCTTCGCGTCCTTGAGCTCCAGTCTCTCCGCGCCGGAGGTGGCCCCCCGGCCGGGCGTCAGCGGATCGCCCGGATGGTACGGCATGTCCGCCACGCTGCCCCGCTGCACCCCTCCCCCCGGGCGCATCGGGCCCCCGGGGTAGACGTCGCCCGTGAAGTAGCCGTCGTCCTGGGGATCGGAGTAGATGATCGCGCCGACCGCGCAGTGCTCGGCCGCGACCTTCGGCTTGATCCCGCGCCAGGACTGGCCGTAGCGCGCGATCACGATCGCACCCTTCACCGACACGCCGAGCCGCTCGAGCCGCTCGTAATCGGCGGGGAGGCCGTAGTTCACATACACCAGCGGAGCCGTGACGTCGCCGTCGATCGAGTAGGCGTGATACCCGGGGAGCTGCTCCGCCTTCTGCGCAGTGGTGGGATCCCCCGGCACGACCGGCTCGTCCAGGCGGGCGCGAAACGGTCGGGGCGCGACCAGCTCCACGACCCGCTCCCGCGGCGTAGGGAACAGCACGTCGAACGTCTCGATCCGGGCGTCCCACCCCCACGCGGCGAACCGGTCGTGTATCCACCCGGCGTTCTCACGGCCGCGGGCCGAGCCGAGGTGGTGGGGTCGGGCCGCGAGCCGGCGCATGTAGCTCCGGAGGCTGTCCTGGCTGGGGATATCGCGGAACCTGCGTTCCCAGTCCCGGTCCTCGGGTGCGGCGCCGACGAGCGCGACCGTCAGTGCCAGTGCAGGGAGGGATCGAACCGCGAGGGACATGCGGACTCCGTGGCTGGCGCCCGCAGTGAGCCCCGGTGGGGGCGGTCACAGACACGGCGAGGCGCGGCGAACAGATTGCCTGGGCGGTATGTGCGTGGGTGCCAATCTACCAGCAAAGGGGGTACGGATGCTCTGGCTGGCGCTGATCCTTCTGATCGCCTGGGTGCTCGGCTTTGGCGTGTTCCACGTCGCGGGCGGGCTGATCCATCTGCTGCTCGTGCTCGCGGTCGTGGCGTTCGTCTACAATCTGGTGACGGGCCGGCGGGTGGGGTAAGCGGCGGCTCCTTGACATTCCGACCAGAACGCTCGCAATTTCGCACTCCGAA
>DASUAH010000188.1:0-4697 GCA_035763885.1 Gemmatimonadales bacterium
GTGTCCTGCCCCCCTGTCGCGTTTCCACCCCTCCGTGTCGCAAACACGCCCTAACCCGCCGCCGGCCCCCGCCCCAGATTGGCCGCACTGGTACCCCGGACAACGGACAACCACCCATGGGTCTCCTGCGTGAGCTCGCCATCGCGCTCGCGCTGTCGATGCTGGTAGCCCCCGCGACCGACGCCCTGCAGCAGCGACGGGACGCTGCGGCCCGGGCCCGGGTCACGCAGGCCGTGCGGGTGCCCCGGCTGGTCGGCCAACCGTTGGCCCAGGCGCAGCGACTCCTCGCCCAGGCGAAGCTCCGGCTCGGCCGGGTCGACAGCGCCGCCTCCCGCGCCCGCCCCGGCACGGTGATCCACCAGTCGGTTCCCCCCGACAGCCTGGCGTTGCCGGGCCGCCCGATCGACCTGACCGTCGCGATCCGCCCCCGGCCGGCCGACGATGTCGCGCCCACCGGCGACGTGGGCCGAACAGTCGACGCGGGTCGCACCGACGACGTCCGCCGTACCGACGACGTCGGCCCCACCGACGACGTCGGTCCCCGCGACGACGTCGGGCCGGCGGTGGAGCTGGCGACCGTACCGGATGTGCGCGGCCAGACCCGGGTCGCTGCCGCGCTGACCCTCGCATTCGCCCGGCTCGGCGTCGGGCGCACCGACTCGGCGCGCGACGATCGGAACGCGGGCCGGGTCATCCGCCAGTCCGTGCCCCCCGGGAGCCGCGTTCCCCGCGGCACGCCGATCGACCTCTGGCTCGGGTACGCGCCGAAGGTGGTCGTGCCGGACCTTCGCGACAGCACGCTCGCCGGCGCCACCCGGGTGCTCGAGGCGGCCGGACTCGCCCTCGGCCCGGTGGACCGCGCCCCCACTGAAGGCGACACCGGTCGCGTGCTCAAGCAGGCACCGCGGGCCCGCGAGCCGGTGGCTCCCGGCACCGAGGTGCGGGTCGCCATCGGCGTGCGGCGCGAGGTGCGTGTCCCGCACGTGGTGGACAGCCTGTTCCCTGCCGCCGTCGCCACGCTCAGGCGGGCCGGCCTCGCGGCTGGACCGGTGAACCCCGTGGAGTCGGACGCCGAGGCCCGCAGGGTGCTCGCGCAGGATCCGCCGCCGGGGAGCGTGGTGCATCCCGGTACCAGCGTGGCCCTCGACGTGGCGGCGCCGAGGAAGCTCGTCACGGTCCCGGGCCTGATCGGCAGCACGCCCACCGCCGCGGTCGAGAGCATCCGGGCGGCGAGGCTCTCCGTGGGTCAGGTCGACTCGGTCCTGCGGCTCGGCGCCCCCGGACTCGTGGACTCCCAGAATCCGCGGGGCGGAACCAGGGTGCCTCCCGGAAGCCCCATTGGGTTCCGGGTGGTGGCGCCGGTCCCCACGGTCAGCGTGCCCAGCGTCATCGACAGCACCCTGGCCGGCGCGACCCGGACGCTCCGGCGGGAAAGCCTCGACACCGGGCCGGTGGGCTATGTCCAGCGCGCCGGCGCGCGCCGCACCGTCGTGGCGCAGGAGCCGTCGCCGGGATCGCCCGCGGCACGGGGAGCCCACGTGCGGCTGACCATAGCGGCTCCGCCGCCTCCCCCTCCGCCAGCCCCGCCGCCGCCGCCCCCGATCGAGACCGGCGTTCTGACGCCGGCGACGGAGACGCTGCTCCCGCCCCCGCCCCCGCCCCCGCCGGCGCCCCCGCCGCTTCGGGTCCCGGATGTGGTGGGCGAGCGGCTGGCTGCGGCCGAATCGCTCCTGCGGGACGTCCGCCTCCCCATCGAACGGATCGAGACTGACGCTGGCAGGGACGAGGACGGCGTTGTTCTCCGGCAGGATCCGGTGGGCGGCACGGTGGCGTCGCCGGACATGGTGGTGCGGGTCTGGGTCGGCGTGTGGCCGCCCGTCTGGCTCCTCGCCATGGTGGGCGGTGCCGTGCTCGGGGGCGGAGCCGCCTCGACGCCGGCCGTGATCCGGCGGATTCGGGACTACCGCCGGCGGAAGCGGCTCGACTACCGGCCCTGCTACGACCGCGGCCGGCAGACGATCGTCGAGGGCGCCGAGTCGCTGGGCCGCGACGAGCTGCACCTGAGGGCGATACCGGATCCCGGCAGGCAGGTCGTCGTGGACGACGCGCCGCCGGCCGGGGAGGAGATCACATGAGCGACTCGCCGGATTCGCTGCGCTTCCGTTTCGACCCGGCCGACCTGAGGCCGGCCGACCTGATCGAGGCGGCACGCAGCTTCATGCTGGGGCTCAAGCCCCTCGAGGTGCTGCGCGCGGGTGCGTCGCCCGGCTTCTGGATCGGCGCCGCGAAGAGCACGATCGACCTGATGAAGCACCTGGTGGACGTGCCGCTCGCCGACGTGCTCGTCGGCGCGTGGAAGACCCACCAGCGATTCGCGAAGTACACCGACCGGAACCAGTTCCCGCCCGACCGGATCAGCGTCGTCCCCCTCTGGACCCACCGCATCAAGTCCACCCACGAGCCGTACATCGAGCTGTTCGTGGACGGGCAGGCCGCCGGCCGGATCCCGTTCGAGCTCGAGCTTGAGGTCACGGTCGAGGGCGGCGCGCTCGTGATCCAGGACGCGCGGTTCAAGCGGATCGAGGCCGGCCGGGCCCGGATGAGCGGCACGCTCAAGTGCGCGGGGCAGGTGATCTCGCAGCGCACCTCCCGCGACTTCGCGTGGACCGAGGCGATCTCGTTCGGCGAGGGCGTCCCCATCGGGGCCGTAGCCTAACGAGGAGGTTCCATGAGCATCAATGATCTGAGCGCGTTCGTCGCCACCCTGCTCGCGGTCAGCCTGGCCACCGAGCGGCTGGTGGTGGTCGCGAAGACCTCGTTCCCGACCTGGCTCGCGGACGAGAAGAAGACTCCGGCGCAGGAGACCGACCTGATCCGCGACCGCTGGCGGCGGATCCGGGTCCAGCTGGTCGCGTTGGCCGCTGCGTGGGTGACCGCGGCGGCGCTGGCGAACTTCGATCCCACGGGCGAGGTGCCGCTCGGTGCGGACGGCTCCGGCTCCATTCCCGTGCCGCTCCTCGCCCTGCTCTCGATGGGCGGCTCGGCGTTGTGGACCAGCATCGTTGGCTATGCCAGCGCGCTGAAGGACATCCGGACGCTGGAGCGCGCGAGCGGGAGCCTGGGATTCCACGCGCGCGCCCGCGAGCAGGGTCTGACCGCCGTGGACGCTGGCACCGCTGCGGTGGCGCGCGGCGCCAGCCGTGCCGCCCCGGGCCTCACCGCGGCGATCGAGAGGATCGGCACGCTCGACCAGCCCCCGCTGCAGGAGCCCGCCTCCCGGGTGGCGCGCCATGGCTGACCCCCCCATCGCGATCGTCCATCTGCCGCCCGGGCCGGGCCCCGTCAGCGTGGATCTCGCGTCGCCGCAGCATCCCCAGACGCTGGCCGGGGTGCTCTGGCGCTACGCCGAGGACAAGAGCCCGGAAGGCCGCGCCGGCGAGTTCACCCCCGGCATCATGTCGGTGGCCATCGGCTCGCTCGCCTCGAACCGCAACAAGTTCTTCCTGCTCGAGGGCGCGGTGCTGCACCACAACGACCCCGCGCCGACGCCGTACCAGGTGGTCGTCTCCATCCTCCGGGACGGCCGAGCGGTGCACGCGGAGGTGCCGCCCGAAGGGGGCACCGGCCAGATCAAGGACGCCGACGTGCCGTTCGTCTACCGCTTCCAGCTGCAGGAGGGGACGTGAGGACGTTCGCCGGAACGGTCCTGCGCGCCTCGCTGTTGCTCCCGCTGCTCGCGACGCCGGCGGTCGCCGCGCAGGGCCCGGACAGTCTCCGGCGGGCCGCCATCAGCCGCTTGATCGCCGGCATCGAGTACGGCCTGCCCGACGCGCCCGCGTTCGAGCTCCTTCCCGACCGGCCGAGCGAGGTCGTCCACGTCGTCACGCCCAAGGACTTCAAGTCCGCGCTCAGCGCCTGGCACGACGGCTCGAGGCTGCGGGTCGGCGCGGCGCTCGACGCTCGTCCCCTCGTCAGGAGCGGCGGCTCGCTCGCGGAGTATCAGCGCAGCTGGCTGCGGCAGGCGGCGTTCCGGACGGTGTTCTCGGCCGGCACCGCGGCGGCGGTGCAGGGCTCGACTGACGTGGTGGTCGCGGGCGGGCTCCGGATCCCGCTCGTGGACCGCGGCGATCCCCGGGCCGACGCCGCGTTCAACCAGAGGATCGCCCTGGCCTACAACGCGGCGCTGGACAGCCTCGGCCCGCCGCCGTTCCTGGCGACCTTCGACACGTTCGTGGCCCGCTCCGCCATCGCGTCCGCCGCGCTGCAGCCGCTGCGCGATGCCTACCGCCGCGACCACTGGAACGCGCTCAAGCTGGAGCTGGGAGTCGCCGGCAGCATCCAGGCGTCCAGCGGCAGCATCTCGCGCGACAGCATCCAGGCCGATCGGATCGGCCTCTGGGGCGCGGTGGCGGTCCCGATCGTCCGCGTGGGGCAGCTCACCATCGCGGGCAAGGCGGCGTGGCTTCGGAGCGACTCGGTGATCGCCGAGTCCAGCCGGCGCACGCTCGGTGCGCGGCTGAGGCTCTTCCCCAGTGAGCGTCTCTCGCTCTCCGGCGAGGTGGCGCGCATCTGGTCCGATCACGGAGACGCGAGCGCGCTGGACGACCGCTGGAACCATCTCGCCGTCGTGGTCGAGTGGTATGTCCCGGAGCTCGGCGGCTGGGTGGGCGTCGCCTACGGCGGGGACGCCGACCGGC
>DASUAH010000189.1:0-18555 GCA_035763885.1 Gemmatimonadales bacterium
CCACCCGCCCCCCTACTGCCCGGTGCTGCCGAACCCGCCCTGGCCCCGCGCGGTCGGCGGCAACGCGGCCACCTCCTCGAAGTCGACCGGCTCCACCCGGGCCACCACCATCTGTGCGACCCGCATACCGCGGGACACCGCGAACGGCTCCGCCCCGAGGTTCACCAGCGCGACCATCACCTCACCGCGGTAGTCGCTGTCGATCGTGGCCGGGGCGTTGGGAAGGGTGATGCCGTGGCGGAGCGCGAGCCCCGAGCGCGGCCGGAGCTGGCACTCGTAACCGCGGGGCACCGCGACGGCGAACCCGGTCCGGAACAGCCGCCGCTCGCCGGGGGCGAGCGTTCCGTCTTCCGCGCTCACCAGGTCATAGCCGGCCGAGCCGGGCGTGGCGCGCTCCGGCAGCGGCAGCCCCTCGCCGTGCGGCAGCCGGCTCAGGAGCAGCCGCACCGGCGCCGCACCGCCCTCAGAGAACGCTGCCGACATCCACCAGGGGGAGCTTGAACGCGTCCGCCACCCCCGGGTACACCACCTTGCCCTGCACCACGTTCAGCCCCTTCCGCAGCGCGGGGTCGGCGCGGCAGGCGTCGCGCCAGCCGTCGCGCGCCAGCTTGAGGGCGTACGGCAGGGTCGCGTTGGTGAGCGCGAGCGTCGAGGTCCGGGGCACGCCGCCCGGCATGTTGGCGACGCCGTAGTGCAGGATGCCCTCGACGAAGTAGGTCGGGTTCTCGTGGGTGGTCGGACGGATGGTCTCGACGCAGCCGCCCTGGTCCACCGCCACGTCCACGATGACCGCCCCCTGCTTCATGCGGGTGAGATCGTCCCGCTTGACGAGATGCGGCGCCCGCGCGCCCGGGAGCAGCACCGCGCCCACGACCAGCTCCGCGCCGGTGACCGCGTCGACGACGTTGTGGCGATTCGAGTAGACGGTGTCCACGTTGGCGGGGAGCACGTCGCTGAGGTACCGGAGTCGCGGCAGCGAGACGTCGAGAATCGTGACGTGCGCCCCCAGCCCGGCGGCGATCTTCGCGGCGTTCAGCCCCACCACCCCACCGCCGAGGATCACCACCTCCGCCGGCTGGACGCCGGGCACGCCGCCGAGCAGGATGCCGCGGCCGCCATGCACCTTCTCCAGATACTTGGCGCCGGCCTGGACCGCCATGCGCCCGGCCACCTCGGACATCGGCGTCAGCAGCGGCAGCTCGCCGCTCGCGAGCTGCACCGTCTCGTAGGCGACCGCGATGACGCCCGAGTCGACCACGGCGCGGGTGAGCGGCCCGTCGGCGGCGAAGTGGAAGTAGGTGTAGATCACCTGCCCCGCGCGCATGTGGGGCCACTCCGGCTCGATGGGCTCCTTGACCTTCATGATCATCTCGGCGCGCCGCCAGACCTCCGCCGCGCCGGGCAGGATCTGTGCGCCGGCGGCGCCGTAGGCGTCGTCCGCGAAGCCGCTGCCGAGCCCCGCCCCACGCTCGACGAGCACCGTGTGCCCGGCGGCGACCAGCGCCTCGGTCCCCGCCGGCACCAGCGCCACCCGGTCCTCGTTGGTCTTGATCTCCTTGGGAACTCCGATGAGCATCGACACTCCTCTCGGAAGTAAGCAGTGAACAGTGAGCAGGTCGTCAGGCGCCGTTCCCACCGCTTACTGCTTACTGCTCACTGCTTACTGCTCACTGCTCACTGCTCACCGCGGCCCCAGCTGCACCACTGTCTGGCGATCGGGATGGAAGAACTCCGCCGCGACGGCGGCCACCTCGTCCGCGGTCACGGCGGTGATCTCGGCGAGCATCTCGTCCAGCGGCCGGTACTTGTCATCGTGCAGCGTGAAGCCCGCGAGCCGCGCCATGCGGCTCACCGGGCTCTCCAGCGAGAGCATGATCTGACCCTTGAGCTGCTGCTTGCCGTCCGCAAGCTCGGCTGGCGGCAGGCCCTCACGCGCCAGCGCCGCGTACTCCGCGCGGATCGCCTCGACCGCCCGATCGGCCGTGGCCGGCTGGGTCCCGACGTAGACCCCCAGCTGGCCGGCGCTCTGGAAGAAGTGCTTGTAGCCGTAGACGGCGTAGGCGAGGCCCAGCTCCTCCCGCACCCGCTGGAAGAGACGGCTGGACATGCCGCCGCCGAAGACGTTCACCAGGATGGCGAGCGCGAACCGCCGCGGATCGCGCAGCGGAAAGGTGTCGGTGCCGAACAGGATGTGCGACTGGGTGGTGTCCCGGCCCTCCGACCGCAGCGTGCCCTGCGCCGCGGGCGCGGGGGTGATCGCCCGCCGGGCCGGGTCGCGGGTGGCGCCCTCGAACCATCCCTCGCGCTCGAGCACGGTGAGCAACTGGTCGTGGTTCACGTTGCCCGCCGCCGCGACCACGCAGTTGCCCCGCTGGTAGCCCTCGCCGTGCAGCTCGCGCAGATCGGCCGCCGTGAGCGCGCCCACGCTCTCCGGGGTGCCGAGGATCGAGTAGCCGTACGGGTGGTCGGGCCACAGGGTCGCCGCGTGCAGCTCGAAGACCAGGTCGTCGGGCGTGTCGCGCACGCCGTTGATCTCCTCGAGGATGACATTGCGCTCGAGCGCGAGGTCCCGCTCCTCGAGCAGCGGATGGCGAACCAGGTCGGTGAGGATCTCGATTGCGAGCGGCAGATCGGCGTCGAGAACGTGGGCCTGATAGCTGGTGTAGTCGCGGCCGGTGAAGGCATCCAGCGCGCCGCCCCGGATCTCGAGCGCCAGCGCGAGCTGCCGGGCGCTGCGGCGCTCGGTGCCCTTGAACACCATGTGCTCGAGCAGATGGGAGATGCCCATCTTGGCGCGGGGCTCGTGCGCGCTCGCGGTCCGGACGTAGATCCCGACCGCGGCGGAGCGGACGCCGCCCAGGTGCTCGGACAGGACGACGAGGCCATTGGGCGCGGTGGTGCGCCGGAGCCCGCCGTCCAGCTGGACCGTCTCCACCCGCTACGCCTGCGGCGTGAGGAGCGCCTTCCGCGAGAGCCGCATCCGGCCCCGCTCGTCCACCTCGATCAGCTTGACCTTGACGATGTCGCCCTTCTTCACCACGTCCTCGGTCTTCTCCGTGCGCCCGTGCTGCAGCTCGCTGATGTGCAGCAGGCCCTCCACGCCCGGGAGGATCTCGACGAACGCGCCGAAGGGCGTGGTGCTCTTCACCGGGCCCTCGTAGACCCGGCCGACCTCCGGCTCCGCCACGATGGCGGAGACCATCTCGCGGGCCTTCTCGCCGGCCTCGCCGCCCACCGCGGCGATGGTGATGAGCCCGCTGTCGTCCACGTTGATCTTGGCGCCGGTCGCGTCCTGGATGCCCCGGATCGTCTTGCCCTTCGGCCCGATGACGTCCCCGATCTTGTCGGGCTTGATCTGGATCGTGATGATCCGCGGCGCGTAGGGAGAGAGCTCCGCGCGCGGCTTCGGCAGCACCTTCTCCATCTCCTTGAGGATGTGCAGCCGGCCCTTGCGCGCCCGCTCCAGCGCTTCCTTCATGATCTCCACCGTGAGCCCCTCGATCTTGATGTCCATCTGGATCGAGGTGATGCCCGCGGCCGTGCCCGCGACCTTGAAGTCCATGTCGCCCAGGGCATCCTCCGACCCCAGGATGTCGGTCAGCACCGCCACCTTCTCGCCCTCCTTGACCAGGCCCATCGCCACGCCGGCGCAGGGCGTCTTCATCGGCACCCCGGCGTCCATCAGCGCGAGCGACCCCGCGCAGACCGTCGCCATCGAGGACGAGCCGTTGGACTCCAGGATCTCGGAGACCACCCGCAGGGTGTAGGGAAACGCCTCGTAGTGGGGCAGCAGCGGCTGCAGCGCACGCTCGGCCAGCGCGCCATGCCCGATCTCGCGCCGGCTGGTACCGCGGATCATCTTGACCTCGCCGGTGGCGTACGGCGGGAAGTTGTAGTGCAGCATGAACGACTTGGTCGTCTCGCCCGGCACGTCGATGCTGTCGATCCGCTGCTCGTCGTCGGCCGTGCCGAGCGTGACCGCCCCCAGCGCCTGGGTCTCACCGCGCTGGAAGAGCGCCGACCCGTGGGTCCGCGGCAGCAGACCGATCTCGATGCTGATCGGCCGGATGGTGTCGAGGTCGCGGCCGTCCACCCGCTCGCCCTTCTCGAGCACCTGGGCCCGCATGGTCCGGTACTCGATCTCGTCCAGCTCCGCCGCGATCTCCTCCACCCGGTCGGGGAACTCGGCTGCGAGCTGGAGCAGCACGCTCTGCTTGAGCTCCTTCACGCCCCTCGCACGGGCGGCCTTCTCCTTCGCGTTGATCGCCCGGGTCATGGCGCCCTCGGCGAGCTCCCGCACCCGCTTCAGGAGCGCGGTGTCCGGCGCCACCCGCTCCCACTGGAGCTTGGGCAGGGCCGCCGCGTCGATGACCTTGTGCTCGAGCGCGATGAGGTCGCGAATCCCCTTCTGCGCCACCTTGAGAGCTTCGAGCATCTCCGCCTCGCTCACCTCGAGCGCCCCGCCCTCCACCATGTAGATCGCGTCGGCGGAGCCCGAGACCACGAGATCGATGGTGGAGAACTCCAGCTGCTGGAAGGTGGGGTTCAGGACCCACTTGCCGTCCACCCGCCCGACGCGCACCGCGGCCAGCGGCCCGTTCCACGGCACGTTGGACACCGCCAGCGCCACCGACGCGGCGACGGCGGCGATGATGTCGGCGTCGTTCTGCTGGTCGGCGGAGAGCACGGTCGCGAAGACCTGCACCTCGTTCCTGAACCCCTCGGGGAAGAGCGGCCGGATGCCGCGGTCGATCAGGCGGCTGGCGAGGATTTCCTTGTCGGACGGCCGCCCCTCGCGCTTGAGGAACCCGCCCGGGATCTTGCCCGCGGCATAGGTCTTTTCGCGGTACTCGACGGTGAGAGGGAAGAACGGCAGCGCGCTCACCTTGGGAGACATGGTGACGGCGGCGACCACCATCGTCTCGCCGAACTGCACCACGGCGGAGCCCGCCGCCTGCTTCGCGAGCCGGCCGGTCTCGATGACCAGCTTCCGTCCCGCGAAATCCGTTTCGATCCGTTGCACGGTCACGACCTTTTTCCCCATCAGAGCACACCAATGCAGCGAGGGCGCCCCGCTGTGCTCGTTCGGGACGCCCTCGCGGACGCGCAGCCCCTAATGTCGAAGCCCGAGTTCCTCGATCAGCGCGCGATAGGCTGTGAGATCGCTGCGCTTGAGGTACTGGAGCAGCCGTCGGCGCGTGCCGACCATCTTGAGCAGTCCCCGGCGACCGTGGTGGTCCTTGGGGTGGCTGCGGAAGTGGTCGGTGAGCGAGTTGATCCGCTCCGTCAGGAGCGCGACCTGGACCCGGGTCGACCCGGTGTCGGTGTCGCTCTGCCGCTGCCTGGCGACCACGGCTTGCTTGTCAAAGGGCATTGCTGGAGGTCCTTAAGTCCTTGGGCCACAAAATTTGTCAGCACGCGAAGATAACCGGCCCCCGACCGTGAGTAAAGCCGCAAAGCCGCGCGGCTGCCGCGCTCTCAGACCCCGAACAGACGCCGTATATCGTTGCTGAACGCCAGGACCATGAGCAACACCACGAACACCAGCCCCAGCGCCGTGAGCCGCTCCCGCAGCTTGAGCGGCAGCGGGCGCCGGAGCACACCCTCCGCCAGGAGCAGCAGAAACTGCCCGCCGTCCAGCACCGGGATCGGCAGCAGGTTCAGGATCGCCAAATTGATGGAGATCAGGCCCATGAAGCGCAGGAACACATCGAGCCCGAGCCGAGCGGCCTGGCCGGCCTCCTGGGCGATGAGAATCGGCCCGCCCAGCGTGGACGCGGGGACCCGCCCGCTGAACAGGCCCCGCACCACCCGCACGATCTGGGTCGCCCCGTCGAGCGTGAGCTGCGTGCCAGCGACCGCCGCCTCGCCGAGGCTGTACGATTCCCGCCGCGTGATACCGATCCCGATCCGGCCGATCTCGCGCGGTTTTCCGTCCGCGCCGATGACCGTGTCGCGGGCCGGCGTCAGCTCGAACGACCGCCGCTCCCCAGCCCGGAGAACCTCGATCGTGGTCGGCCGCCCGGCCCGCGTCACCAGCAGGTCGATCAGCTCTCCCCAGGTCGCGACCGGCTGGCCGTCCACCGCCGTGATCGTATCGCCGACCTGAATCCCGGCCCCGGCCGCCGGACTCCCGGGCAGGACCTGCCAGGCGACCGGGAGCCGGAGCGGCTCGAGCGCCTGCAGCAGCCGGACCCGCTCGCCCAGCGCGTCGGGGTGCACCACGACCGCGATGCGGGAACCGTCGGCGAAGGCGAAGTCGATCGTGTCGGTCGACGCCTGCACGACGGCGTCCCGGATGTCGTCCCACGAATGGACCGGCCGGCCCGCCACGCTGACGATGCGCTGTCCCTGCCGCACCGCGCCGAGCGCTTCGGCGCCGGGCGGCAGGCTGTCCGTGATGACCCGCGCGACGGTGGTGACCGGGTCCACCTCGCGCCCGTACCTGGCCGCCAGCCCGATGTAGACGGTCCACGCGAAGAGCACGTTCATGGTGACGCCGGCGAGGATCACCACCATGCGCTTCCAGACCGGCTTGGCCTCGAACACGCGGTCGGGCGGCACCGCCGCGCCCAGGGCGCCGCCCTCGAGCATGGCGGCGGCCGAGTCCTCTTCCCGGCTCGCCATCTTCACGTAGCCGCCCAGCGGCAGCCACGAGATCGAGTACTCGGTCTCGCCGCGGCGGAAGGTGAGCCAGGGAACCGGCGACCCGAGTCCAAGGGAGAAGCGGTGCACGTAGATGCCGGCCCACTTGGCCGCGAGGAAGTGCCCGAGCTCGTGCACGAAGATGAGCACGCCGAGGACCACGACCAGGGCGGCGATGGTGAGCAGCACGGCTACCTCAGCAGCGCGCGGGCGCGCCCCCGCGCCCAGCAGTCCGCCGCGCGAACCGTCTCGACGCTCGAGACCGGCTCCACGCGGTGGGCGTCCAGGACTCCCTCGATCACCTCGCTGATCCGCCCGAACGGGATGCGCCCCTCGAGGAAGGCGGCGACCGCGACCTCGTTTGCGGCGTTGAAGGCGGCGGGGGTGGTCCCGCCGGCGCGCCCCGCCGCGATGCCGGCATGGAAGGCGCGGAAGACCTCGCCCCGCACCGGCTCGAAGGTGAGGGGTCCCGCGGCTACCGGATCGAAGCGGCGTACGCCCGTGTCGGGGAGTCGCTCGGGGTGCGTGAGCGCGTACAGGATGGGGAGCTCCATCGAGGGGAACGCGAGCTGGGCGATGACGCTGCCGTCGCAGAACTCGACGAACGCGTGGACGATGCTCTGCGGGTGCACGACCACGTCGAGCGCATCATAGCCCAGGCCGAACAGGTGGTGGGCCTCGATCACCTCGAGCGCCTTGTTGGCCAGCGTGGCGCTGTCCACGGTGATCTTGCGCCCCATGCTCCAGGTGGGGTGCCGCAGCGCCTGGTCCACCGTCGCGTGCGCCAGCCGGGCGGGCGCCCAGTCGCGGAAGGGACCACCGGACCCGGTGAGAATGAGCCGGCCGAGGGTGGCCTCCCGCCCGGTGACGCACTGCAGCACCGCGCTGTGCTCCGAATCCACCGGCACCACCTCGCCCGAGCCCGCCCGCGCCGCCTCGGCCACGAGCTCGCCCGCCATGACCAGGGTCTCCTTGTTGGCCAGCGCGACCCGCCGGCCCGCCCGGAGCGCGGCGAGCGTCGCGTCGAGCCCGGCGGCGCCCACCACCGCGTTCACCACGATGTCCACGCCGGGGTGGAGCGCCGCCTCGATCAGCACCTCGGGCCCGGCGGAGAAGGCGCCGCTCGCGGCCGGCTCCGCCAGCCCCGCGAACTCGGGGCCCCACTCGGCGACCTGCGCCTCGAGCTCGGCCGCGTTCCGGCCGCCGGTCAGCGCCACCACGCGGAAGTGGTCACGCTGGCGCCGGAGCACCGCGAGCGTGCTCCGCCCGATCGAGCCGGTCGAGCCCAGCACGGCGACGCCGCGCATCAGCGCACCCCGAGCAGCCGATACAGCGCCGCCGCCGTCGGCACGACGAAATAGAGCGAGTCGAACCGATCGAGCACGCCGCCGTGGCCCGGAATAAGGTGGCTCGAGTCCTTGACCCCGGCCTCGCGCTTGAAGAGCGACTCCGCCAGGTCACCGACCTGCCCCACCACCGAGAGCACGGCCGCGATGGCCAGCAGCGTGCCCAGCGACACGGTGACCCCCGCGCGGGGAAACACCCAGACGTGGAATACCGGGGCCACCAGCAGCGCCCCGATCACGCCCGCCACGCTGCCCGCGCGCGTCTTGCCGGGACTCACCCTCGGCGCCAGCTTCGGCCCCCCGATCGCACGTCCGCCGAACATCGCGGCCGTGTCACCCACCCAGGTCACCACGAGCGGGTAGAACACGAGCCAGGCGCCGGCCCACGACCGGGGGCCGTACGCGGCGTGGCGCAGATCGAGAAGAAATGCCGGGAGCGCGGCGGCATAGCAGACCCCGAAGACCGTGGTTGCCACCGCCTCGAGCGGGCGCTCCGCCGGCGCGCGCCGGGCCAGGCCGGCGGTCATCACGAGCAGGAGCCAGGCCGCCGCCGCGTGGGGCCAGAGCGCCATCATCCCGCCGGCGGCCGTGAGCGCGAGATAGACGCCCGCCGGCAGCAGTGCGGCACCCAGGAGTCCCGCACCGACCAGCGCCCGGGCGCCCGCCAGCGCGAGCAGGCCGTACAGCTCGCGGGCGCCCAGTATCGCCACCACGGCCGTGAGCGCGACGAGCGGCCAGCCGCCATACCAGACCACCGCCAGGGCGAGGGGGATGGCGACGGCGGCGAACCCGATCCGCTGCGCCAGGTTCCGGTCCATCAGACTGAGACGCGACCGAAGCGCCGGTTCCGGCCCTGGTACGCGAGGAGGGCCTCGTAGAAGTCGCGGCGGGAGAAGTCCGGCCAGAGCACCGGCGTCACATAGAGCTCGGCGTAGGCGAGCTGCCACAGCAGGAAATTGGAGATCCGCATCTCGCCGGAGGTGCGGATCAGGAGATCGGGATCGGGCCAGCGCGCCGTCCACAGCTCCCCCGCCACCGCGGCCTCGTCGATCCCGGCCGGGTCGAGCGCGCCCGCCGCCGCGCGCGCGGCCAGACGGCGCGCGGCCCGGACGATCTCCGCCCGCGAGCCGTACGAGATGCAGAGGTTGAGCGCCAGCTCCCGTCCGCCGGCGGTCTCGGCGACGATCCGGTCCACCGCGGCCCGCACGGTCGCGGGCAGGCGATCGACGTCGCCGAGGATGCTCACCGCCACACTCTTGTCCCGCAGCGCCTCCACCTCGCGCGCGATGTACTCCTCGAGCAGCCCCATCAGCGCGTCGATCTCGTCGGCGGGGCGGTGCCAGTTCTCCTGGCTGAACGCGAACAGGGTGAGCACGGACACCCCGGCCTCGAGCGAGCCCTCGACCACCTCGCGCACCGCGGTCATCCCCGCGTGGTGCCCGAGCGGCCGAGGCAGGTCGCGCTCGCGCGCCCACCGCCCGTTGCCGTCCATGATGATCGCCACGTGCCCCGGGACGCCGCCGTGGACCCGGATGCGCTGCAGGAGGTCGTCGCTCATCCGGTCAGACTTCCATGATCTCCGCTTCCTTCGCGCGGATCACCTGGTCGATCTGCTTGATGTGGTCGTCGTGGAGCTTCTGCACGTCCTTCTCGGCGCGCTTCTCGTCGTCGGCCGACACGTGCTCCAGCTTCTTCAGCTTGGACATGACGTCGGTGCGGGCGTGGCGCACGGCGATGCGGCCCTCCTCGGCCAGCTTGTGGACCACCTTCACCAGCTCCTTGCGGCGCTCCTCGGACAGCGGGGGCAGCGGGACCCGGATCAGGCCCGCCTGGCTGGAGGGGTTGAGGCCGAGATCGGCCTCCCGGATCGCCTTCTCGATTGCGGTGGCGAGGCCCTTGTCGAACGGCTGGACGGTGAGCAGCCGCGGCTCCGGCGCCGACACCATGCCGACCTGGTTGAGCGGTACGTGGCTGCCGTACGCCTCGACCCGGACCATGTCCAGCAGCGACGTCGTCGCCTTGCCGCTGCGGATCGTGGTGAGCTCGCGCTTGGTGCTCTCGACCGCCTTCTGCATCGCCTCGCGGGCGTGTTTCGTCAGCTCGGGGATGGTGCTCATCGGACGAGGGTGCCGACCCGCTCCCCCTGGAGGACCCGGGAGATCGCGCCGGGCTGGTTGAGGTTGAACACCACGATGGGCAGCCGATTGGCCTTGCAGAGCCCGAACGCGTTGGCGTCCATGACAGCGTAGTTCCCGACGATGGCTTCCTGGTAGGTCAGTTCGGGAATGAAGGTGGCCGTGGGGTCGGTCCTGGGATCACCGGTGTAGATCCCGTCCACGTTGGTCGCCTTGAGGATCACCTCCGCCTCGACCTCGAGGGCGCGGAGCACGCCCGCCGTGTCGGTGGAGAAGAAGGGATTGCCGGTGCCGGCGGCGAAGATGACCAGCCGTCCCTTCTCGAGATGGCGCACCGCGCGCCGGCGGATGTACGGTTCGGCCACCGACTCCATGCGGATGGCCGTCATCACCCGGGTGTGCACACCCACCTTCTCGAGCACGTCCTGCAGGGCGAGGGCGTTGATGACCGTCGCGAGCATGCCCATGTAATCCGCGGAGACGCGATCGAGTCCCTCGCGGCTCGCGGTCGTGCCCCGCACGATGTTGCCGCCCCCCACCACCAGCGAGAGCGATACCCCGAGGGCGTGGACCGCCTTGATCTCGTCGGCGAGCGCCTCCACCACCCGGAAGTCGAGACCTACACCCTTGTCGCCGGCCAGCGCCTCGCCCGAGAGCTTGAGCAAGGCGCGGGAATAGGCCAGCGCCATCAGGCTTCCCCGACCTTGAAGCGCGCGAACCGCCTGATCTGGATCGCCTCGCCCAGCTTGCCCGAGAGCTCCTTCACGAGCTGGCCGACCGTCTTGCTGTCGTCCTTCACGTACGGCTGCTCCAGGAGGGTGCGCTCGGCGATGAACTTCTTGAGCTTGCCCTCGACGATCTTGGGGCGGATGTTCTCCGGCTTGCCCTCGGCGGCGACCTGCTCCTCCGCGATACGCCGCTCGCGCTCGAGCAGCTCGGCCGGAATGTCCTCCGCGCTGACCGCGATCGGGTCGGCCGAGGCGACGTGGAGCGCGACGTCGCGGGCGAGCTGCTGGAACGCCTCGTTCCGCGCCACGAAGTCGGTCTCGGCGTTCAGCTCGAGCAGCACGCCCACCTGCTGGTTGTGGTGGATGTAGCTCACGACCACGCCCTGCGCGGCGGTCCGGCCGGCGCGCTTCTCGGCCCTGGCGATGCCCTTCCGGCGGAGGATCTCGGCGGCCTTGTCCATGTCGCCCGCGGCCTCCTCCAGGGCCCGCTTGCAGTCCATCATGCCCGCGCCGGTCCGGGCGCGGAGCTCGCTCACCTGCTTCGGGGAAATCGTTACGGTCGTCATGGCTGCGGATGCTCTCGTCGGTCGTGAATAGTAAAGCCGCCGCTCGCGGCCCGCGCGGACCAGGAGCGGCGGCGGGTCCGGCGGCTCGGCCGCGCGCTAGGCGCCCGGCTCAACTGCGGCCGCCGTGGCGGCAGGCGCTTCCGCCTCGCCCTTGAGCCGGGCGGCGATCGCCTCCGGCTTCGGCCGGCGCTTGCGGCGCGGGCGGCGGCGGCGGCGGTCGGCATCGGTCTCGCCCTCGCCCCCGGCGTCGGTGCTGTAGGTCTCGGCCTCGACGTCCTCCGCCACCTCCCGCAGCGGCATCTGCGCCCGCGCCTCCTTGATCACGTCGGCCAGGGCCGCGGTGATCAGCGAGACCGACCGGATCGCATCGTCGTTGCCGGGAATCGGGACGGTGATGACGTCAGGGTCGGCGTTCGTGTCCACGATCGCCACGACCGGAATGGCGAGCTTGTTCGCTTCCGCGACGGCGATCTTCTCCTTCTTGGCGTCCACCACGAAGAGCGCCCCGGGCAGCCGGGCCATCTGCTTGATGCCCTCCAGGTTGCGCGCCAGCTTGACCCGCTCCCGCTCGAAGAGGAGCTTCTCCTTCTTCGTGTAGTTCTCGAAGTCGCCCTCCTGGGCGCCCTGCTCCAGCTCGCGCAGCCGCCGGATCTGCTTCTTCAGCGTCTGGAAGTTGGTCAGCATGCCACCCAGCCACCGCTCGGTGACGTGGAAGGCGGCGCACGACTGCGCCTCCGCCTGCACGATGGACTTGAGCTGCTTCTTGGTGCAGACGAAGAGCACCCCCTCGCCCTTCAGGACCACGCTGCGCAGCAGCTCCTGCGCCTGATGGAGCTGACGGAGGGTCTTCTGGAGATCGATGATGTAGATGCCGGAGCGTTCGGCGAAGATGAACCGGCGCATCTTCGGGTTCCACCGGCGGGTCTGGTGGCCGAAGTGGACGCCGGCCTCGAGCAGGTCCTGCAGCTGTGGCTGTGCCATGCGGAGCGAGTGATCCTTCGTTGGGGGTTTGTCGTCCACCGCCGTCATCTCCGGCTCCCAACCCGCGCGGGGCACCCAGGAGCCGGATCGGGCGGTGTGTGTGGTCAGACGGCCGGACGGTCAGACGGCCAGACGGCCAGACGGACGGTGGCTCCTCGCGGCGAGGCATTCCCCTCGCGCGGGCACACTGGCAGTCTGACCGTCCGACCGTCCGTGCTCATCTCTTGCTGAACTGGAACCGCTTCCGGGCGCCCGGGCGTCCCGGCTTCTTGCGCTCCACCGCCCGCGGATCGCGGGTGAGGAGGTTGGCCGTCCGCAGCTTGATCCGGTGCACGCCGTCGGCGGAGACGAGTGCGCGCGCCACCGCGAGCCGGAGCGCGCCCGCCTGGCCCGACTGGCCGCCCCCATCCACATGGGCCCGGACATCGAAGGCGCCGAGCGTGTCGGTGACCGTGAACGGCTGCTGGATGTGCTGCACCAGCGAGGGCCGCGGGAAGTAGTCGCCCAGGGTGCGCCCGTTGATGTCCCACTTGCCGGTGCCGGGCGTGAGATACACCCGGGCCACGCTGGTCTTGCGGCGGCCCGTGGCCTGCCAGCGGAACGTGGGAGTCGCCGTCATGCGGTCACCTTCGGGCTGCTGATGGGGTAGGGTCTGGGCTGCTGCGCCGCGTGCGGATGCTCGGGACCGGCATAGACCTTGAGCTTCCCGCGGAGCTTCTGCTTGGCGAGCGACGTCTTGGGCAGCATGCCGAAGACGGCCTTCTCGATGACCCGCTCCGGGTGCGTGGCCAGCACGTCCCGCGCAACGGCAAAGCGCTCGTGGCCCATGTAGCCGGTGTGCCGGAAGTAGCGCTTCTGGTCCAGCTTGCGGCCGGTGAGCCGCACCTTGGCCGCGTTCACCACCACGACGAAGTCGCCGCCGTCCATGTGCGGGGTGAAGCTCGGCTTGTGCTTGCCCCGAATGAGCTGCGCCACCGCGCTGGCCAGCCGGCCCAGCGGCACGCCCGCGGCGTCCACGACGTGCCAGTCGTGCTGCAGATCGGCGGGCGTGGCAGAAAAGGTCTTCATCGGCTGCGTGAACCCCGGCTCCTGGAAACTGAGTCAAATCGAGACAGACTTACAAGATACGCGGCCTGGCTGGGGCGGGTCAAGCCGGGCGGTCCACGACGGGGCGGCGGTCGCGTCACTCGAACTCCAGCAGCACCTGCCCCTTCTCCACCGCTTGTCCCGGCCGCACCCGGACCGAGCGCACGGTACCCCCCGCCGGTGCCCGCAGCTCGTTTTCCATCTTCATCGCCTCCAGCACCAGCACGCCGGCCCCGGGCGCGATCGCCTGGCCCGGCTCGACGTTGACCCGGACGACCAGGCCGGGCATCGGCGCCTTGAGGATGCCGCCGCCCGCCGGGCGGGCCGACTCGGCCGCGAGCGAGCGGATGTGCCGGGTGCGCTCGTCCACGACCTCGATCTCGTGCCGCTCGCCGCCCGCGCCCACAGCCCAGCGTCCGCGGCCGAGCGCCTGGACGGCGACCGTCAGCGGCCGGCCGTCCACCACGAGCTGTCGCATCGGGGTGCCCGGCAGGTGGCCCAGGGACGCATGCAGCACGCGGCCGTCCACGGTCACCCGCTCGCCGTCCACCTCGATCGCGATCTCGCGGCCTCGGAGCAGGACGAAGTACCTCATTGCCGCTCCAGGACGGCCACCGTCTCGACGTGCGCCGTCTGTGGAAACAGGTCGAAGCATCGCACGGTGCCCGGCCGGTAGCGGGGACCGAGCCGCACGATGTCCCGCGCCAGGGTCGCCGGGTCGCACGACACGTAGACGATCCGGGCCGGACTCCGCCGGGCCAGCTCGGCGATCGCTCGGGCTTCCATGCCGATCCGCGGGGGGTTCGTGATCACGAGCTCCGGATCGGGCAGCCGTGGGAGCAGCTCCTCTACCCGGCCCGCGTGGCGGCGGGCCGGCGGGCCGGCCTCCGAGTAGGCGACGGCGCGGCGGTCGAGCTCGACGCTCTCCACCTCCGCTCCGGCCGCGGCGAGTCGCGCCGTCGTTTCGCCAATCCCGGCGTAGAGATCCCACACCCGGCGGTAGGCGACCTCGCCCAGCTGGGCGATGGCGAAGTCGCGGACCCGATCGCCCATCGCGGGGTGCACCTGCTCGAACACGGCGACGTGCGGGCCGGCCACCGCGGCGCCCGCGAGCACGCGCGCCGAGCCGCCCTCCGGCTCCCACCAGAGCGTGGCCGGGGCGCCGACGTCGGCCAGTCGCCGCGCGAGCTCTCCCGCGCTGGTCCACACGTGGGTGCCGTGCACCCGCGCGACGAGATGCTTCCCGCCCGCGCGATCCAGCCGCAGCACCAGCTGGGCCAGATTCGAGGGCAGCAAGTCGCGCAGGCCGCGCGCCGCGGTCCACAGCTGCTGGAGCGGCCCCGCGGCGATGTAGCACCGCTCGAGGTCGAAGACGAGGTCCGGCCGCCCGTAGGGATGGAGCCCGATCCGCCGGTGCCGCGCGGCGAGCGTGAGCTTCGCCCGGTATGCGAGCGGGGCGGGCGCGGGCTCGATCGGGGGGTCGGGCAGGTCGAGCCGGGCCAGCCGCCGGAGGGCATCGCCGACGAAGCCGCGGCGGGCCTCGAGCTGCGCGGCGAGCGTGAGGTGCTGCAGCTGGCAGCCGCCGCACTCGTCGCGCACGTAGTGCGGGCAGGGAGGCGGCGCCCGGTCGGGCCCCGGCTCGAGGACGCGATCGATCCGCGCGCGGGCGAACCGCTTCGCCGGCCGCACGTCGCGCAACCGCACGAGGTCGCCCGGGGCGGTGCGCGGGACGAAGACGGTGCGCCCGTCGGCCAGCCTCCCCACCCCGTCGCCGCCCGCCGCGAGGCGAACGATCCGAACCTGCGCTCCCGCCGGAGCACTCACGCCGGGCGCAGGGCCTCGATCCGGGCCTGGCGCGACCACGCGCTCGCCCCGGCGTGCGCGTCGCCGACGCCGGGGCGCCGGGCGTCTCGGGTTTCGTCCTCCGCGAGCACCGCGGCGAGCGCCAGCGCCAGCTCGGCGTCCGGCGCCGTGGCCGGCGACAGCAGATCGGCGCGGCGGTCGAGGAACTGGATGTCGATCTCGCCTCGACGGAACGCCGGGTCGGCGAAGAGGCGGCGGTGAAATCCCTGGTTGGTGGCGATCCCCACGATCACGAGCTCGTCCAGCGCGCGCTCCATCCGTCCGATCGCCCCGGCGCGGTCCGGACCGCAGACGATGAGCTTCGCCAGGAGCGAGTCGTAGTAGAGCGTGACCTCGTCGCCGGTCTCCACGCCGGCGTCCCAGCGGACGCCGGGACCCGACGGCGGGCGCAGGTGCTCGATCCGCCCGGTCGTGGGGAGGAACCCGTTCGCCGGGTCCTCGCTGGTGATCCGGCACTCGATCGCCCACCCGCGCGGCGCCAGCGTGCCCGCCGGAACCCGCATCGGCAGCCCGCGGGCGATGCGCAGCTGCTCCCGCACGAGGTCCACCCCGTACACCAGCTCGGTCACCGGATGCTCGACCTGGATCCGCGTGTTCATCTCGAGGAAATAGAACGACCCGTCGGCGGCCAGCAGGAACTCGCAGGTGCCGGCCCCGCGGTAGTCCACCGCGCGCGCCGCGGCCACGGCGGCGGACCCGATGCGCTCGCGGAGCGCGGCATCGACGGCCACGGACGGCGCCTCCTCCACCAGCTTCTGGTGCCGGCGCTGCACCGAGCATTCGCGCTCGCCGAGATGCACGGTTCGCTCGTGGTCCGCGAGCACCTGGATCTCCACGTGGCGGGGCGCCACGATGAACTTCTCCAGGTAGACCGCCGGGTCGCCGAACGCCTTCCGCGCCTCGGAGGCGGCGGCCTCGAGCGCGCCCGCGAGCTCCCGCTCCGCCGCCACCACGCGCATCCCCTTGCCGCCCCCGCCCGCCGCCGCCTTGACCATCACCGGGAACCCGAGCTCGCGCGCGAGGGCGTGCGCCGCGTCCGCATCGGCCACCGGCGCGCTGGCACCGGGCACCACGGGGACCCCCGCGGCGATCATCCGGCGACGGGCCTCGGTCTTGTCGCCCATGGCCTGGATCGCCGCGGCCGGGGGTCCCACGAAGACGAGCCCCGCGCGCTCGACCGCTTCGGCGAACGCCGCGCGCTCGGCGAGAAAGCCGTAGCCGGGGTGGACGGCGTCCGCGCCCGCCGCCGCGGCCGCGTCGAGCAGCTTCTCGATCACCAGATAGCTCTCGGGCGCGGGAGCCGGCCCGATCGGCACCGCCCGGTCGGCCGCGCGCACGAACGGGCTGGTGCGATCGGCCGCGGAGTAGACGGCGACCGCCTCCAGCCCTTCCTCGTGGCAGGCGCGCACGATGCGCAGCGCGATCTCGCCGCGATTGGCGATCAGCACCCGCTTCATGCGAGCGCCACCGGCGAGAAGCGGGCCCCGCGCAGCTTGAGCCGGCGGAACAGCTCGTAGACCCGGCGGCGGACGATGAGCCGGGGGCGGGCAAGATCCGAGGCGTGCAGCGGCTCCCGCAGCGCGCCTTTCCCGAAGAGCTCGTACGTTTCCGCCGCGTCCGGCATGCCGTCGAGCACGTCCCGCCCGTAGCTGGGCGTGAACGGTTGCGCCGGGTCGTCGAACCAGCCGTCGCGCCCACAGCGGCCGCAGGGCCGCTCGCCCGCGATGGCCCCCCGGAACATCCCCGTCGTGCCGACGCGCATCGGCGCCAGCGTATGCGCGGCGCGCGCCTCGTGCCAGGGCAGCGGCGCGCCGTCGGCGTCGAGCGCGCGCTCGAACCCCAGCCCCGAGATCCGCTCCGCCTCGAGCGCGGCCAGGAGCTCGTCGTGCACCAGCAGGACGCCGCCCGAGACGGACCCGAGCGGCGGTCGGGTGGGGACCTCCCGCTTGCGGAGCCGCGCCGGACCCGCCGGCCGGAGGCCCGCGCCGCATTCCGCGCAGGCAGCGCCCAGGTCGAGGCGCTGCTCCCGGCGCGGCTTCGGCAGCCCGGATGCGTGGATCCAGACGAACATCGAGAGCAGCTCGCAGCAGCGCAGCTCCTTCGGGGTGGGGCGCCAGTACCGGCGCACCACCGGGCGGCCGAGCCCGTTCGCCGCCATCGCGGAGGTGAGCGCGACGATCGCGTCGTCGGATGGCAGGTCGATCTCGTGCAGCGGCTCGTCCGCGGCAAGGGGTGCGACGAGCTGGTCCACCAGGCCGGCGGCGAGGAGGGCCTCCTGGAAGCGCCCGCGCTCGCCGGGCCGGAGGCTCAGCAGGACGCGGCGCTCGATCGGCATTCGGCAGGGTGGTCGGATCCGCTCACAGCGGAATGTTCCCGTGCTTCTTCGGCGGGTTCCGGTCCCGCTTCGCGGCCAGCGTTCGGAGCGCGTCGATCAGCCGCGGCCGGGTGTCCCGCGGATCGATCACGTCGTCCACATACCCGCGCCCTGCGGCCGCGTATGGGTTGGCGAACTTGGCGGTGTACTCCTCGGTGAAGCGGGCGAGCGCCGCCGCCGGGTCCGCCGCCCCGGCGATCTCGTCCTTGAACAGGATCTCCACCGCGCCTTTCGGCCCCATTACCGCGATCTCCGCGCTGGGCCAAGCGAGGTTCACGTCGCCGCGGACGTGCTTCGAGCTCATCACGTCGTAGGCGCCGCCGTACGCCTTGCGCGTGATCACGGTGAGCTTGGGAACCGTTGCCTCGCAGTACGCGTAGAGCAGCTTGGCGCCGTGCTTGATGATCCCGCCGTGCTCCTGTCCCACGCCGGGCAGAAACCCGGGCACGTCCACGAACGTGACGACTGGAAGGTTGAAGCAGTCGCAGAAGCGGATGAACCGCGCCGCCTTGGCCGACGCGTTGATGTCGAGCACGCCCGCGAGCACCGCCGGCTGGTTGGCGACGACGCCTGCCGGGCGCCCGCCCAGCCGCGCGAAGCCCACCACGATGTTGTCGGCGTAGCCCTGGTGCACCTCGAGAAACCCGCCGTCGTCGACCACGCGCCGGATGACCTCGTGCATGTCGTAGGGCCTGGCCGAGCTGGTGGGCACCAGGTCGAGCAGGGCCTCGTCGCGGCGATCCTCCGGGTCCTGGGTCGCGCGGAGCGGCGGGTCGTCGAGATTGTTGAGCGGAAGGAAGCCGACCAGCTCCCGGATCCGCGCGAGGCACT
>DASUAH010000190.1:0-18603 GCA_035763885.1 Gemmatimonadales bacterium
GGGCTCAACCTCGAGATTCCCGAGGGCACCACGACCGCGATCATCGGGGCGTCGGGCAGCGGCAAGAGCGTCACCCTCAAGCTCATGGTCGGCCTGCTCGAGCCCGACGCCGGCCACGTCGAGGTGGATGGGCGCAACGTCCCCGACCTCGACCGGGACGAGCTGGTGGCGCTGCGCGGGCAGATCGGCTACGTGTTCCAGTTCGCCGCGCTCTTCGACTCCATGACCGTGGCGGACAACATCCGGCTCGGGCTGGCGCGGCGCGGCCTCGACGAGGCCGAGATCCAGCGGCGGATCGGCGAGAGTCTGGCGCTGGTGGAGCTTGACGGCCAGGAACAGCGGTATCCGCCGGAGCTCTCGGGAGGGATGCGCAAGCGGGTCGGCATCGCCCGCGCGGTGGCGCTCCACCCGCGCTACATTCTGTACGACGAGCCGACGACCGGGCTCGATCCCGTCACCTCCGCGGTGATGGACCGTCTGATGCAGCGGACCCGGGATCTCGGCGTCACCGGCGTCCTCGTCACCCACGACATGCGGAGCGCGTTCACCGTCAGCGACCGGATCGCGATGCTGCACGACGGCGCGATCCGCCAGGCCGGCACGGTCGCGGAAATGCAGGCCAGCACGGACCCGGTGGTGCGCCAATTCATCGAAGGCCGGCCCGACGTCGTCGACGACGCGCCGGCCGTGCGGAGGTCGGCCTCGTGAAGCGCGGCAACGAGTTCGCCGTCGGGCTGGCGGTGCTGGCGTCGCTCGCGCTGGTGGTGGGCGGCGCGCTCTGGCTGAGCGAGCGGGACATCAAGGGGAACAAGGACGTCTACGTCGCCCGGTTCCGGACCGTCGGTGGCCTGGGGGTGGGCGCGCCGGTGACCCTGCGGGGGGTGCGGGTCGGCCGGGTCGAGGCGATCCGGCTGGCCCGCGACGCCTGGGTGGAAGCCGAGCTCACGGTGGACAAGGCGGTCACCCTGCCGAGCCGTCCCGCCGTGATCTCCTCCTCCAGCAGCCTCTTCGGCGAGTGGGCCGCCAACATCATCCCGCTCGAGCCGCTGCCCGAAGAGCCCAGCGTCCGCGCCGCGCTGCTCGAGTCCGACCGGGAGGGCGGCAGTGCCTGGCCCGGCGCCACTCTGCCCGACATCGGCGAGCTCACCGCCCAGGCGAGCCGCATCGCCGGCGACGTCGCCGACGTGACCCAGCGCATCCGCCTGGCCCTCGACTCCGCCGCGATCCGCGAGCTGCGGCAGAGCGTCCTCGACCTCGCGTCGATCGCGCACAAGACGGTGCGCTTCGCCGACGCGCAGACCACGCGGCTCGACCGCGTGGGGGCCAGCGTGGCCACCTCCGCCGAGGCGTTCGCCGGGATCGCGCAGAACTTCGAGCGCACCGTCGCGCGGATCGACACCGCCACCAACCAGAACCAGTTCGCGGAGATCGTCGAGAACACCCGCGCCTCCAGCGCCGATCTCCGCGCAGCCGCCTCGGACTTCCGCTCGCTCACGACCGCCATGCGGGACAACCAGACCAGCCTCGTGCGCGTGATCCAGACCGCCGATTCGCTGCTGACCAAGATGCAGTCGCCCTCCAGCACGATGGGCCGGCTCGCGACCGACTCGACCCTGTACGTCGAGACCACGCGCTCCGTCCGGGAGCTGCGCCAGCTCCTGGCCGACATCCAGGCGAACCCGCGGAAGTATCTCAAGATCTCGGTGTTCTGATGGGCAAGCGGCGCGCCGAGCTCGAGGTCAGCGCCGGCGGAATCGTGTTCCGCCGGCTGCCGAACCAGACCGCGCAGTACCTGCTGATCCGCGACTCCTATGACAACTGGGGCTTCCCCAAGGGCCATCTCGAGGACGGCGAGACGCCGGCGGCGGCGGCGGAGCGCGAGACGGCGGAGGAGACCGGGCTGCACGACCTCGCGCTGCGGGGCCCGATCCGGGTGATCGACTGGCACTTCCGGTTCCGCGGGCGGCACATCCACAAGTACTGCCACTTCTTCCTCTTCGAGTCCGCGGCGGCGGAGGCGGTGCCCCAGGTCGACGAGGGGATCACCGCGTGCGCCTGGCACCCGCTGGGCGCGGCGCTCGAGACGCTGAGCTATGACAACGCGCGCGGCGTGCTCAAGCGCGCCAGCGAGATGGTGCGCACGCTGGTGGCGGTGGGGGCGGGACGGCCCCCCGCGCCCCCGCCGCCGCCGCCGAGCGGGTGAGCCGTGGCCGTCGTGGCCACGCTGCTCGAGAGCCGCGCCGCGCTGCTCGCGCTGCGGCGGTCCCTCCCCGCCGGCGGGCCCGGCGTGCTCGTGTGCCGCTCCCCGGCCGGGCTGCGCCGCGTGCTCGAGTCGCGGCTCACCGACGCCGTGGTGCTCACCCCCACCCAGCACCTCCTCGCCGACATCGCTTCGCTCCGCCAGGGGCTCCCCGCCATCCCGGTCGTGGCCTATGCCGCGTTTCGTCCCGACGACGGGGAGCTGCTGCTCGCCTGCCGGGACCAGGACGTCGCGGCCGTGGCGGTGGCCGGGGTGGACGACGCCGTGGTCGGCGAGATCGTCGTCCGCTGCTCGCTCACCGCCGCGCGCCGCCGCGCGCTGGCCGACGGGCCGCGCCTGCTGCGTCTCACCGAGCCGCTCCAGCAGCACGCGTGGGACGTGCTGGTGCGCGAGGTCGAGCGGCCGATCCGCACCGGCTCGCTCGCCAAGCGGCTCGAGGTGAGCCGCGAGCATCTGTCCCGGCAGTTCGGAGCCGGAGGCGCGCCCAACCTGAAGCGCGTGATCGACCTCGCCCGCGTGGCCTGCGCCGCGCAGCTGCTGCGGAATCCGGGCTACCGCATCGCGCACGTGGTGCGCCTGCTGCATTTCGCGTCGTCGAGCCATCTGTCGGGGACCACGAGGCGAATCACCGGCATGCCCCCCTCCGCCCTCGGCGACCTGGGACCCCGCGGGGTGTTGCTGGCATTCGCCCGGGGGAAGACGCGCAGCCGGCTGTGACCGCCTCGCGCCCCGCCTCTACCGTCTGCTCCGCGGCGTTTCTACCATTCCGTGCTTGCCAATCGCGTCCGTGCTTGCCGGTCGCGAGGCTTTGTGATAATTTTCACAAGCTGAAACGCCACCGATCCACCTTCTCCGATCTGCCGAATGGCTGCTGACACGATCCTGAGGCCCGGCGAGCTCAAAGACGTCCTCCTGCGCGAGATCGCGGCCGCCGATCTCGCCGCGGCCGACACCGCTGAAGTCGGCACGGTGCTGGAGGTGCGCGACGGGGTGGCCCGCATCTACGGGCTGACGTCCGCCGTCGCGGGCGAGATGCTCGAGTTTACCGCCGCCGAGACCGGCGAGGTGGTGGCCGGGCTGGTGCTGAACCTCGAGCAAGACAACGTCGGCGCCGCCGTCATCGGCGACTACCTCAAGCTGAAGGAAGGCGACGAGGTGCGGCGCACCGGCCGGTTGCTCGAGGTCCCCGCGGGCCCGGCGATGCTGGGGCGGGTGGTGGATGCGCTCGGACAGCCGGTGGACGGCCGCGGTGCGATCCCGGCCACGACGTCGCGCCCGGTCGAGATGATCGCGCCCGGGATCATCGTCCGCCAGCCGGTGAAGGAGCCGCTCCAGACCGGCATCAAGGCGATCGACTCGATGATTCCCATCGGCCGCGGGCAGCGGGAGCTGATCATCGGCGACCGCGGCACCGGCAAGACGGCGATCGCGATCGACACCATCATCAATCAGAAGGGCCAGGGCGTCGTCTGCGTCTATGTCGCCATCGGGCAGAAGCGCTCGACGGTGGCCGCGGTGGTGGACAAGCTCCGCGAGGCGGGCGCGATGGACTACAGCATCGTGGTCGTGGCCTCCGCATCGGAGCCGGCCCCGCTCCAGTACATCGCCCCCTACGCGGGCTGCGCGATGGCCGAGTACTTCATGTACGAGGAGGCGCGGGCGACGCTCTGCGTCTACGATGACCTCTCCAAGCAGGCCGCCGCGTACCGCCAGCTCTCGCTGATCCTCCGCCGGCCGCCGGGCCGCGAGGCGTACCCGGGCGACGTGTTCTATCTCCACAGCCGCCTGCTCGAGCGCGCGGCGAAGATCAGCGAGGATCCCCAGCTGGCGAAGCTCGACCCCCGCATCAAGAAGCCGGGCGGCTCGCTGACCGCGCTCCCGATCATCGAGACCCAGGCCGGCGACGTCTCGGCCTACATCCCCACCAACGTCATCTCGATCACCGACGGGCAGATCTATCTCACGACCGATCTGTTCTACGCCAACGTGCGGCCCGCCGTGGATCCGGGCATCAGCGTGAGCCGGGTGGGCGGCAACGCGCAGATCAAGGCGATGAAGCAGGTCGCGGGCCCGCTCCGGCTGTCGCTGGCCCAGTACCGCGAGCTCGAGGCGTTCGCCCAGTTCGGGTCCGACCTCGATGTCGCCACCCAGCGGCAGCTCGCCCGGGGTGCGCGCCTGGTGGAGATCCTGAAGCAGCCGCAGTACCGGCCGATGCCGGTCGAGCAGCAGGTCGCCGTCATCTACGCGGCGACGAACGGCTACCTCGACGACGTCGCGGTGCCGCACGTGCGGCAGTGGGAGGCGGACTTCCTCGCCTACCTCGAGGCCAAGCATCCGAAGCTGCTCGACGCGATCCGCACCAGGAAGGCGCTGGACGACGACGCCACCAACGGGCTCAAGGCGGCCCTCGCGGCGTTCAAGCCGCTCTTCACGGCCGGCTGATGGCGAAGGGCCGGCAGCTCAAGCGGCGGATCCGCTCGGTCCAGAATACCCGCAAGATCACGCGGACGATGGAGCTGGTCGCCACGTCCAAGCTGAAGCGGGCGCAGGACCGGGTCGTCGCGGCGCGGCCCTACTCCGAGGCGCTCCGCGAGGTGCTGGCCGACCTCGTCAGCCCCGAGCTGGCCGAGCGCTTTCCCCTTCTGCGGCAGCCCAGGGCCCCGGCACACGGTGGCCCCCGGCGAGGCGCGGTCATCCTGCTCACGTCCAACCGCGGCCTGGCGGGTGCGTTCAACGCCAACCTGATCAAGGAAGCCCGGCGCCGGATCGAGCAGCTCGAGGGCGCCGGGCTGGCCGTGGAGCTCTTCGCCATCGGCAAGAAGGGGATCGGGTTCTTCAAGTACGTCGGCCGGCCGCTCGCGCTCGAGCGGCAGGACATCGGCGACCGGCCAGCCGTCGAGCACGCGGCGGAGATCGCGACGCCGCTCATCGCCGCGTACGCGGCGGGTGAGCTCGCGAGCGTCGACCTGGTGCAGGCGAAGTTCCTGAGCGCCATCCAGACGCCGCCGACGACGGTGCGGATCCTGCCGATCCCGACGGCCGGACGGCCGGACGGCCGGACCGCCGGGGCGGGGCGGGGGCGCCGGGCGGAGAATTACATCCTGGCCCCGAGCGCGGAGGCGATCCTCGAGGAGCTGCTGCCGCTCTACGTCCGCAACGCGGTCTACCGCGGGCTGGTGGAGACGGTCGCGGCGGAGCACGGGGCGCGCCGGACCGCGATGAAGAACGCGACCGACAACGCGGGTGAGCTGATCCAGATCCTGACCCGGACGTACAACCGCCAGCGGCAGGCCCAGATCACGCAGGAGATCGCGGAGATCGTGGGCGGTGCGGCGGCGCTTCAGGCGTGAGCGGATCCGCTCATCCGAACCAGAGGACGAGACATGGCAACAGCAGCAGCAACCCAGACGCGGCCTGGCGCCGCGACCGCGGCCGGTAAGGCGACCGGCCATATCACCCAGATCATCGGCCCGGTACTCGACGTCGAGTTCGAGCCGGAGCAGCTGCCCGAGATCTACAACGCGCTGCTCGTCGAGGACGCGGCTGCCGGTCTCCGGGTGGTGGCGGAGGTGCAGCAGCACATCGGGCAGAACCAGGTGCGCGCCGTCGCGATGAGCACCACGGATGGGCTCACCCGCGGGATGGCGGCGGTGGACCTCGGTGGTCCGATCTCGGCGCCGGTGGGCGACGCGCCGCTCGGCCGCATCCTGAACGTGCTGGGCGAGCCGGTCGACGGCGGACCGCCCCTTCCTCCGGACGTCGAGCGCTGGCCTATTCATCGTGAGACGCCGAGGTTCGTGGATCTCGTGCCCAAGACCGAGATCTTCGAAACCGGCATCAAGGTCATCGACCTCATCGCGCCGTTCGTGAAGGGCGGCACGATCGGGCTGTTCGGCGGGGCGGGCGTCGGCAAGACCGTGGTGATCATGGAGCTGATCAACAACGTGCAGAAGGGGCATGGCGGCAAGTCGGTCTTCTGCGGCGTGGGGGAGCGGACCCGCGAGGGCAACGACCTCTACCTCGAGATGAAGGAAAGCGGCGTCATCGGGTCGTGCGCGCTGGTGTACGGCCAGATGAACGAGCCGCCCGGCGCGCGGCTCCGGGTGGGCCTCACCGGCCTCACGATCGCGGAGTACTTCCGCGACGTCGAGGGCCAGGACGTGCTCCTGTTCATCGACAACATCTTCCGGTTCACCCAGGCGGGCTCGGAGGTGTCGGCGCTGCTCGGGCGCATGCCGAGCGCGGTCGGCTACCAGCCGACGCTGGGCACCGAGATGGGCGAGCTGCAGGAGCGGATCACCTCGACCACCAAGGGCTCGATCACCTCGGTGCAGGCGATCTACGTGCCGGCCGACGACCTCACCGACCCCGCGCCGGCGACCGCCTTCGCGCACCTGGACGCGACGGTGGTGCTCTCCCGGGCGCTCACCGAGATCGGCATCTATCCCGCGGTGGACCCGCTCGACAGCGCGAGCCGGATTCTCGCGCCGCAGTTCGTGGGCGAGCGCCACTACAACGTGGCGATCGGGGTGCAGCGGACCCTCCAGCGCTACAAGGCGCTCCAGGACATCATCGCCATCCTCGGCATGGACGAGCTGTCCGAGGAGGACAAGCTGGTCGTGGCCCGCGCGCGGCGGCTGCAGCGATTCCTCTCGCAGCCGTTCCACGTCGCCGAGCAGTTCACCGGGTTCCCCGGGAAGTACGTGAAGCTGAAAGACACGATCGAGAGCTTCGAGCGCGTTCTCTCCGGCGAGTTCGACCACCTGCCAGAGCAGGCGTTCTACATGGTGGGCGGGATCGACGAGGCGGTCGAGAAGGCCAAGAAGCTCGCGAGCGCGTGATGCGGGTCACGGTCATCTCGCCCGAGGCCGCTATGTTCGACGGCGACGCCGACGCGGTCGTGGCGCCGGCGTTCGATGGCCAGGTGGGGATTCTGCCCCGCCACGCGCCCTTCATGACGCTGCTCGGCCGCGGAACCCTCACGGTGCGCCAGGCCGGCTCCGTGACCCGGTTCGCGGTGCGCGGCGGATTTCTCCAGGTCGTTGGCGACCGCGTCCGCGTCGTCGCCGAACACGTTCAAGGAGCTCCCGATGCAGCGTAGCCTGTTCGCGGTCCTCGTGCTCCTGGCCGCCGGCGCCGGCATGGCAGCCGCGCAGGAGAGCGGCACTCCCGACTTCAAGGCTCCGTACCGTTCGTTCCAAGCGCACGAAATCGGCGCGACGATCTCCTTCCCGGAGAATGCAGACTTCGGGCTCGAGGGGTTCTACACTTACGGGTACAACCGGTTCGACATCGGGCTGCGGGGCGGCTTCGTCAACCGCGACGTGGCCGGGGATGACCAGACCCGCCTGGCGTTGGGCGGCAGCTTCCGGGCGCGGGTGATCGAGTCCACCCAGCAGTTTCCGCTCGACGGCGCGCTCACGGTGGGCCTCGGCGGGCAGTTCGGTGAAGGCGACGACGCCATCTTCATTCCCGTCGGCCTGTCGCTGGGCCGCCGGTTCCAGGTCGAGGGGTCCAATACGACCTTCGTGCCGTATGTGCACCCGGTCCTCGTCCCGATCCTCAACACCGGCGCCGGAGACGACGACGTGGAGTTCGCCCTCGGCCTGGGCGCGAACGTCCGGTTCGGCGGGTCGGTGGAGCTCCGGGTGAGCGGCGGCATCGGCGAGATCGAGGGCATCGCCATCGGGCTCGCGTTCGTCCGCTAGCGCCTGCCGTGGTGCGTCGCGCCCGGCCCGAGCTCGGCCGGGCGCTTGCATGTCCGCCGGCGCCGGCGGTGCGACTCCGTTGACATTCTTTCCGAGCCCGCGATAGCTTGCCACCCGCCGGGCAGGTGCCTCACCCCGCGCCCCTCACCTCGGAGCAATGCATGAGGCAGACCCATCTCGCACTCCTCGTCCTGGTCGGGCTGGCGGGTGCGGCGGCCCCCGCGAGCGCGCAGGTCCACGGCCTTCCGGTATACAACAGCGGGATTCCGACCGGGCTCGGCATCTACGGCGACGTCGCCTTCCCCAACGACAACGCGGGAGGCGGCACCACGTTCGGGGGCACCGCGCGGCTGGGCCTCGGGCCGTTCGGCGTGACCGGCACGGTGGCCTACCTCGACGGCGAGGACTCGAGCGAGAATCTCACCGGCGTGGGCGGCACGCTGAACTACAAGTTCTTCGGCGGGCCGCTGGTGCCGCTCGCGGCGACGCTCCAGGCGGGCGCCGGCTACGTGAAGTTCGACTCGGACTTCAGGGAGTACCGGTTTCCGGTCGGCGTGGGGCTGGCGCTCACGATTCCCAACCCCGTGCTCGCGATCAAGCCGTGGCTCGCGCCGCGGCTCGACATCGTCCGGCGGTCGCCGCCCGACACCGGCCCGCTGGCCGGCGACGCCGAGACCGACACCAACTTCGGGTTGAGCGGCGGGGTCGAGCTCAATCTGCTGAGCGGGCTCGGCCTGCACGCGGCGTACGATCGCGTGTTCGTCGAGACCGATGACCCGTCGGTCTTCGCGGTGGGCCTCCACTACACCTTCCGGGTGCCGGGGCTTTGACGGCGCCCGCCCGGGTCGCCGCGGCGGCGCTGCTGGCCGCGGTGCTGCAGGGCTGTTCGCTCACGCTCGACACCCGCTCGCTGGGCGTTCCGGTGACCATGGCCGCCCCGGCGGAGCAGCCGGCCGAGGGAGATCGCTTCGAGGTGACCTCGCGCGCGCTCTACGGCTTCTGGGGTGCGTTCAAGATCCGGCAGCCGTCGCTCCAGAAGACGCTCGCCGGGCAGCTGGTGGGAGGGAAGGGCGTGGCCGACCTGCGCATCAGGGTGCGCAGCAGCTTCGGCGACGTGCTGATCACCGCGCTCACCGGGGGACTCATCGTGCCGCGCGCCGTGACGTTCGAGGGGGTAATCACGAAGTAGGCGGCTTGCCTCCGCTCGGGGCCACTGGATAGACTTCCCTCGTCCGCCCCATGTTCCACCGCAACGAAGGAGGTGATCCATTGTCTAGTGAGAGTTGCATGCGTGGCTCGAGCCGGGCGAGCGATCGCCGGTCGGTGATCTGACGAGCCGGCATCGTCTCGAGCCACGATGCCAACCACATCGCGCCGCTCCGCCTCCGGGCCGGGCGGCGCGATGCACGTCCACTCCTGACCGCTCGACGCTCACCGATGTCCTACTGGGCCCTCTCGCACCGCCCGAAGTACAGCCTCCTCTTTGCCCTGCCGCTGCTGGTCGGCTACGAGCTGCTCGCGGTCGCGCTGTCGGGCGGCGCAATGGCCGGCGTACGGAACGGCGCGGACGTGCTGCTCAAGAGCCTCTTCGTCACCTTCGGCGGGCGCGCCGGACTGCTCGTGTTCGGTCTCCTGCTGCTCGGCGCGGGCGCCGGGCCGGTCTGGCGCGACCGGGCGGCCGGCGGCCCCCTCCGCTGGCGGGTCTTCCTGGGCATGATCGCCGAGGCGGTCGGGTACGCCTCGGTGTTCGGGCTGGTCACGGCGACGCTCACGGGTCTGCTGCTCGGCCGGGCCACGCCACTCGCGGCCGGCCAGTTCGACCGCCTCGCCCTTCCGACCCAGATCATGATCTCGTTGGGCGCCGGCCTGTATGAGGAGCTGCTGTTTCGGGTCCTGCTGGTGGGTACCCTCGCATGGGTCGCGCGACGGTCGCTCGGATGGCGCGCCGGCGCGGCCGGGGGAGCCGCCACCGTGGTCGGGGCGCTGATCTTCTCCGGGTTCCACTACGTCGGCCCGTACGGCGACCCGCTGGAGCTCGGATCGTTCGCGTTCCGCGCCGTGGCGGGCGCGCTGTTCAGCGGACTCTACCTGCTGCGCGGCTTCGGGATAGTCGCATGGACCCACGCGATGTACGACCTGCTGCTCGTCGGTTAAGCAGTGAGCGGTCAGTAGTGGGAGCGACCTCTCACTGCTCACTGCTCACTGCTCACTGCTCACTGTTCACTGCTCACTGCTCACCGCCTCCCGCCACCTTCGCGGCATGGATGGAATCCAGCACCCGCCGCCATACCGGCGCGGGGTGCGCTCCGACCAGCAGGCCGCCCTCGATATAGAACGTCGGCGTGCTGCCCGCGCCCGAACGCTCGGAGCCCTGCGCCTCGGCCTGGATCTCGGCGCGGGTCGCCTGCGTCTGCAGGCACCGGACCAGCGGGGGGCGCGGTACCTTGGCCGAGTCGGCGAGCGACAGCATGAAGGGGCCGGGCTCCCGGAGCGGCGCCCACATCTCCTGATACTTGAATAGCAGATCGTGGATCGGCCAGAACTTGCCGAGCCTCGCCGCGCACATCGCGAGCTCCGCCGCCGGAACCGCGTTCGCGTGGATCGACACCAGCGGGAAGTTGATGAACACCCAGCGCACCTTCCCGGTGCGGACGTATTCCCGCTCGAGCGTGGGGAACACGTCCAGCGCATGCCGGCGGCAATAGGGGCACTGAAAGTCCGACATCTCGTACACGGTGACCGGCGCCGTCGCGGTCCCCTTGGATCGGGAGGCGAGCGGGTCGGGCCTTGCGGCCGTCTGTGCGCCCAGGCGGGCCGATGGCCCGACGGGCAGCTGGGCCGCGATCATCGTCGCGACCGCCGCGAGCGCCCACCGGAGCGTCCTGCCCACCGCCGTCCGCTCACCACTCATCTCATCGCCGCCTCTCACCGCTCACCGCGTCAGTACTTGGGCCGCCGCCTGCCGCTCCGGCTGTCCAGCACGATGGTGTCGCCGGTGGCCGGGACGTTCCAGTACCATTCCGCGTTCGGGTCGGTCGCGTCCCAGGAGCGCCCGTAGATCCACCAGGGGCCGCCGCGCAGCGTGAACCGCGCGCGGCCGGTCGCATCGGTCGTGTCCGCGACCGGCTGGCGCCGGCTCGCCTGCGTGAGGCTCCGCACCACGCTGTCGTACTCCCGGTAGATAGTATCTTCCCACGAGCGCAACCGGGCGCGCAGCGAGTCGATCCGGCTCCCGAGCTGGGCCCGGCTGGCGTCGAGCGCGGCGCGCGCCGCCGCTTCGCGCTTCTCGGCCTCGGCCAGCGCGGCGGAGGAGCGGGCGAACTCGGCGTAGAGCTGCCGGTACTCCGGGGCGTTCCGTGGGAGGCTGTCGAGGCGGGCCTTGAGGGCGGCCAGAGTGTCGCGCAGTCGGCCGGCCTGCCAGGCCGCGGCCGCGTACGCGGCGAACGGCGTCCGGAACCGCGCGAAGAGGCTGTCCAGCTCCGCCGTGGCCGGCCGCGGCTCGGGCGCGCGCGCCTCGAGCGCGCGGAGCACGCTGTCCCGGTCATAGGGGAGGGCGACCAGCCCGATGCCCGCTACGGGCGTCTCGATGGAATCGGGTCCGGGAATGAGGACCCGAACGACCATTTCCCTGGACGTCTCGCACCCGGCAAGCGCCAGGAGAAGGAGCAACGTTGGACGTCGCACCGCGGAAAGCTATCGTCGCCGGAACAGCGCTTCAACTTGCGCTGGTGCTCGCCGCTCCCGCGCAGACGCCGGTGGAGCGCCTGTTTCCGCCTCGGCCCACCGGCTATCTCACCGACGCCGCCGGGATCGTGGACCCGGCGTCGGCGGCGGAAATCGAGCGGATCGGAGCACGGCTCCGGACCGCGACCGGCGCTGAGCTGGCGGTGGTGACGCTCTCCACCCTCGCTGATCGCTCCGAGGCTGAGGTCGCGCTCGCGATCGGGCGCCGGTGGGGCGTCGGCGCCCGCGCGCAGATCGGCGACTCGACCCGCAACGCGGGTGTCGTCCTGCTCCTCGTGCCGCGCCAGGAGGGGCGCCCCGGGACGGGCGCCATCCGCATCGAGACCGGCCAGGGTCTCGAAGGGATCGTCACCGACGCGACCGCGGGCCGGATTCGTGATCTCATGCTCCCGGCCGCCCGCCGCGGGGATTACGCCGAGGCGCTCCTGACTGGCACGCGCGCCCTGGCGGCGGTCATCGCGGAGGGGTTCGGGGTGAGCGACTCGGCCCTCACGGCGGCCCGTCCGCCGCCGGTCTCCGGCGCGCCCGCGCCGGCGCTCCCGGCCTGGCTCCCGGTGCTCCTCTTCGTTGTGTTCGCCGCGCTGTTGAGCGGCTTCGGCCGCGCGGGGAGACGCCGCCGCCGCCGGGTATATTGGGGTGGTCCGTGGATCGGCGGTGGATGGGGCGGCGGCGGGGGGTGGGGCGGCGGGAGCTGGGGTGGCGGCGGCTTCGGCGGGTTCGGGGGTGGCGGCGGCTTCAGCGGCGGCGGCGCGGGCGGGAGATTCTGATGCACGATGAGGTCAGGCGGCTCACCGAGCGCTTCCTTGCCGACGCTGACGCGGCGCTGGCGCCGGGCTACACGGCCCTGCTGGTGGGCTCCGCCGCACGCAACGAGTACGTGCCCGGCCGCTCCGACGTGAATCTCATGCTCGTGCTGCCCGACGCGTCGCCCACCACGCTGCGGGCACTGCATCCCGCGCTCGACCGGTGGCGGCGGGCGACCCCGGTCCTGCCGATGCTCATCACGCGCGACGAATGGGACCGCGCCGGCGATGCGTTCCCCATCGAGATCTGCGACATGCGCGCCGCCTACCACGTGCTCCGGGGACCGGATGTGCTCGACCCCCTCCAGCCGGATCTGGCCGCGCTCCGGAGCGCGCTCGAGCGCGAGCTGCGGGGGAAGCTGCTGCGGCTCCGCCAGGCCTACGCCCTCCACGCCGACGATCCCGCCGCGCTGGGCGAGGTCGCCGCCGCCAGCATCTCTACCGTCGTGCTGCTGTTGCGCTGCCTCCTCGCGCTCGCCGGACGCCCGGTGCCGCGCGGGGGAAACGCCGTGATCGCCGCGGCGGCTGGGCTCGTCGGGTTCGACGCGGCGACCGCGGCGCAGTTGTTCGAGCGCCGCCGGGAGCGCCACCCCCGCTGCACCGCTCCGGAATTCGAGCGCTACCTCGACCTCGTGGCGCGTACCGTTCGCTTTGCCGATGAACACCAGCACGGAGACCTGCCGTGACCGCTGCCCGTTTCCATCGTTTCCCGGCGCCGCTCCTGGCCGGCCTGCTGCTCGCGTCGGGATGCGGCTACAACACCATCCAGACGCTCGACGAGCGCGTGAACCAGGCTCGCGGCCAGATCCAGGCGCAGCTCCAGCGTCGCGCCGACCTGATCCCCAACCTAGTCGAAACGGTGAAGGGGGTCGCGAAGCAGGAGACGACCCTGTACACCAGCATCGCCAACGCCCGCGCGCGCCTCGCCGGCGCGGTGCAGTCCGGCAACGTGGAGGAGATGGCTGCCGCCAATGCCGAGCTCAATCAGGGACTCGGCCGCCTTCTCGCCATCGTGGAGAACTACCCCGAGCTCCGCTCCAGCGAGAGCTTCCGCGCGCTGCAGGACCAGCTGGAGGGAACCGAGAACCGGGTCGCCGTCGCGCGCACCGACTACAACACGGCGGTGGCGGAGTACAATGCGTTCATCCGGCGGCTCCCCTACAATCTCACGGCAAAGATGTTCGGCATGGACAAGCCGCGGCCGTATTTCGAGGCGAGCGAGACCGCACAGGAGGCGCCGAAGGTGCAATTCTAGACGGCCGGACGGCCCGACGGCCCGACGGCCGGATGGATCGCTGACCCCGACGCGAGAAACCCTCCGACGCCCTTGCGCGCCGGAGGGTTTCTGTGATCGGGGCGGTCGGCCGTCTGGCCGTCTGGCCGTCTGGCCGTCTGGCCGTCAGTCGAACACGACGTGCTCCGGCATCACGTACCGCAGCGGGTTCACTGCCCGGCCGTTCACGTGCACCTCGTAGTGCAGGTGCGGACCCGTGGCGAGCCCGGAGTTGCCCACCAGCGCGATCCGCTCGCCACGCGAGACCCGCTGGCCCTGGCGCACCAGCAGCCGCGATGCGTGCGCAAACCGGGTGGTGATGCCGTAGCCGTGATCGATCTCGACGGTATGACCGTAGCCGGCTTCCCAGGCCGCCGAGCGGATCGTGCCCGCCGCGGGCGCCTCGATGGGCGTCCCCATCGGGGCGGACACGTCGATGCCCTCGTGCGGGCGGGCCAGGTGCAGCACCGGGTGCGACCGCATCGCCGAGAACGCGCTCGACAGCCAGCCGCGGGTCGGCATGATCGACGGCGTGGCGGCGAGGCGTTCCTTGTGCGAGGCGAGGCTGTCGGCGGCGGCGTCGAAGGAGGAGGCCAGCAGGTTCGCGCGGCGGATCAGCGCGTTGAGGTCCACCCGCACTTCCGCCGAGCGGCGCAGCGCGGGGCTGGAGCCGACGGCGTCGGCGTTCGCCGCCACCGGTCCGCCGATGCCGGCCGCCTGCACCTGCGGATCGATCGGCTCGAGGTTGGCGAGCAACCGGATCCTGGCGTCGCGGCGCGAGATCTGGGCGATGGTGTCGGAGAGGGTTTCGAGGCGGCCGTGGAGGTCGCCGATCTCTTCCGCCAGCCGGGCGTTCTCCGCTTCCAGAGCCGCCGAGCGGGAGAGATCGATCCGGTGCGACACCGTGGCGTAGCCGACCAGCAGGGCGCAGACGAAGAGCAGCACGGCCCCGGTGCCCGCGAAGCGCAGGAGACCGCACGACACTTCGAGCGCCTTCGACGGAGCGGCGCCGTGCGGTACGAACAGAACTGTCCAGCGGCGCTTGGCCATCAGGTTCACCCGATGTTGAAGCCGAACCGAATCGCTGCGCGGGCAGCCCGCTGCAAGATGCTGCAGGGAGCCGCCGGCGGGAGTGACGGAAGTCACCCGAGAGGCTGGGCAAAATTTCTGCCGCCCCGGCCGGTTGTCAAGGCGAATGGAGCCGTGGTTAACCCTTTGACATTCCAAGGGCTTGCACGGCGATCCGTAAGTCTCAGGCGGGGGCGGGCTTGGGGAAGAGCACTCCGGCGCTGGCGGCCGACCGACCTCCCACGGGCGGGGACCCGACTGCAGTCCACCGCGCCTGGGTGACAGATCCTTCACCCCCCAAACCCGCCCAGATCAGTTGCGCCTTGCCGGGTATGAAGGGGCCGGTCAGCACGGCCAGCCGCCAGAGGGTGCGCCCGATGCTCCCGAGCGCCTGGTCCAGCTCCGCGTCCCGTCCGCCCTTGGCGAGGGCCCAGGGGGCGGTGCGCTGGATGTAGAGATTGGCTGCCGCGACCAGTTGCCAGGCCGCCTCCGCCCCGCCGCGCAGATCGAACGCGTCCATCGCCGCCGCGTACCGTTCCACGACCTGGTCGCCCTCGGCGTCGAGCGTGCTCACCGCGCCGCCCTCGGGGATCGCCCCCCCGCGGTACTTCGCGATCATCGCGAGCGAGCGCGACACGAGGTTGCCCAGGCCATCGGCCAGATCGGCGGCGTAGCGCTCGTCGAAGCGCTCCCAGGTGAAGTTGCCGTCCGCCTCGAAGCCGACCTCCCGCAGCAGGAAATAGCGGAGCGCGTCGGGGCCGTGCCGCTCGATCGCCCCGTCGAGACTCACGGCGCCCCCCTCGGACTTGGATACCTTGGCCCCGCCCCACTGCACGTACCCGTGGGCCCACACCCTGCGCGGCACCGGCAGGCCGGCGCTCAGCAGCATCGCGGGCCAGAGCGCGCAGTGGAGGCGGGTGATCCCCTTGCCGATGACGTGGAGGTCGGCCGGCCAGAGGCGCTCGTAGCCCGGGTCGGGAAACCCCGTCGCGGAGAGGTAATTGATGAGCGCGTCGAACCAGACGTAGACCGTGTGCTCCGGGTCGCCCGGGAACGGGATGCCCCAGGGAAAGCGGACCCGCGAGATGGAGATGTCCTCGAGGCCGGCTTCCAGCACCCGCACGACCTCGTTGCGGCGGATCGCGGGGCCGACCTCGAGGCGTCCGGAGCGGATCAGCTCCAGCACCTCCGGGCCCCACCGGCTCAGGCGGAAGAAGTAGTTCCGCTCCCGCCGCTGCTCGAGGTCGCGGCTCGGATGCTCCACGCACCGGCCGTCCACGATCTGCGACTCCTGCTTGAACTCCTCGCAGCCGACGCAGTAGAGCCCCTCGTACTCCCCGGCATAGATGTCGTCGGGACTGCGCTCGCGGATCAGCTCGATGAAGCGGATCACCGACCGCTTGTGCCGCGGCTCGGTCGTGCGGATCCAGTCATCGTTGGAGCAGTGCAGGCGGCGCCAGGCGGCGGCGAACTGCCGGGCGATCGCGTCCACCCACGGCTGCGGCTCCATCCCCGCGGCTTCCGCCGACTGCGCCACCTTCTGCCCGTGCTCGTCCATCCCCATGAGAAAATGGACCGCGTCGCCCCGGAGCCGGCGGTAGCGGGCGATGCAGTCGGCGCCGATCTTCTCGAGCGCGTGGCCGAGATGCGGCTCGCCGTTGGCGTAGTCGATTGCGGTGGTGAGGTAGAACCGCGTCACGTCTTCTTCCGCCGCCGCCGCCGCCGGCCGGCCGGATGGTCAGACGGCCGGACGGCCGGCGTCTCCCCCGCCGCCGGGTCCGTCTGCCCGTCTGCCCGTCCGCCCGTCTGCTCCATCTCCTCGCGCAGCTGGACCAGCGGGACGATGCGGGAGCCGTGCTCCTCGCTGCGAAGGAAGACCCGTTCCCGAAAGATGTCCACCGCCACGACCTTCTCCGTGCCCACGGCGGTCCGCACCGTCTTGCCCTCGCGGGGAAACCGCTTCCGCGCCTCGGCGTAGAACTCGTGCTCGTACTTGAGACAGCAGAGGAGCCGGCCGCAGCCGCCCGAGATCTGGGAGGGGTTGAGCGAGAGGTGCTGGTCCTTCGCGAGCGCGAGGTTGACGGGCGACAGCTCGGTGAGCCAGCTGGAACAGCAGTACTCCCGCCCGCACCGGCCCACCCCGGAGAGGCGGGCGGCCTCGTCGCGGACGCCGATCTGACGGAGCTCGATGCGGGTGCGGAACTGCGAGGCGAGATCGCGGACCAGGGCGCGGAAGTCCACCCGCTGTTCCGCTGTGAAGTAGATGGTGAGCTTGTTCCGGTCCCACTGCCACTCGGTGTCGCTCACCTTCATGTCGAGCGCGTGGTGCCGGACCCGGTGGAGCACCTTGCGGCGGACGTCCTCCTCGTCACGGCGGCACTCGTGGTGGGTGCGCACGTCGTCCGGCGTCGCGCGCCGGAGCACCGGCTTCAAGGGTTCGTCGGCCGGTGCGGACTCGCCGGTGCCGCAGGTGGAGGCGACCCCGCAGCCGCCGCACTTCCGCCGCGCGACGTCCCCGGTCGCGGTGATCCGGCCCAAGTCGCGGCCGCGCTCCACCTCCACCACCACATGCTCCTTGAGCCGGAGCGGGGCGGCGTCGTCGGGCCACATGAAGTAGGCCTTGCGGGTCCCCTTGAAGCGGACCTCGACGGTCTGCACGCTTGTCCTGTCAGGCCTCGGTGAACGCGCCCATCGCCGCGTACTTCTCCGCGCGGCGCTTCACCAGCTTCTCCGGCCGGATCTTCCTGAGTTCGGTCACGTGGCGGATCAGGGCCTCGCGCAGCGCCTCGCCCGCGGCGTCGGGATCGACGTGCGCGCCGCCCACCGGCTCGGCAACCACCTCGTCGATCAGCTTGAGGCGGAGCAGGTCCTCTGCCGTGAGCTTGAGCGCTTCCGCCGCGCGTTCGCGCTGGCTTGCGTCCTTCCACAGGATTGCGGCGCATCCCTCGGGGGAGATCACCGAGTAGATCGAGTTCTCGAGCATCAGCACCCGGTCGGCGACGCCGAGGGCGAGCGCGCCGCCCGAGCCGCCCTCGCCGATCACGCAGGTGACGACCGGCGTCTCCAGGGCGGCCATCTCCAGGATGTTGCGCGCCAGCGCCTCGGACTGACCCCGCTCTTCCGCGCCGAGTCCGGGATAGGCGCCGGGCGTGTCGATCAGGGTGATGATTGGGGCCGAGAACTTGGCGGCGAGCCGCATCAAGCGCAGCGCCTTGCGGTAACCTTCGGGGTGGGGCATGCCGAAGTTGCGCTTCAGGTTCTCCTTGGTATCCCGGCCCTTCTGGTGGCCGATGACCATCACCGAGTTGCCGCCGAGGCGCGCCCATCCGCCCACGACGGCGGGATCGTCCAGGTAGAGTCGGTCGCCGTGCAGCTCGATGAAGTCGGTGAAGATGGTGCTGAGATAGTCGAGGGTGTAGGGACGGCGGGGGTGGCGGGCGACCATGACGCGTTGGATGGGCGTGAGATTTCGATAGATCTCCGCCCGGAGCGATTCCAGCTTGCCCTGAAGGCCCTGCAGCTCGCCCTCGATGTCGATCTGCCGCTCGTCGCCGATGCGCTTCAGATCGTCGATCTGGCGCTCCAGCTCGAGGAGGGGTTTCTCGAACTCCAGGGTATAGGCTGAGGCCATCGGGGTCATCCCGCCTTGACGTAGTGGACGGAATCCGCACCCAGGAGATCGCGAAGGGCGCGCACGAGATCCTCCTCCGCCGCGACCCTGACGCGGCGGGACCGGAGCAGGACCGC
>DASUAH010000191.1:0-23761 GCA_035763885.1 Gemmatimonadales bacterium
CCCCCACGACGCTCCCGAACGTGGCGGTCACGCTCGCCGCCGTGAACAACAATGGAACACCTGCGAACCTTGTCGGAGTGATGCCACAAATCACTGATGGCAGCGGAATCGCCTCGTTCTCGGACCTACAACTGACCAAGACGGGAGCCTACCGGCTCCTCGCGAGCGGCGTAGTGGGCGGAAGGCCAGCCATTCCCGTTAGCCAGGCCACGTCGCTGAAGTTCAACATCGCGCCCAGCAAGTGAGGGGGTTGGGCGAGGAGGGCGGCTCACCCCGAGCCGCCCTTCTCATTTCGTCTCCTGCAACCGCCGCACGTTGCGGGTGACGGCGCGCTGCGCCGATCGATCCTTCACCGCCACGAAGATCGTATCGTCGCCCGCGATCGTGCCCACGATCTCCGGCCAGGCCAGCCGGTCGATCGCGACCGCCACCCGGTTGGCCTCGCCGGGCGAGGTGTGCAGGACCAGCAGCACGTCTCCCACCGGGTCGAGCGTGAGCACCCCCTCGGCGATCCGCTCCTCGTCAGGGTCGGACACCCGCGGCCCCGGTGGCGAGCGCCGGTACGCGCCGTCCACCTTGGCCAGCCGGAGCGCGGCGATGTCCCGGCTCACCGAAGACTGCGTGACGTTCCATCCCTCGGCGCTGAGGATCTCGGCCAGCTCTTCCTGGGTGCGCACGGCACGGGTGCTGATGATCTCGAGAATGCGGAGATGCCGCTTCTTCCGGTCGGCCGTCACCGGCGTGTCCTCCGCCGCCTCGGCCCCGCGAGGCGCGCCATGGCGGCGTCGAACCGCCGCCGCTCACGCGCGGCCCACGCGCGCGCGCGCCGGGCGCGCGCGCGCACGGCAGGAAGGCCCAGATTCCCCACCCCGCCAGCGGACCGGCGCCGGGCGGCGAGCCGGGCCGGGGCGGGCTCCGGAAACGACTCGCCCGCCTCGAGTGCCGCCGCGACCTCGCGGTACGCCAGCCGAAAGGCCCGGCCAGCTTCCACCCGCCGCATCACCTCGTCGGTGGCGAGCGCCGCGCCGCCGAGCGCGGCGGCGCAGCGGGCCCGATCCACACCCAGCCGGGGAAGCGCGTGGGTCAGCGCCGCCAGCAGATCGGCGGTCCGGTCCAGGCCCCGCATCAGCGGCTCCTTGAGCAGCTGGAAATCACGATGATAGCCGCCGGGCAGCCCGGCCCGGATCCGCAGGACGGCGGCGAGATCGCCTTCGACCGCCGCGACCCGCGCGCGCGTGAGCTCGAACAGATCGGGGTTCCGCTTGTGCGGCATGATGCTCGACCCGGTGGCGAGCTCCGGCGGCAGCACGAGGAAGCCGAACTCCTCCGCGGACAGGAGCGACACGTCGCACGCGAGCTTGGCCGCGTCATGGCCCGCCTGCGCACACCAGAACAGGGCGGCAGCCTCGAGCTTCCCGCGTCCGCTCTGCACCGCGGTGACGGCGTGCTCGACCGCGCCGAACCCGAGCGCCCTCGCGGCGACCTCGCGGCGGAGCGGGAGCGGGACCCCGTACCCGGCCGCGCTGCCGAGCGGCGAGCGGTCGACCTGGGCCCAGAGCCCGGGCAGCGATTCGGCCGCGTCCAGGATTCCCTCGGCGTAGCCGAGCGCCCAGAGGCCCACAGACGAGGGCATCGCCCGCCGCTGATGGGTGTAGCCGGGCCAGAGCACGCGCTGGTGCCGCCGCGCGAAGGCGAGCAGCGCGTCCACCAGGTCGAGCGCGCCCGCGTGCAGGGCGAGCAGCCGGTCCTTGAGGAAGAGCCGGAGATCGCAGGCGATCTGGTCGTTGCGCGAGCGCCCGGTGTGGAGCCGTTCGCCCGCCCCGGGTGCGCGTCGGGTGAGCCAGGCCTCGACTGCCGAGTGCGCGTCCTCGTGCTCCGCGCCGATCCGCAGCCGGTTCGCCTCCAGCGCCGAGAGCGCGCCGCGCAGCCCCCGCCGCAGGAGGCGGTGGTCGGCCGCGGAGAGGAGCCCCGACGCGCGCAGGCCCTCGATGTGGCCGAGGCTGCCGAGGACGTCCCACCGGAGCAGCCGGGCATCCCAGGTCCGGTCATCGCCGACCGCGTACTCCAGCATGCGGCGGTCGAGCGCGGGTCCCGCCGCCCAGAGCGTCTCCGGCCGGGCCGCGCGGCTCATGGGTTGCGGAGATATTCGCGGGCGAGATCGGCGTAGAACGCCCGCGCCGCCGTGACCTCCGCCAGGTCCACGTACTCGTCCGGCGTGTGGGAGCGCAGGCTGGTGCCCGGCCCGCACTTCACCGCGTCCGCGTCGCGGAGGAAGACCCAATCGGAACAGGTCGGACTGCCGAACCGGCTGGCGCCGGGCCGGACGCGCTGCGCCGCGGCCAGGAGTCGCGAGCCGGCGGGCGTCTCGCAGGGAACCAGCCGCTGGGACGTCACCACCACGTCCGACGCCAGCGCCTGGCGCAGCCGCGCCGCGATCTCCTCGTGGCTCCAGGCCGGCGTGCTCCGGACGTCCAGGACTGCCTTGGCCACGGGCGGGGTGGTGTTCCGGCTGACGCCCGCCTCGAGCATCGTCGGGGTCGCCGTGACGGGACCGAGGACCGGATGGGTTCGATCGGTGAACAGCGTCGCCAGCCTGAGGAGATCCCGGGCCAGCACCACGGCCGCATTGGCGAACTCGCCCTCGGCCGTCGCGTAGGCCGCGTGCCGCTGGTCCCCACGCGCGACGAGGTCCACCATCATGAGCCCGCGCTGCGCCACGGCGAGGTCGAGATTGGTGGGCTCGCCGATCACGGCGGCATCCACATGCCCGATCCGCTCGACGGCGTGCTCCATCGAGGTGTGCTTGGTCTCCTCGCCGTAGCCGAAGACGACCAGCACCCGGCCGGCGTCGGGCCGGCCGCGCTCGACGAGGTCCCGGGCGGCGGCCAGCATGGCCGCCACCGGCGCCTTCGCGTCGCCGGCGCCCCGACCGTAGAGCCTGGTGCCCTCGACCGTGGGCAGGAAGGGGTCGCGGGTCCAGCCGGCGCCCGCCGGCACGGTGTCGAGATGGGAGACCAGGGCGAGGGTGGCGCCGGGGCCCGCGCCGGCGACCTCGACGCGCACGGACGTGTCGTCGCGCACCACCTCGAGACCCCAGCCGCGGGCGGTCTGCTCGACGAACTCGGCGATCGTCTCTTCGGTCCCGCTCACGGAGGGAATGGCGACCAGATCGGCGAGCAGCTTCACCTCAGCCTGCAAGATCGACCCCCAGGTAGGTCGCCTTTTCCTTGCGGCCCACGATCATCGTGCCGCACCCCGCGCCGGTGAACACCTCCAGCAGGAGCGCGTCGGGCGCGCGGCCGTCGATGATGTGGGTGCGCTCGACGCCGCTGGTGGCCGCCCGGATGCAGGCCTCCACCTTGGGACGCATGCCGCCCGCGAGAGCGCCGCTCGCCATCAGTCCGGCGAGGTCGTCGGGATCCGCGAAGGTCACGAGGGTGGAGGGATCGCTCCGGTCGCGCAGGACGCCGGGAGCGCCGGTGAGAAAGATCAGCTTCTGCGCCCGCAGCGCGACGGCGAGGGATTCGGCCACGGTGTCGGCGTTGACGTTGTAGACCCCGCCCTCATCGTCGCCGGCGAGACTCGCCACGACCGGGACGAAGCGCGCGTCCATCAGGGTGACGAGGATGCGTGGATCCACCCGGTCGAGATCGCCCACGTGGCCGTAGTCCACCTGCACCGTCCGTCCCTCGTCGTCCACCACGGAGACCGGCGCGCGGCGGTGGGCGAGGAGGAGGTCGCCGGCCACCCCGCTCAGGCCCACGGCCTGCACCTCGTGGGCCCGGAGCGACGCCAGCAGATCGGTGTTGAGCTGCCCGGCGTAGACCATCTTGGCGACCTCGAGCGCGCCGTCGTCGGTCACCCGCCGCCCCGCCACGATCCGCGGCTCGTGACCGAGCCGCCGGCTCAGCGCGGTGGCCTGCGGGCCGCCGCCGTGCACCACGACGAGCCGGATACCCAGCGAGTGGAGCAGCGCGAGCTGGGTCACGACCTGATCGCGGACGCCGGCGTCGCTCAGTACGTCGCCGCCCAGCTTCACGACGAACACCTGGTCGCGATAGGCGCGGACATAGCGCAAGGCGCCCTTGAGACCGGCGATGCCCTTCGAGGTGTCGATCGACAAGTATGGCTCCAAGTTGAGTGAGCAGTGAGCAGTGCGCAGTGAGCCGGGGGCCTGCTTACTGCTCACTGCTCACTGCTCACTGCTCACCTGCCAGCAGCTCCAGCAGCAGCGCCCGCTGCACATGGAGCCGGTTCTCGGCCTGATCGACCACGACCGAGTGCGGACCGTCCAGCACCGCGTCGTCGATCTCCACGTTGCGCCGGACCGGAAGACAGTGCATCACGATCCCGTTGCTCCCGCGGGTGGACTTGATGCGGCTCTCGGTGATCCGCCAGTCGCGCAGCCCCGCGCGAAGCCCGCGCTCCTCGTCCGGCCGCCCGAACAGCTTCACCGCGCCCCACGACTTGGGATACACGGCGTCGGCGCCCACCATGGCCTCGTCGAGGTCGGTGATGATGTGCACGAACTCCCCGCCCCGCTGCTGCGCGATGCGGCGGATGAGCGCCGTGTCCTCGGGATCCAGCTCGTAGCCGTCGGGGCGGGCGATCACGATCTCCATGCCCAGCGAGGCGGCCGCGATGGCGGCGCTCGCCGGAACGGCGGTGGGAAGCGGCTTGGGGTGCCAGGTCCACGCCAGCACGAATCGCTTCCCCTCGGTGGTACCCAGCTTCTCCCGCAGCGTGAGCGCGTCCGCCAGACCCTGGCAGGGATGGCGCCGGGCCGACTCCAGGTTTATCACCGGCTTCTCGCAGTGGCGGGCGAAGTTGCGGACGATGTCGTCACGGCGCGCCACCGCCCAGTCGGCCCCGCGCGGGAACGCCCGGACCGCCACCGCGTCGGCATACCGCCCCAGCACCCGGGCGGCCTCGACGATGTGCTCCACCGCATCGCCGTCCATCACGGCGCCAGGCTCAGTCTCGAGGCTCCAGCTCCCCTTCCCCGGCTCGAGCACCACGGCGTGCCCGCCGTGGAGGTACATCGCGGTCTCGAAGCTCGTCCGGGTGCGGAGACTCGGGTCCATGAAGACCATCGCGAGGACCTTGCGCTCCAGCCCGCCCGCGACCTCCCCGCGCTTCACCCGCGCAGCGAGGGCCAGCAGGCCCTCGATCTGCTCGGGAGCCCACGCCTCCATGGCGAGGAAGTCGCGCTTGGTCATCCGACCACGTCGCCCAGCGCATCGAGCAGCAGATCGGCCTCCCGGGCGCTGAAGGTGAGCGGCGGCATGAGTCGCAGCACCTCCGGGTCGCTGGCGGTGCCGGTGAGGACCCGGCGCTCGAACAGCGCCCGCTGCACCGGCACCGCCGCGCACCCGAGCCGGAGACCGAGCAGCAGCCCTCGGCCGGTCACGGCCGGCACCCCGAGGGCGAGGGCACCGGAGCGGATCCGGTCCCCGATCTCGACGGCGTTACGCACCAGGTTCTCGCGCTCGATCCCCTCGCGGGGGGCGAGCGCGGCCGCACAGGGCACCGGCCCGCCGCCGAACGTGCTGCCCAGGTCGCCGGTCTGGAGGCGATCGCCGACGGCGGGGGTGGTCATCACCGCCCCGATCGGGAGCCCCGACGCGAGCCCCTTCGCCATCGTGAGAAAGTCGGGCACCACGCCGCAGGCCTCCGCCGCGGTGAACCCGCCGCAGCGGCCGACCCCGCACTGGATCTCGTCGAAGACGAGCAGCGCCCCCCGCGCGTCGCAGACGCGGCGCGCCGCCCCCAGGAACGCCGGGTCGAGATCGCGCGCGCCCGCGAGCCCCTGCACCGGCTCGAGGATCACCGCGGCGACGGTCTCGTCCACCGCCGCCTCGAGGGCCGCGACATCGCCCGGGGCCACCTTGCGCGAGAGCGGGACGCCTGCACGGCGCGCGCCCTCCTCGTACCGGGCGCCGTCGGTGACGGCGAGCGTCGCCGCGGTGCGGCCGTGCCAGCCGCCGCGGAGCGACACGACGCCCTGCCGGCCCGTGTGCCGCCGCGCGTGGCCGAGCGCGTTTTCGTTCGCTTCCGCGCCGGAATTGCAGAAGAATACGCGATCGAGCGGGGCCGGACAGAGCGCCGCGAGCCGGTCCGCGAGCCGCTCCCGGTTCTCGTGGGGGACCGCCGTGGAGTAGAACAACAGCTTCGCCGCCTGGTCGGCGATCGCGCGCACTACGTGCGGGTGACTGTGGCCCGTGGAGGCGACCGCGTGCCCGCCGTAGGCATCGAGCCACTCGTCACCGTGCTCGTCCACCAGCCAGGAGCCGTGCCCCGACACCGGGCGCACGGGCATCTGGGCATAGACGGGGAGCAGATGGGCCGATGGGCCGATGAGCGGATGAGCGGACGAGCCGCTCGCCGCGCCTGCGCTGCTGCTCATCGGCTCATCGGCTCCGCTCCTGATCCGGCTCAGCATGGATATATCCCCCCGCCGAGGAGCCCGGCCGTTTCCGGAATTCCCAGCGCCAGGTTCATCGCCTGTACCGCCTGTCCGCCGGCGCCCTTCACCAGATTGTCGATCGCCACCATCACCTGCACCTCGCGCCGGTCCGGGCTTTCGGCGACGTGCATCAGCGCGTAGTTGGTGCCGACCGCGTGGGTGAGCTGGGGTGGCTGATCGAGCAGCCGGACGAACGGGCGGCTCGCGTAGGCGGCAGGAAACGCCGCGGCGAGTGACTCGCCGTTCCGCTGGCCGCCCGGCCCTTCGGCCACCCAGGCATGGAGCGTCAGATAGATCCCCCGCACGAATGGTCCGGAGTGGGTCAGGAGCCGGAGCGACGCGTCGTCGCGCCCGGTCCACTCGCGCCAGCGCAGCAGCACCTCCGCCTCGTGCCGGTGACCGAGCACCGAGTACGCGAACAGGTTGTGCGCGCGCATCGGGTGATGCGTCGTGGGCTTCGGCTGCACGCCGGACCCGCTGGAGCCGGTGACCGCGAAGAGCGCCGGCGACGCAGCGAGCGCGAGGTCCCGGAGCGGATAGAGCGCCAGCTCGGCCGCGGTGGCGAAGCACCCCGGCACGGCGATCGCGCGGGCGCCCCGAAGCCGCTCGCCCAGAATGTCAGCCAGCCCGTAGGTGAACCGGCCAACGAGGTCGGGATTCGAGTGGCTGCCGTAGTACCGCTGGTACAGGCCCAGGTCCGCCACCCGGAAATCGGCGGCGAGGTCCACCGTCAGCTCCGCACCCGCGTCCAGCACCTCGCCCGCCACCCGCGACGACTCGCCGTGCTCGAGGGCGAGGAACACGACGTCGCGGCCGCGCGCGGCCTCGGCCGGCGTCTGCCCCGCGAACCGCGCGTCGGTGAGCGTGGCGAGCGCCGGGTGCGTGTCCGCGATGGGCTTGCCCGCCTGGCTCCGACTCGCGGCCACGCACTCGGTCACCTCCGGATGCTGCAGGAGGAGGCGGAGCAGCTCGCCGCCGGTGTACCCGGCGGCGCCGACGACGGCGACCTTCAGTGACATGGAGAAGCGATCCGCTGCGGCTATCCGGCTACCGTCGCGCCGCCCAGCACCGGCACCTCGCGCAGCGCAGCGCCCGGCTTCGGGGCGGCCGCATCGTGCCGCGCCGATCGCGCCTGGCCGACAGCCTTCCACCCGTCGAGCGCCTGGCGAACCGCCGCGACCAGCCCCTCCGCATCTTTCCGCGCGTTGTGGGCGGCCAGGCCCAGCTCCGCCTGCACGTAGGTGATGCCTACCTCGTTGTCGGTCGCGGGCCCGGTCATCGCCGTGATCGGGAGCGCGTACTCGCGCCGCATCAGCTCCGCGGCGCCCCAGCAGGCCACCGGGTCGGGCGCGGCCATCACGTACGCGGCGCCGACCCGCGTGAGCTCGGCGTCATGCAGGATGTCCTGGACCCCGTACTCGCCGAGGATGCCGTCGCCCAGCTCGGCCACGATAACGTCGGGCTTGGCCTGGGCCAGCCGGTTGAAGATGCCCTTCGCGGTGGCGACGGTGACGCCCGCATGCGTGCTGGCGACGCCGACGTCGTTGAAGGTGAGCGCCGCGATCGCCCCCGCGTCCTGCATCGACAGCGCATCGCGCATGAGCGAGACCCCGGTGAGCTTCGTGGCGGCGACCCGGAGACCCGATCGCGCGAGCCCCCGCACGAGCTCGGTGGCGGCGACGGTCTTGCCCGCGTTCATGCAGGTGCCCGCGACGTACACCACCGGAATCGCGCTCTCCAGGCGGTCGGCCGGCGGCACGGCGAGATCCCGGATGTGGGCCGGGCGGCCGACCCGGTCGCCGAGGGCGGGGAAGGTGAGGATCGCGCCGAGCACCTCCGCCTGAAACGGCGGACCGATCTCCGGGTTGACCGACGTGCAGCGACCGAGGATGCCGCCGAGGTTGAGCACCTCGATGGTGTCGCCGACGGCGATCGTGGGCGGCACCACGCCGGCGTAACCCCGGAGCGCGCGCCTGGTCCCGAGCGTACCCGCGAGCACGTCGCCCGCCCGGAGCGACACCATCCGCCCGGTCACGTCCTCGACGCTGTTGTACGTGCTCTTGTCCTGGAGGATCCGGACCGCGAGGACGTACCCCTCCGCGGCGATGATCTGGTCCCCCACGATCACCTCGGGGGCCAGGTGGGCGTTCCGGGTGGAGGACGAGATCCGGTCAAGCCTGACGCGCGTGGTTACGACCATGAGAAGCTCCCGTGTCTGATCGCGGTTTGCGCTATCGAGGGTCGCCCGCGGCGCGCGCGGCGAGCAGCGATGGAATCGCGGCGATGCGGGCGTACGCCTTCGCCTCGTCGCCGCTCCACAGCCGGTTCTCCTCGCCGTAGGTCGCGACCGAGCGGTCCACCAAGGAATGGGGGCTCCGCGTCCCCACCACGTGGAACCGGCCCGGCGCGAGACGGACGCGGGTCTCGCCGGACACCCGCTGCTGGGAGCTCCGGATCAGGGCCTCGATGTCGCGGAGCGCCGGATCGAAGTACTGCCCCTCGTGCAGCCGGTCGCCGTAGAACCGGGCGAGCTGGTCCTTCCAGAACGCCTGCCACTTGGTGAGCACCAGCTTCTCGAGCTCGCGATGGGCGGCGATAAGGATGAGCGCGGCCCCCGCCTCGAATCCGACGCGCCCCTTGATGCCGAGCGCCGTCTCCCCTACGTGAATGCCCCGGCCGAGGCCGTAGGCCGCCGCGAGGTCGCCCAGCCGCTCGATCAGCGCCGGACCGGCGAGCGGGTCGCCGTCGAGCGCGCAGGGCAGCCCGGCCGCCCAGTGCAGCACGATCTCGCGCGGCGGCGGCGCGCCGGCGGGAGGCTCCATCAGCTCGTCGGGCGGTCCCGCCCAGGTATCGTGGGTCCACCCGCCGCCCCACGTCGTGCCCCAGAGCCCGCGGTTGATGGAGTACGCGCCGGCCTTGGCCGGCACCGGGAGCCCGCGCTCCCGGAGGTACGCGATGGCGCGCTCGCGGCTGAGGGCCAGATCGCGGATCGGGGTGACGATCTCCAGCTCCGGCGCGAGCACCCGGAGCGCCACGTCGAAGCGCACCTGGTCGTTCCCGGCCCCGGTGGAGCCGTGTGCGACCGCGCGGGCCCCGACCCGCCGCGCCACCGCCACCACCGACAGCGCCTGCTGGGTCCGCTCGGCGGCCACGCTCAGGGGATAGACCTCGCCGCGGAGCACGTTGCCCTGGATCAGGTAGCGCACGAACCGGTCGTAGACGTCGGTGCGGGCATCCACTTCGTGGTGCTCCGCGGCGCCGACGGCGCGCGCCTGGGCGGCGATCGCCGCGCGCTCGTCCGGGGCGGTGCCGCCGGTGTTGACGTAGACCGTGTGGACGCGCCACCCGTCCTCCGCCAGAGAGGGCACGCAGAAGCTGGTATCGAGCCCGCCGGAGAAGGCGAGCGCCACGGCGCCGCGCGCTTGCATAGTTATGCATTATGCATTGCGCCAGGGGTTCGCGCAAGCGGCCCCGGCGTGACGCGCCGGCGCGAGACTACATTGAGCGGTGACTCGCAGCGTTCCCCCCGAGCTCCTCGCGCGGCTGCGCGCCGCGCGGCGCATCACGGCGCTCACCGGCTCCGGCGTCTCCGCCGAGAGCGGCATCCCCACCTTCCGCGATGCGCTCACCGGGCTCTGGTCCCGCTTCCGGCCCGAGGAGCTCGCCACCCCCGAGGCCTTCGCCCGGAACCCGAGGCTGGTGTGGGACTGGTACGCCGCCCGCCGGGCGGCGGTGCGCGCCGCCGCCCCCAACGCGGGTCACCGCGCGCTCGCCCGGCTCCAGATCCTGGTGCCGCACTTCACGCTCATCACGCAGAACGTGGACGGGCTGCACCAGCGCGCGGGCAGTCGTGACGTGATCGAGCTGCATGGGAGCATCGCCCGCGTCCGCTGCGCGCGCGAGGGTACGATCGTCGAGCGCTGGAGCCAGGGCGACGACGTGCCGCGCTGCGCCAGCTGCGGCGCGTTCCTGCGGCCCGACGTGGTCTGGTTCGGCGAGATGCTCCCGCAGGCGGCGACGGAGGCCGCGGTCGCCGCGGCGCGCGCCTGCGATCTGTTTCTGTCGGTGGGGACGTCGAACCTGGTGCAGCCGGCAGCCTCGCTGCCCTGGCTCGCCGCCGCGCACGGTGCGACCGTCGTGGTGGTGAACCCGAGCATGGAAGGGCAGCCGGAGGGGCCCGGCATCTTCCGGCTCACCGGCCCCGCGGGAGAGATCCTGCCGCGGCTGGTGCAGGCGCTCGAGCCCGGCGCTCCCGCGGTCCCGCGATCCCCTGGATGAGGTGACAGGGGCCCGGGCATGCGACGAGGGCGACGGTCAGCGCCCGACACCGGCGGACCGCCGCCCCCGCGTGATGCGCTAGTGCCGCCCGTTGGGCTCGAACGGAACTGCGGTGTCCAGGTCGTACACGTAGATCGCGGCGCCGCGTCCGTCGGGGGACTCCATCACCACGCCGCTGAGGAGCGCGATCGCGTCCCGGAGCGTCGGGGTGAACGTGTACTCGAGGGCGCGCGGCGCGGGCGAGCCGTCTCGAGTTTCGGGAAGGTACGCCGCGAGATAACGATCGACGATGATGGGGTTGAGCTGGATCTGATGGGTTTCGGGCAAGCCGTGACGACGCTGGATCTGGGTGAGGAGCCGCTCGGCGAGATGGAGCCGCTCCTGTTCGAGGGCTACGGGTGCCATCACATATATCTCCTCTCGCGATCGCGCGCTGGCGCACAACGGCGGCACGCACCAGCATTGCGGGAAAGCCGGCCGTGCCGCTCGCCCGGTCGTCCGCACCAGCGGACAGCCTACCTATGCGACGTCGCGCCGGCGCCTGCCAGAGAAGAAACCCCGAAGCGGAGCGGCGGAAGCGCGGCCTCAATCGCCTCGCGATCCGACTCGAGCCAGGGCGGCAGAACCAGTCGCTCGCCGAGCGCCGAGGGATCCTCGTCCACGCCGAAGCCGGGTCCGTCGGTGGCCAGCTCGAACAGCGCGCCGCCCGGCTCGGTGAAGTAGACCGAGCGGAACCAGAAGCGGTCGATCACCGCGGTCGGCCGACGGCCCGCCGCGGCGACCTGCGCGCGCAGGATGCTCTCCGCCGCATCGTCGGGTACCCGCCAGGCGACGTGATGGATCCCGCCGATGCCCCACTCGCCGCGCCGCATCTCGGGCAGCTCGCGGATCTCGAGAATGCGTCCGGAGCCGGCTCCCTCCACGCCGAACCGGTGCCAGCCGCCCTCCTCGCCGAGCACGGCAAATCCCAGCGCCTCGCGGAGGAATGCCGTCGTGGCGCCGAGATCGCGCTCCCAGAGCCGCACCGCGTGAATGCCGCGGATCTGGCTGTCGACCGGGATGGGACTCCCGCGCCAGGGGGTGAACTCCCGGGAATCGCCGGTCTCCACCAGCGCGAGCGGCAGCCCGTGCGGATCGCTGAACGGGAACGTGGACTCGCCGAACCGCGTCTCGCGATGAGCGACGGGGATCCCGTGCCGGTTCAACCGGTCGAGCCAGAAGTCGAGCGTTCCCGCTGGAACCGCCAGCGAGACCTCGTTGGCGAGCCCCGTGCCCGGCCGCGCCGGGCCCATCCGCGGCCAGGGGAAGAAGGTCAGGTCGCTTCCGGGATGCCCCTCGGCGTCCGCGTAGAAGAGATGGTAGGTGTCGGGCACGTCCTGATTCACACTCCGCTTCACCAGCCGGAGGCCGAGCACGCCCGCGTAGAAGTCGAGATTCTGCTGTGCGTCACCGGCGATCGCTGTGACGTGGTGGATTCCCCTCACCGCTGCCGTCATCACCCCTCTCCCGCTGAAGCGTCACTTCAATGCGGAACAATTCGGCGCCGCCAGGGTTCCGCCCGGCCGGTCGCAGGATCAGTCCACGACGATCCGCACCTCGTCCCGCTCACCCGAGCCGCCTTCGGCGCGTACCACGTGCCGGCCGCGCTGGAGCGCCCAGCGACCGCCCCGCACCTGCCGCCCGTCCACGAACCAGCGGACGTCCGCCGAGCCGCCCGCGGCCCGAAGCGCCACCGTGGCGTAGCGTGCCGGCACGCCTGGCGGGCGGCGGTATCGGTCGCCCTCGCGAGGGGAGAGGATCGTGAGACTGGCCGGCTCGCCCGCCGGACGCGCCGCGACGTTCGGCGCCTGCCCGTTTGGGTGCCCGACCGCCTGGCCGTCCCGCCGTCCGGCCGTCTCGCCGTCCGCTCTCGCCCACTCCTGGTATTCAACCGGCAGCACGACGCCCCGGTCGGTGTGCCAGTCGCAGCGCTGGTCCGGCTCGCGGCCGGCGGGCACCCACTCCGTCATGGCGGGGCAACGGTCGGTCGCCACGAGACCGGACAGGCGGCAGATCCGCACCGGGACCGCGCCGACCTCGCCCGGGTGCGGCAGGGTGCCGGGCGGGTAGCGACGCGCCACGAGCAGCGCCGCGCGGTGAAGCAGCGGCCCTGCGCCGGTCACCCCGCTCACGCCTTCCATGGCCCGGCCGCTGAAGTCGCCGACCCACACGGCGAGCGTGAACCGCCCCGTCGTCGCCACCGCCCAGTTGTCGGTGAAGTGCCGGCTGGTGCCGGTCTTGGCGGCGGCGGCGAACGGGAGATCCAGCGGCGTGTCGAGCCCGAACCCGGAGATGCGCGCCGCCGGATCGGCCAGCATGTCGAGGACCAGCGCCGCCGCCTGCGCGCTCATCACCCGCCGCCCCGGCTCGGCTGCTTCGCCGGGTGCGCTCAGGCGCCAGCGGACCGGCCGCCAGATCCCGCCGCTGGCCATCGCGCGGTACCCGTTCGCCAGCTCCAGCAGCGTGACATCGCCGTTGCCGAGGGCGAGGCCGAGCCCGTAGTGGTCGGCGCTGCGGCGCAGCGATTCGAACCCGGCGTTGCGCAGCGTGCGGTGGAGGCTCCCGGGCCCGAGGCGGCTCGCGAGCTCGACGGCCGGGACGTTGAACGAGCTTCCCAGCGCCTCGCGGACGCGGGTAGGCCCGTGGAAGCGGCGATCGTAGTTGCGCGGGCTGTACGGTCCCGTTCCGGTCTGATAGACGTGCGGCAGGTCGGGGAGAATCGAGGCCGGCGACAAGCCGCGATCGATCGCGAGGCCGTAGAGGAACGGCTTCAGGGTGGAGCCCGGCTGCCGGGGCGATACGACCATGTCGACCTGTCCCGCCGTATCGGCCCAGAAGTCGGGCGACCCGACCCACGCGAGGATCTCGCCCGTCGGGTTGTCCAGCACGACGAGCGCGGCGTGCCGGCCGCCGCGCGTGCGGAGCGACTCCACGGTGTGCCGCACCTCGGCCTCGAGCTCCGTCTGGAGCGTGAGATCGAGCGACGTGCGCCACTCGCCGATCGCGGGCAGCTCGGTCCGGGCCAGGAGGTAGGTCGTGAAATGCGGCGCGAGGAAGCCGGCGCGGCCCTCGCGCCCGAGGAGCGGCTCCTCGTCCGCCCGGCGGGCGTCGGCCAGGCGAGCGTATCCGCGTTCGACGAGTCGCCGCAGCGCCGCCGAGCGCCGGAGCCGGGCGCGTCCGGCGGACGCGAGCGGATTGTCCGTCGCGGGCGCGTGCGCCAGGCCGGCGAGGAGCGCGGCCTGGCCCAGGCTCACGTCCGCGGCCGTGGCGCCGAAGTACAGCGCGGCCGCCCCGTCCACGCCGGCCGCGGCGTGGCCGAGCGGAACCCGGTTCAGGTACTGCTCGAGAATCTCGTGCTTGTCGAGATGACGCTCGAGCCGCAGGGCCCAGAGCGCCTGCCGGAGCTTGCCGCCCCACGTGCGCGGGGTCGGCCGGACGAGCCGTGCGAGCTGCATGGTGATCGTCGATGCGCCCGAGACGACCCGCCCCGCGGCCAGGTTGCCTGCCGCCGCGCGGAGCGCCGCCCTGAGGTCGATCCCCGCGTGCTCGTGGAACCTGCGGTCCTCCAGGGCCACGAACGCGGCGACCAGGTCCGGATCCATCGCCTCCAGCGCCAGCCAGCGGGTGAGGCTCCCATCGCCGGCGCGCGCGGTGCGGAGCGGAAGCCCGTGACGGTCGGTGAGGACCGCCGACAGTCGCGTGCCGCGGTCGAGGAGGCCGGGGGGGAGCGGCGCGGCGATCCAGGCGCCCACCAGCGTCGCGCCCGCCACAAGGATCACCGCTGCGCAGCGGAGTGCACTGGCTGTACGGCCGTCCGACCGTCTGACCGTCATCAGGTCCTCACCGGGCGGTCACGGTGAACACGCCCCCGTCGCTGCGGCCGAACACCGCGGGGTTGTACATCTCCTCCGCGTGCGCGGGCGGCCGGCTGAACACGCCGGGCGTGGTCGCGCGGGCGATGTACGTCGCGCTGTACGTTCCCTTCCACAGCACGGTCGCGAAGTACAGCACCCGGTCGTCCCGGAGCTCCTTGTGGTCGAACGGGGACCACCAGCCCGCGTCCCAGCTCCCGTACGCCCAGCGGAACGGCCAGCCGTCGCCGCTCTCGCCGGGCTCACCCGCGGGGGCCTCCTGTCCCGTCGAGTCGGCCGCGCCGGGACCCGGGACGCCGCCGGCCGTGCGGAGACTCAGGTCGACCGCCTCGAGCCCCGCGGGCAGCGCGTCGTCCAGGATCACGAAGTGCCGCTCGGCAGGCGCCGTGATCCGAAGCCGCACCCGCACGAGGTCGCCCTCGGCGACACTGGTGACGGGCTTGCCGTCTTCCAGCCGCTCGTACCAGCGCTCGACCTGGAGTCCCTGATCGTCCGGCCGCACGGGCGCCTGCTTGGGCACCTCGCGCACGGTGGCATACCAGAAGACCGGCGCTCCCGGCTCGATCGCCGCGAGCGAGAGCCGTGCCTGCCCCCCGAGCTTCGTCAGGGTCACCGTCGAGTCCCGGCCCGCCTCGGACGGTGCGCGGAAGGTGAAGAGCGTCGCTCCACCCGCGCTCACCCGCACCCCGCGCGCGGCGGCCTCGCGCTGTCGGGTCCAGAACTCGGCGAGCGCCGCCACGGCGGTTCCCCAGTCCTGGGTGTTCCACCGCCAGCCTGCAGCGCGGCTCTGGTCGATCATCGTCTCGACCAGCGGGCCGACGAGCGGATGCGTGGAGTCCACCGCGAGCGTGGCGCTCAACAGCCACGCGACCGGACGGGTCTCGGAATAGAAGTAGAAGTCCCGCCGGCTGGCGTCGGGGAGCGTGGCGCGGCGCCCTTCCACCTTCACCGAGAGCCACGCCGGCTCCAGCAGCCGCCGCGCAACACCGCGATCGCCGCCCCGCGCGAACACGCCGGCGAGCCGCACCCGGTCCTCCCAGTAGAGCTGGGGGGCAACGCGGAGCAGCTCGTTCTCCGCGGCGCGGTCGCGCCGGCCCGAGCGGCTCAGCCAGTCCACCGCCATGACGCGCTCGCCCAGACGCGCCGCGGTGGTGTCCCACCAGCGCGCCACCGCCACCGCCCTCACCGTGCGCTCCGTGACCGAGGTGCGCAGATAGCGGCCGAGCCGCGCGAGGACCGAGTCGCTGACGGGAAGGCCGAGCCCGCGCGCGTCGAGGAGCACCTGCCCGGCGTAGCTCGAGAGCCACGGCGTGGTCCAGTCGGTGGCGGCCCAGATGCCGATCCCGCCGTCATCGCGCTGGCGGCGGACCAGCGTCGCGACGATCCGCTCGAGATCCTGGCGCACCCGCGGCCCGGCGAGCGAGTCGGCGCGCAGCCGCTTCGCCGCCCGCAGCAGCGCGATGAGCGGCTGCGCCTGGCTCGCGAGCTGCTCGCTGCACGCGTACGGGTATCGATAGAGCCAGCGCTCCGCGCCCCGGATGACCGCGAGCGGCGACGTGCCCAGGCTGACGGTCAGCTCCGAGCGGGCCGGGTCGAGCTCGGCCGGGAGCGGAAGCTCGACCGCGGACGAATCGTGCAGCATGCCCGCGACCGTCCACGCCCGCGGCCGGTACGACGGCTTCACCGGGAGCGCGACCCGCACCGCATCGGCGTCGGGGCCGCTCCGCGCGTCGAACCGGAACGCGGCGGAGTCACCGGGCGCACCGCGGAAGTCGAACCGCACCTCCCGTCCGCGCCCCGGCTCGAGCGCGGCCGTGCGCGTGTCGGGGCCCGCGAGCGCCGCGGCGCCGCCGGCCGACGCGGTCACGGCGGCCGCGTCGCCCGATCCCGAACGCCGGTTCACGACGACGCCGGCCGCGAAGCGGTCGCTCTCGCGCAGGAAACGCGGCAGCGCCGGTCGCGCAACCAGCGGGCGGGTGACGAGCAGCGACGACTGCCCGCTGCCGTAGCGGTCGCCGGCGGTCACGGCGACCGCCATCACGCGGAACGTCGTCAGGTTGTCGGGCAGCCTCGCGCGCGCGGTGGCGCGCCCGGCGGCGTCGGTCAGGACCGAGCCGAGGAAGAAGGCGGTGGTCTGAAACCGCGAGCGCAGGATGTCGGCCGCGTCGATCCCGCCGCCCCCGCCCGGTGCCCGCTTTCCCTTCTCTCCCTCGGGGATCTGCGGCGCGACCGACACCAGGTTGCTGGCCAGTCGCAGTCCGAGCCCACGGGGGCGGTAGATCAGGCCCACCGGGTCGGGCGTGCGGTATCCGGTGAGCGCGAGCACCCCCTCGTCCACGGCCCAGAGGGTCACCTCGCTCCGCACGCCGCCCGCGTCGGGACCCGCACTCACCCGCAGGCGCACGTCCGCGGTGTCGCCCGGGCGCCATTCGGCCCGCGCCGGCTCGACCGCGACGGTCAGACGTTTGCGCTCGGGCGTGACCCGCAGCTCGGCATAGCCGACCCGGATGGTCGGGCGCCCCGGGTCGTCCAGCCGGCCCGGCCTGGCGCTCCGGCCGCGGGCGACCACGATCGAGACGTAGGCGTTGGGCGCGAGCGCCTCCGTGATCGGCAGGCGGAGCGTCGTGGTGCCGCTCGCGATCCGGAGACGGCGCTGCTGGATGAGCCCCTCGCGCTCGACGGTCACCCACGCGTCGGCATCCACGAACGGCGAGGCGAAGAGCACCGTCGCCGTGTCGCCCACGGCGTAGCGGGTCCGGTCGGGGATCACATCCATCTTGAACTGCGACTCGTCGTTCCACGGCACCCAATCCTTGCCGGTGGCCCAGCGCACGAAGCTGGTGAGCACCTCCCGGCCGGCCCGATCGGCGGCGCGGAAGGTGACGACATAGGTGCCACCCGCCGCGGGCGTGAAGCGGCACGGCACCGGCTCGGCGGCGCTCACGAGCGCGCAGCGCGCCACGGTATCGCTCACCCACTCCCCCACCAGGTCGGCGTAGCCGTCCCGCTCCCGGTGGGTCTGATGCCACTCCCGCCGCACCACGGTGCCCGCGACGCGCACGCCGGGCTCGCGCGCACCGTCCGGGCGCACGGCGAGCACCCCGACCGTGACCGGCGTGCCGGCAGTCCAGAAGTACGCCTGCTCGTCCGGCTTGGCGCCGAGATAGAACGCCGCGGGATGCACCGTCACCGATGCCGAAGCGCTCACCGTCTGGCGGTTGACGTCCTTCACGGTGGCCTCGAACGTCGCGAGCGCCGCGCGGCCCCTGAGCGCGTCGCCCAGCGGCAGTCGCAGCGCGATCCGCCCCCGGGCATCCAGCGTATCGGTGCCGCTCGCCGTCTGCTGCACCGGCCGCGCGCTCTCCTCGGACTCCTCCCACCACCAGCCGGTGTCCCCGATGTAGAACCCGTCCGTACCCGGAATGTCCGGCGCGCCGGCGTCGGCCTGCTGGCGCAACGCCCAGCTCACCACCGCGCGACCCATCGGCGCACCGAACAGGTACCGCGCCTCGACGGTGGCACCGATCGAGTCCTTCGCGAAGCGCGCGCCGGAGTCGGTGGCCACGTCCACCAGGAACTCGGGCGGGCGATACTCGGCCACGCGATAGAACGTGGCGGCCACCTCGGTCCAGCGTCCCTTTCGCCGGAGCTCGACGGCCAGCTCGTAGGTGCCGAGCCCCGCCGACAGGGGCAGCTGCAGCGTGGCCTCCGAGGTGCCGAACGACGACAGCGGGACCGTCCTCTCCTGCAGCCGCCCGCGCTCGGCTTCCTGGGTGTCCCGATCGTAGAAGACCCAGCGCAGCGAGTCGCCCGGGGCCGGCGGCGCGAGCGCGCCGAGGAGGCCGGTGCGCACGATCGCCTTGGCGTACACCCGCTCGCCCGGGCGGTAGATGCCGCGCTCGGAGAAGACGGCGGCCGCGACCGGCAGTCGCTGCTGGCCCCACGCCGCCGACACGTTGAATCGCCAGGGGCTCAGGTCGGGGTCCCAGCGGTTGAGCGGCACGAGAGCACGATCGTCGCCCAGCGCGACGGCCACGTATCCCTCCAGCGGTCCCCGCTGCTCCTCGGCTGTGCGCGGAGGCGTCCGGATCGTCGGGAAGCGCGCAATACCGTCCGGCCCGGTCTTGGTGACGCCGAGCACGGCGCCGGTCGGGTCGTGCAGCGAAACTACGGCGCCCGCGCGCGGCTTCCCATCGCTCACGCCGGTCACCCACACGACGCCGTCGGCCAGGCCGACGCGCGCGTGGGCGCCGAGGTCGGTCACCTGCACCAGCACGACCGGTCGCCGGCGCCGGCTCAGCGTGTCGAGCCTCGGGCTCGTCACCTGGACGGCGAGGAGCGTCGGTCCCCGGCGGCCGGGCGCGGGCCGGGGCAACGGCACGCCGAAGATGCCCACGCGGTCCCGCGGCGTGGAGACCGGGAACCGCCGTCGCACCGCGTGGGGCAGGAGCGCGGGCCACAGCTCGGCCCAGGCCCACTCGCTCCGGGCCATGAACTCGCGCTCGAGCGAATCGGGCACCGGGGCGACGAGCACCTCCAGCGTATCCGCGTTGACGTGGGTGACCGCGAGGGTGCGGGGCCCCTGCCGCTCGACGACGGCACGGCCCCAGGCGTAGTTGACCGCGGGCGCGTAACTCGAGGTACGCGCGGTGGCGACGGGATTTCCGGTGAGGCGCTGTCCGAACACGTCGCGGAGCGCGGGGTCCGCCACCACGCCGTACCAGGTACGGGGCGCGAGCTGCGCCTCCAGCGGCCACTGCTCGCGCTCCTCCGCGGTGTCGCTCACCGTGAACGGGAGGTCGGGCGTGATGCGCAGATGGCGCTGCACCTCCGCGCCCTTCACCGGCGTGCTGAACGTCACCGTGAGCGGCCCGGTCGGGCACTGCTCGCGACCCCAGCCGCAGGCCGCGCGCGCGAGCTGGAAGTCGCCGTGGGTCGCGAACGGCCAGCGCTGCGGCCGGCCGCGGCCACCATCGTCCAGCGAGGCCGGAGCCACCAGCTCGCCGGGGCACCCGCGAGGGAGCGGCCGCTCGACCGCGAGCCGCACGACCCGCCGGAGCGAGTCGGCGGCGCGGTCCCGCTCCCAGCCGCCGGCTTCGCGGAACTCCGCTCGATCCTCCCCCGTGATGGACCGCTGCGATACCGCGCGGAGCCGCACCGCGCCGGGGGCGGAGCAGAGCTTCCCGAGCTCCAGGTACACCGCCCGGGACAGCTCGGCCAGGTCGGCCGGCGCGTCGAGCACCAGCTCGAGCGCCGGCTCCGGCGTCAGGAACCGGGGGTGCCGATCGGGGCCGACCGGCCATCCGGCCAGCACCCGCGGTCCGCGGACCCGGAACGAGAAGCTGTATGGCTCGGGCAGGCGGCTGCCGTCCATCGCCTCGAACCGGTTCGCGACCGTCACGCGGTACGTCGTGTTCGACGCCAGGGGCGCTGCGGGCCGGAAGCGAAGGGTCACCGGATCCCGCCACTCGATCCGTCCCGCCACGGCCGGCTCGATCGTGAGCAGGCCGCGCGGATCCACCGAGCGATCCAGCGAGCCGGCGACCGGCCGGTCGAACGTGACGGTGACGTGCGCGGTCGGCGGGGCGTCACCCGAAGGGGTGGCGCGGAGCACGCGCAGGGGTTCCCCGGGGTCGGCGGCGGCGGTGGCGAGACCGCCGGCGAGGAACAGGCGGAGGCGAAGCGGGCTCATGGACACGCCTGGTCGGCCGGTAAGTAGTGTGATTGCGGCGCTGAGCTTACAATGTAGCGCGATGGTAGCTGTCGAGGTTCAACCCAGCACGCGCAGTGCGGACCCGAAACGCAGTGGAGGAGGAAACGGCATGAGAGTTCGCGTGTTGACATGTGCCCTGCTGCTGGCGACCGCCCCCCCGGCGCTGGCGCAGTCCGCGGGCACGTTCGAGATCGGCGCCTTCGGGCGCTACGCCTTCTACGACGACGAGGCGCAGCTCGACGACCGCTTCGGTGGCGGCGGCAGCCTCGGGTTGTATTTCGTGCGGAACTTCGCGATCGAGGCGGAAGCGACATACCTCAAGACGAGCGACTTCTTCAGCAACGATATCTCCAACACCCGGCTCACCGGCCGGCTGGTCTACAACATTCCGCTGGGCGGGTTCGCGAGCGCGCTGCAGCTCGGCGGCGGCTACACCCGCAACATCTACGGGAAGGACGCCGACGCGAAGGAGAGCGCCATCCACGGGATCGCCGGCTTCCGGATCGGGCTCTCGGAGAACTGGGCCTTCCGGGCGAGTGGCACGCTGGACTACATCACCAGTCCCGAGCTCCAGCCCGCAGCCGATGACAATCAGAACTGGGGCGCGCAGGCCGGCCTGAGCCTGCTGTTCGGGAACAGGTACGATCGCGATCGCGACGGCGTGAAGGACAACGTCGATGCCTGCCCGGACACCCCGCGCGGGGAGCCGGTGGACGCCACCGGCTGCTCGGCCAGCCAGCGCGACAGCGACCGCGACGGGGTGCGCGACAACGCCGACAAGTGCCCCAACACCCCGGCGGGGGAAAGCGTGGACGCCGAGGGGTGCTCGGCCACCCAGAAGGACGCGGACGGCGACGGCGTGGTGGACAACCTCGACCGGTGCCTCAACACGCCGGCCGGCGAGCAGGTGGATCCCGACGGCTGCTCGGCGAGCCAGCGTGACGCGGATCGGGACGGCGTGAGCGACGCCCGCGACAAGTGCCCGGACACCCCGGCTGGTGAACAGGTGGACGGCGACGGCTGCTCGGCCGGCCAGCGGGATCGTGACAAGGACGGCGTGCCCGACAGCGCCGACCAGTGCCCCGATACGCCGGCGGGCGAGCCGGTGGACTCGCGCGGCTGCTCGCGCGACTCGGACGCCGACGGCGTGCCCGACGGGCGCGACGAGTGCCCGGCGACACCGACCGGGGCGCCGGTGGACGAGAAGGGCTGCCGCATCCTGTTCCGCGGCGGCGAGAAGCGGGTCGTGCTCACCGGCGTGAACTTCGAGTTCAACAGTGCCGAGCTGACGGCGGACTCGCGCGACGTGCTGCTGGAGGTGGCGCGCTCGCTCGCGGGCAATCCGGCCGTCCGGGTGGAGGTGGCGGGCCACACCGACTCGAAGGGCACCGACGCGTACAACCAGCGGCTGTCGGAGCGCCGGGCCAAGTCGGTCGAAACATTCCTCGAGGCCAACGGCGTGTCACCGGCGCAGACCACCTCGCGCGGGTACGGCGAGAAGCGGCCGGTGGCGTCGAACCGCACCGAGGAAGGCCGTGCGCAGACCCGCCGGGTGGAGCTGAACCGGCTGAACTGAGACGGACGGACCGTCAGACGGACCGACGGTCGGTCCGGCAGGAAGGCGGCGGGCGCGAGCCCGCCGCCTCTTGCGTTCCGCACATCCCGCCTCGTCACCGCCGGCTGGCATATCCCGAGCGGGTGATACAGATTCGAAGCACCTTTTCCAGTTGCGCCCGAGTTGCCCGCAGTTGCCCCATCGCTCGCTGACGCATTGCGCGGCCGGTACACGCTCCTGCGAGAGCTCGGGCGCGGCGGCATGGCGACGGTGTACCTCGCCCGGGACCTGAAGCACGATCGCCAGGTCGCGCTCAAGGTGTTGCGGCCGGAGGTGGCCGCCGAGCTGGGGATCCAGCGGTTTTTGCGGGAGATCAAGGTCGCGGCGCAGCTCCACCATCCCCACATCCTGCCGCTGTACGACTCCGGCACCATCCGGACTTCGAAGAGCGACGCGCCGCCGTCACCCTACTACGTCATGCCGTATGTGCCCGGCGAATCGCTGCGCGAGCGACTCGAGCGCGAAGGAAGCCTGCCGCCGGACGACGCCGTCAGGCTGACCCGGGAGATCGCCGAAGCTCTGGACTACGCGCACCGCAGCCACATCGTGCATCGCGACATCAAGCCGGAGAACATCCTGCTGGAGGAAGGCCATGCCGTCGTCACCGATTTCGGCATCGCGCGGGCGATGGTGGTCGCCGGGGAAGGAAACCTGACCGGAGTGGGGCTCACCGTCGGGACGCCGGCGTACATGAGCCCCGAGCAGGCGATGGGCGAGGCCGAGCTGGACGGCCGAAGCGATGTCTACAGCCTCGGCTGCGTGCTGTTCGAGCTGCTCGCCGGCACCCCGCCTTTCACCGGCGCGACCGGAATCGCGCTCATGACTCAGCGTTGGGTCGGACTGGCGCCCCGGGTGCGCGCGCGGCGGCCGGAGATCTCCGAGGCGGTGGACGAGGCGGTCGCCCGCGCGCTGGCCCGGGATCCGGCAGATCGCTTTCCGACGGCGGCTGACTTCGCGCAGGCACTCGCGGCAGCGAGCGCGGCGACCACGCCCTCACCGTTCGCCCGCACCGTCGCGACCGACACACGCTCCGCCGACGAGGCGTCGATCGCGGTGCTCCCGTTCGTCAACCTCAGCCCCGACCGGGAGACCGAGTACTTCAGCGACGGGATCACGGAGGAGATCATCAACGCGCTCACGCAGGTCCGCGGCCTGCGGGTCGTGGCCCGCACCTCGGCCTTTGCGTTCAAGGGCAAGGAGCTGGACGTGCGCGAGATCGGCAGCCGTCTCAACGTGCGCACCGTGGTCGAGGGGAGCGTGCGACGCGCCGCGGATCGCGTGCGGATCACGGCCCAGCTCGTCAACACCGCTGACGGCTACCACATCTGGTCCAACACCTACGACCGGACCATGGCGGACATCTTCGCGGTGCAGGACGAGCTGGCGCGGGCGATCGCGGGCGCCCTGCAGCAAAGGGTGGGTCGCGGCGACAGCGGCGCGCTGGTGAAGCCGCCGACCGGGAGCATGGAAGCGTACTCGCTGTACCTCCGGGGCCACTACTCCTGGAACAGGCGCACACCCGAGGGGTACCGCGCCGCCATCGAGGACTTCGAGCGCGCCGTCGCGCTGGATCCGGAATTCGCTCCGCCCTACGCAGGGACCGCGTACTGCTGGGCAATGCTGGGGTTTGACGAGTTCGGGGTCCTGCCCCCCGCCGAGGCAATGCCGAAGGCGAAAGCCGCGGCGGAACGCGCGCTGGAACTGGACCCGGTGCTTCCCCAGGCCCACGGGTCGCGCGGGCTGGTCGCCTTCCTGTACGACTGGGATTGGGCGCTGGC
>DASUAH010000192.1:0-3788 GCA_035763885.1 Gemmatimonadales bacterium
CCCGCGTGGCTCGGCCGCCGGGTCTGGAACGTCGCCGCGCGCGCGGCCGGCTCGAAGGCACCGGCACCAGGACCGGTCGCGAAGCTCGCCCTCGAGCTCATGAAGCTCGCCGGGACCGCGCCGGTCATTGGCCCCGCCGCGCCCGCAAAGCTCGCGGGAATGGGGGCGGCCTGGGTCGGCGCCGGGGCGAAGGCGGCGGTCATCCGCTCCGACGGGACTCCGCCCATGAGCCGGCCGGCCAGGCCCTCGACCGTCGCAGCCGCCGGCGGCTGGGCCTGGGTGCGGACATAGCACTGGACCCCTTCCAGGCTCCACCCGTACCGGCCCCACCCGAGCTCGTTCCAATCGGTGGTGTAGAAGTGATCGCCGATGGACGGATTCCAGTAGCGATACAGCGGCACGTCACCCGGCCCGGGCTGGGGGAAGACGTAGCCCTGAATGCTCTCGAGAGCCCAGCCGTATCTGCCGTTCTCGAGCTCGTTCCAGTTCGTGGTGTAGAAGTGGTCGCCCGCGCCCGGGTTCCAGTAGCGGTACAGGGGAACCGAGCCGGGGACCTCCTCGGCAAACACGTAGCACTGCACGCCCTCGTAGGACCAGCCGTAGTTGCCCCAGCCGAGCTCGTTCCAGTTCGTGGTGTAGAAGTGGTCGGTGGCCTGGGGATTCCAGTAGCGGTGGAGCGGCTGGGAGAGTACGACGCCTCCGGTGATCATCTGCCGCAGATCGGGCCGGCTGCCGACCCGCTGCGTCGCCGGGCGCGCGGGAGCGTCCTGCTGCGGCGACCCGGTCGTCCGCAGCAAGTTGCGCGCTGCCGTGGGCGTCAGCGGCGTCAGGCCGCGGCTGCGCAGATTCCCCTGGACGCAGCCCAGTGCGCCCACGACGATCGGCGAGGCGCTCGAGGTGCCGCTGAACTGATCGGTGTACCACGCGTTCTCATCCACGCCACCCTGCAGGTCGCCATAGGCCGCGGTCGTCACCTCCCGGCCCCAGCCCTGGGCGTCGACCGCGGAGCCGAAGTTGGAGAAGTCGAGCCGCGACCGGTCCGGGCCCCAATTTTGGCCGTGGGTCCCCGGCGGCGGAGCGCCGGCACCCACCAGGATCGCGCCCGAGTCGCGGGCGCCGCGGCGGAACGGGTTGGACCAGTCGGACGGGAACCCCTGCGCGGGCATGTCGTACGCCGCCGCATCCAGATCTTCGGCTCCGTTGCCGGCGGCCTCGACCACGACGACACCGCGCGACGCGGCGTAGCGGATCGCGTCGAAGTCGTCCGGCCACCATTCGATCGCGATGAAGCCCTGCTGGCCGACGCCGGTCGCGCGGGGCCCGGGCCGGTGCAGCTCGATCAGGATGATGTCGCCCGGGGTCAGCGCGTCCGCGGCCTGCCGAATGGCGCCAGCCGTGCCGACCCCGCCGAAGATCGAGATCCCCCGCACGTTGGCGTCCGGGCAGATGCCCGTGATCCCCATGCTGTTGCGGTCGCCGCCGAACTCGCCGAGGACCGCGGTGCCGTGGTTCCTCCAACCGAGGTTGCCGGGGGGCGTTCCCGCCACGAGCCCGCCCTGGTTCTGCACCAGATCCTCGTGGGTGAAGCGCCACTCACCTTCGACATCGATGATCTTCACGCCGGCGCCGCTTCCGCCCTGCTGGGTCCACGCGAATTGGGCGTCGATTCCGGCCGGTGCCGCTCCCAGGTACCCCTGTCGGGCCGTGAAATCAGGCGAGACCGGGGGCGCCTCCTCGGCCCGGGGCAGCATGTCGTTGAGCAACTGCGGCGGAGCCGCAACGACCGTCGGCGTCGCGCCCTTGAGCCGACCGGTGTCTATCGGTGTCTTCACCACGGCGGGCTCCGCGGGCGGCTTGACATAGGCGGCATGAACGGCCGGGTGGCTCCGGAGCTCGGCCGCGATCTCGTCGAGCTGCTCGTCCGGCGCGTCCACGCGGTAGTAGCCGGACAGGTCGGGCGCCGGTATACCCTCCGCCCCCGCAGCGGCGACTCTGGCCCGTCCGTCGCCGCGCATGCGCTCCACGCTGGCGCCGAACAGCGGCCGCATCCGGGCGCCGGCCGCCTCCAGCATCTCCGCCAGCGAGCTCAGGTCCACGCCGGCGACCGAGGACAGGCCCTCGGCAGTGGCCCGCAGCCCGACCGCGGGCTCGGCGATAACGATGAGCTCTCGTTCCCTGGTCAACGCCGGCGGCCCGGCCGGATGCTCCGGCGGCTCGCTGGACGGGGTTCTACGAATTGGCATAGCTGCCTCCTTGTGACTGGAACGCGGTGGCTCACGCCATCGCTTCCGGCGGCTTCACATAGGCCGCCTTGATCGCCGGGCTCTGCCGGAGCCGCGCCATCACCCGCTCGGCGAGGTCGGGATCGGACACGTCGACCACGAGATACGAGCTGAGAGTGACGTCGTCGGTATCGGGATGAAGCGGGCGGAACGAGACGCCGAGCTCGGTGGCGATGCGCTCGAGCTCCGCCGTCTGCGCGGAGGGAGGACCCCGGTGGCGCAGCGCGCGGGCCAACTCCGGGGCGACCTGGACGGTGATGGTCATCGCACCGCCTCGACAAAAGCACGAAACCGGCCTGGAAGGGTCCCGGCGGACCCCGCCACTCAGCCGGTTTCGCGATTCACTCCACCCAACGCATCGGCGACCAGGTACCGCGCCGGGCTTCAGCGTATCTGAGAGGGTGCCACAGTACTACGGCGCGCGGACCCTGTCAACGGCGTTCCGATTGCGTACTGCGAGTCAGGCGCATCCGCGCGATGCCCGGTGTTGCCCTGAACGCGTCATCGACGTTCACCCGTTGGGAGGCTGACGCTCATCCGATGGGAGGCTCCCGCGGTGGGCGCTCCACGTCGGCGGCCGGGAGTGTCACCCGGGCCCGCCGAGCGGCGAGTCGGCGAGCTCGACCGTCCCGCCGTAGGTCTCGACCAGGTCGCGAACGATCACAAGCCCGAACCCGGTTCCCGGCCCCGCCGGTTGGAGCCGGGCGACGCGCCGGAACGCGGCCTCGCGCGCGGGGGCATCGAGGCCCGGCCCATCGTCGTCGATGGTGAAGGTGAGGCAGGCGTCCTGCCGCCGGCACTCCAGCACGACGTGGCCCCGGGCCCACTTGCAGGCATTGTCCAGCAGGTTGCCGAGGATCTCCTCCAGATCCCGGCGCTCCCCGCGAAACGCGACGGGGGCCACGCGGGCCTCGATGCCGCCGTCCAGCGCCGGGCGGATTCGCTGCATCGCCCGGATGAGCCCGTCCACGGTCTCTCCGACATCGCACCTGGCGCCCAGTCCCTGGCCCGAGGCGGTCGCGCCGGCGCGGGCCAGGTGGGTGTCGATGTGCTCGCGCAGGACGCGCGCCTGGTGGTCTACGGCCTGGACCGCGGCCGGGTCGTTGCAGACCTTCGCGAGCCGGGAGGCTTCGTTCGCCAGCACCGCGAGCGGGGTCTTGAGAGCATGAGCGAGGCTCGCCGCCTGAGTGGCCGCGCGTTTGATGGCCTGCTCATTGTGGTCGAGCAGACCGTTCAGCTCATCCACCAGCGGCTGCACCTCGGTCGGATAGGCGCCATCCAGGCGCCGCGAGGAGCCGCGCCGCACCGCTCCCAGCCGCACGCGGAGGGTCTCGAACGGCCGCAGGCCACTGTGGACCAGGAGCGCGCCGCCAACCAGGAGCAGCGCCGCCGCCGGCCACAGGATCGGGATCCACGGCGCCCGCAGGAACCGGCCTGAACGGCCGCACCGGATATGTCTTCGCGGTGAACCCGATCGGAGCCCGGTACGATGCGCTGATCACGAAC
>DASUAH010000193.1:0-4850 GCA_035763885.1 Gemmatimonadales bacterium
TCCAGGCTGATCGCGTCGAGCACGCCGGCGATGTAGAGCAGCTTCTCGGTCTCGTCGAAGTCGCCCGCGAAGTCGGTGCCGTCGTAGAAGTACCCGAACGACTGTGCGACCGCCCCGACCGCGATCCCCAGCACGAGCGCCGCGACGAGTCCGAGCCCCCAGGTCATCCGCCGCACCGAAGCACCTCCCTGAGATAAGGACTCCCGGGAGGTTCGCCGGAGCCGGGTCCATCCCTCCGCCGCCGCCGGGGTGGCCCGGGCGCGTAGGCCCTCCCTCATCCCGCCGCGAATATATGCACGGCACAGCCTATGCCACAAGAGATCCTGCTCGACCGCTTGGGGCGGAACGCCATCCGTTTCCTCGAGGAGGCGGGGCGAATGACGCTCCTGCTCGGGGGCGCGCTGCGCTGGATGGCGCGGGGCCGGCTCGAGCCGCGGCTCACGATACGGCAGATGTCGCAGATCGGGGTGGACGGCCTGCCCCTCATCGTGGTCACCGGCGCCTTCGCCGGGATGGTGGTCGCCTTCCAGTCGGCAGGCCAGCTGAACGCGCTCGGCGTCCCCGGGTTCGTCGGCGGCCTCGTCGCGGTCTCGCTCGCGCGGGAGGCCGCGCCGGTCTTCACCGCGGTCACCGCGGCGGGGCGGACGGGCGCGGGGATCGCGGCGGAACTGGGTACAATGGCCGTGACGGAGCAGCTGGACGCCCTGCGGGTCATGGCCACCGATCCGGTGCGCTACCTGGTGGTGCCCCGGGTGCTGGCCAGCCTGATCGTCCTCCCCATCCTCACCATCTTCGCCAACGTTGCCGGCCTCATCGGCGGGTGGGGGGTGGCGGGCCTGGCCGGGGTGGGGACGACGACCTACCTGACCTCGATCCGGCGCTTCCTGGAGCTGCACGATCTCGTCGGAGGGCTGGTCAAGGCAGCGCTCTTCGGGATGATCATCGCCGTCGTCGGCTCCCACCGGGGACTCACGGCCGCCGGGGGCGCCGAGGGTGTCGGGCGCGCCGCAACCGCGGCTGTCGTCGTCGCCACCTTGCTCATCCTCGGCGGCAACTACGTCCTCGACGTCCTGCTCTTCTGATGCCGATGCCCGCGCCGGTCATCCAGGTCCGGGGGGTGCGCAAGCGGCTGGGGCCGGTCACCGTCCTCGACGGCATCTCGCTCGAGGTCGAGGAGCGGGAGATCTTCGTGATCATGGGACCGAGCGGGACCGGAAAGACCGTCCTGCTGCGGCACCTCATCGGGCTGCTGCGTCCCGACGAGGGGGAGATCTATCTCTGGGACGCGCCGCTGCACGCTCTGGAGGGCGAGGCCCTCGACGCGCTGCGGATGCGGATGGGCGTGGTCTTCCAGGGGGCGGCCCTCTTCGACTCGATGACCGTGGGGGAAAACGTCGCCTTCCCGCTCCGCCGCCACCGCGGCGAGAGCGAGACGATGATCCGGGAGACGGTGGCGACGCTGCTCGATCTCGTGGGGCTCCCGGGCGCCGAGGGGAAGATGCCGGCCACGCTGAGCGGCGGCATGCGCAAGCGTGTCGGCATCGCAAGGGCTCTGGCCCTGAACCCCGACCTCGTCTTCTACGACGAGCCTACCGCCGGGCTGGATCCCCCGGCCGCGCGCGAGGTGGAGAGCCTGATCTGGCGCCTGCGGAACGATCTCGCCGTGACCTCGGTCGTGGTGACGCACGACCTGTGGACGGCCTTCGGGATCGGAGATCGCGTCGGCGTGCTGATGGACGGACGGCTGATCACCGTGGGGACGCCCCGCGACGTGATGGCCGATCCGCGCCCGGAGATCCGGCAGTTCATCCATCCCCCGCCGGTGGGGGATCGAGAGGTGATCAGGGATGAGCCCTGAAACCCGCGTCGGCCTCATGACGATCGTGGCCTTCCTGCTCGTCGTGGGCGTCGTGTGGTACCTGCGCGGCGGCACCCTTCGCAGCCCCCAGGGTTACGAGCTGCACGTCGTGATGAAGGACGCGGCCGGTCTGGAGAAGGGGACGCCGGTGCGCCTGTCCGGCGTCACCGTCGGGGAGGTGCGGCGCGTGGGCCTGGCGCAGGACGGCCGGGGCCGCGTCCTGGCGCGGGTCACCGTCTTCATCAGGAGCGACGTGGCGATCCCCTCGGGCTCCCGCTTCCAGCCGGCGACGAGCGGGCTGGTGGGCGACCGCTACTTCGCCATCACGCCGCCGGCGACCGCGGGCGCGCCCATCGCGCGGGGGACGGAGGTGCCGGGCGAGGAGCCGCTCTCGCTCGAGCGGCTGGGCCGGCGCCTCGAAGACCTCGGCGACCGCATCACCACCCTCGTCGACAACACCAACGAGCTGATCACCGACCCGCAGATGCGCGAGGACCTGCGCGCCACGCTGCGCAACGCGCGGGAAGCCACCGCGCTGGCCCGGGAGACGGTGGCGCAGGCGCGGATCGTCGCCGACACAGTGCGCCGGGCGGGGGACAACATCGAGGCCACCACGCAGCGCATCCAGGTCATCGTTGACCGCGACGTCGCGGCCATCGCCGGCGACCTCCGGGCGATGGCCGAGAACCTGGAGGCGTCGTCCGAGCGCGTCCGGACCTTCATGGACGAGACGTCCGCGGGCGGGAAGCTCTCCGAGGACATCCGCGTCATGGCGGCCTCGCTCCGCGAGAGCGGCGAGCGCATCCGCCGGATGGCCGAAGACCTCCAGGGCGCGGTGAACAAGGAGAACGTGGCGAAGGTGAACCAGCTCGTCGACGAGGTGCGCGCCGGGGTGCAGGAGGCGCGGGCGGTGGTGGGCCAGGCCGGCTCGTTCCTCGGCCGGGTCGACGGCGCGAACCCGGGCCGCTGGTACACGGGGCACTACGGCGTCTGGTACATGGGCGGCCGGGGCGGCCACAGCCTCGACCTGACGCTCATGCCGCAGGCGCGCCGGTCCTACCACCTCGGCCTCCATGACGTCGGCGCGGGCAACCGCTTCGTGCTCCAGGTCGGCGGGCCGTTCACCGACCGGCTGCGCTGGCGCGCCGGGGTGTACGAGTCACAGGCCGGGGTAGGGCTGGACTATCGCGTCTCGGATCCGTTCACCTTGAGCCTCGACGCCTACAACGTGAACCTGTTCACGGTCGACGCGACGGCGCGGTACCGGCTGTCGAGGATCTGGGGTGTGACCCTGGGGGGCAAGGATCTGCTGCGCAATCCGTCCTGGTTGGTGGGCGTCGGCACGACCTTCTGAGGACGCCCTGCTATAATCGGGGCGGGGCGAGTAGCTCAACGGGAGAGCATCCGGTTTACACCCGGAAGGCCGCAGGTTCGACCCCTGCCTCGCCCACCACACGGCTCGGCGCAAGGTGTGGGAGGAGTGTATGCCGGCGAGGCGGCCGTTTCCCCCCGCGCTGTCGCGGAGCGCCTATGTCGTCGCGCTCCTGTCCTTCCTGCTTCCGTTCGTCGGAGTGCGCGGCTGCACGGCCGACGTCAAGCCGACCTACACCGGGATCGATCTCCTGCGCGACGACGTGGCGCTCTTCCTCCCGCCCCTGGCGATCGGCGCCCTGCTGCTGCTCCTCACCTTCGCCCGCCCGATCGCGGGGCGGCTCCTGAGCGCGTTCGCCGCCTCGTGCCGGACGGTGCTGTCCCTGGTCGCCTTCAGCATCGTCCTCTGGGGCCCCGCGCTGGCGTTCGTGTTCCGGGCGCACTACGTGACGAAACTGGTGGGCCAGGTGCTCGCCGTCGCCGGGTGGGTCGTGGCGCTCTGCGCCGGCGTCTGGGGATTCCTCCCCGCGCTCGCGAGGGCCCCGGAGGCGGGATGGACGCCGGCGCCCTCACGCGGCCGGCGGCTGGCCTGGGCGGTGGTGGGCGGCGCCGCCATCGCCACCGTCGTGGGAACGAGCGTCGGCGCGATCCGAGCCGCGGCGGGCGGCGACCCGTCGCTGACGGATCTGGGGAGCGTGTACGTCATCGCCGCGGCGGCGGTTGCCGCGCTGCCGCTGGCGTTCGCGGCGGAAGCCGTGCGGTTCACCGAGCGCTGGGTCGTGCGGTGGAGCGTGCTGACCGCCGGCGTGTTCGTCGCGTTGATCTATCTGATCAGGACGACATCCTGGGCGGCGATGACGCACTCGTGGACGGCGCAGTGGTACCTGATCCTGTTCGCGGCGTCAGCGGCGGGCGCCGCGATCCCTTATCTTCCAGGCGAGAGGGAGCGGGCTAGGACTGATCCTCCGGACCCGGGCGGAACAGAGCCTCCCACTCATCCCGCGTGACCAGCCGGACCTCGCAGTCGTCGTCGACGTACATGTACAGCCAGCGGTCGGGCGCCTCGATCTCGAGCAGGATCTGCGGGCGCATCGTCTCGATTACCGACCAACCCCAATCAACCACAAGATAATGATAAGGCCGAGCGGCACGCCCAGCAACCAGAGCAGGATGAGGATCACGGTCGTTCCCTCCTTCGGATACGCAGTGGCCTAGGCGACCTGCAGAACCACACTACCTGGTCGGACGGCACGGCCTCACCGCGGGCGTTGGTCCGTGCCGCCCAGGACCTTGGCTACGCCTACATCGCGGTCACGGACCACAGCGGCGGCCTGGCGATCGCCAACGGGATGCCCGCGGAGAAGATGCGCCGGCAGCACGCGGCCCTGGCGCGTATGGACGGAAGGCTGGGGATCCGCATCTTGCGGGGCATCGAGACGAACGTCCTTCCCGCGGGGGAGCTGGACATGGGCGAGGATGACCTCCGGGAGGTCGAGATCGTCGTGGCGTCCTGCCACTCGCTGCTGCGGCGTCCGGACGATCAGACGGGCCGGCTCGTCGCCGCCGTCCGGCATCCCCGCGTTCACATCCTCGGCCATCCCCGGGGAAGGATCTTCGGCAC
>DASUAH010000194.1:0-11535 GCA_035763885.1 Gemmatimonadales bacterium
AACGATGGCGGAAAATCCTGGACGCCGGCAGGTAACAAATTCATCTATGAAGGCGAGACCGGGACCCATCAGTTTTACGACGGCACCCAGCACCCCTGGGAGTTCAAGCGCGTCTGGCATCTCGAGCCGTCGCTCACGGACCCCGATACCGTCTACGCCGGCGTGGAAGACGCCGCCCTGTTCCGCTCGACCGACGGCGGGCAGACCTGGCAGGAGTTTCCCGGGCTGCGCGGCGCGAAAGGGCACCTCTGGCAGCCCGGCGCCGGCGGGATGTGCCTGCACACGATCGTGCTGGATCCGAGCGATCCGGAGCGGATCTTCATCGCCGTCTCGGCCGCGGGCGCGTTCCGGACCGACGACGGCGGCAAGACCTGGCGGCCGGCGAACCGCGGCCTCAAGTCCCAGTACGAGCTCCCGGACCCGGAGGCGGAGGTCGGCCACTGCGTCCACCGCATCGCGATGCACCGGTCGCGTCCCGGCGTGCTGTTCATGCAGAAGCACTGGGACGTCCTGCGCAGCGACGATGCCGGCGAATCGTGGCAGGACGTCGGCGGCAATCTGCCCACCGACTTCGGGTTCCCGATCGACGTGCACGCGCACGAGCCCGACACCATCTACGTCGTCCCGATCAAGAGCGACTCCGAGCATTACCCGCCCGAGGGGAAGCTGCGCGTGTACCGCAGCCGGACCGGCGGGAACGAGTGGGAGGCGCTCACCAAGGGGCTGCCGCAACAGGACTGCTACGTCAACGTGTTGCGCGACGCGATGGCGGTCGACTCGCTCGATTCCTGCGGCGTGTACTTCGGCACCACCGGCGGGCAGGTGTACGCATCGGCCGACGCCGGCGACACCTGGACCCCCATCGTCCGGGATCTTCCTGCGGTGCTGTCCGTCGAGGTCCAGACGCTGCCATGATCCGGGTGGTGCTCCCGGCACATCTGCGGACGCTCGCGCGGGTGGACGGCGAGGTGACGCTCGACGTGGAGAATCAGGCCACGCAGCGCTCGGTCCTCGACGCGCTCGAGGCCTGCTATCCGATGCTGCGCGGGACGATCCGCGACCACGTCACCCAGCGGCGCCGGTCGTTCGTGAGGTTCTTCGCCTGCGAGCAGGATCTGTCCCACGAGCCGCCGGATGCCTCGCTGCCCGCCCCGGTCGCGACGGGGGCCGAGCCCTTTCTCGTCGTGGGCGCCATGGCCGGCGGCTAGCCTGGCTGGAACGGAGAGACACTCGTGAGGTACATGCTGCTGATTTACGCGGACGAGCACGCCCTGGACGAGACCGAGCGGGAGCAATGTTACCAGGAGTCCGCGCAGCTCGCGCACCAGCTCAATGCGGCCGGCCAGTATCTCGCTGCCGCGCCGCTGCAGCCGACCTCCACGGCGACCAGCGTCCGGGTCCGCGCGGGCAAACGGCTCGTGACCGACGGTCCGTTTGCGGAGACGCGCGAGCAGCTGGGCGGCTACTTCCTGGTCGACGCCGGGGATCTCGACGAGGCGATCGCCATCGCCGCCCGGATCCCCATGGCACGCCAGGGTACCGTCGAAATCCGGCCGGTCGTACACGTAGCGAGCCTGCCGACGGAATAGCGGCCGCCGCGGCTCGAGCGCGCCGGCCTCATCTCGCGCGGGCGCGAGGCGCAGTGGCGGCCCTGCCGGCTCGGACGAACGCCTGGATGCGTACCTGCAACACCTGAAAGCAAGGGAGAGGCATCATGGCCACGGCAAAGACGGCAGATAGGGTCGGCGCGACGACGTTCACGACGCCGTCGGATCGGGAGCTTGTGGCGACACGGGTGGTCGACGCGCCGCGCAGGCTCGTCTGGGAGGCCTGGACCAGCCCGGAGCACCTGCCGCACTGGATGTTGGGCCCGGAAGGCTGGACCATGCCGGTCTGCGAGATCGGTCTCCGCCCGGGCGGGGCGTGGCACTTCGTCTGGCGCCGTGCCGACGGCACCGAGATGGGGATGCACGGCGTGTATCGAGAGATCACGCCGCCCGAGCGGCTGGTCTCCACCGAATCGTGGGGCGGCGACTGGCCCGAAACGCTCAACACGCTGGTCCTCTCCGAGGAGGACGGGAAGACGACGATGACGTGCACGGTGCTCTACCCGTCGAAGGAGGCTCGCGACGCGGTGCTCGGCACCGGGATGAAGGAAGGCTGGTCCGCGAGCTACGATCGTCTCGACGAGTACCTGCGAACGATGGCATGAGGCTCGCCCGAGGGGCGGGGGCCATCCCCGCTCGACGCGATGCGGAGGCCCTCGAGCCTGCCGGCGCGGGCTCGCGGCCGGCGGGGTGCGCCTCGGCGCAATGAAATGGTCTGATCGGTCCCGCAGGGCTTGTCAGCGGATTGGGCGCGCCGGTTGCTGACCGACCCGGTCCACGATCCTGGCCCGCTCGCGGCCCGGGCTCGGGCGGAGCTGGTGCCGGTCAGCCAGGCGCTGATCGTGCGTTCCCGCAGCGGGGCGGCGATCCGCGTGGGCACGGCGGGATGGACCGACCCGACCCTCACGGCCCCGGGAGTCTTTTACCCGGCGAGCGCGACGTCCGCCGAGAATCGGCTCCGCTATTACGCCTCACGGTTCCCCGTAGTCGAGGTGGACTCGCCGTTTTACGCGCTACCCTCGCGCCGCAGCGCAGAGCTCTGGGTCGACCGGACACCGGAAGACTTCACCTTCAACGTCAAGGCCAACGCGCTGATGACCGGCCATGCGACCGACGTGGCTCGGCTGCCGCGCGAGCTGCGGCAGGCGCTGCCGACCGAGCTGCGGGAGAAGCAGCGAGTCTACGCCAAGGATCTGCCGTCGGACGTCACCGACGCGGTCTGGGAGTGGTTCGTGGACGCGCTGGGGCCCCTCCACGCCGCCGGGAAGCTCGGCGCGGTGCTGCTGCAGTACCCGCGGTGGTTCGTGCCGAGCCGGGAATCCCGGCACGCGCTGGTCGAGGCCAAGCAGCGCCTGGGCGACCACCCCGCGGCGATCGAGTTCCGCAACCGCCGCTGGCTCACCGGGCCGGTCGCCGAGCGGACCCTGGCGTTTCTCACCGAGCACGATCTCCCGTTCGTCGCGGTGGACGAGCCGCAGGGCATGGCGAGCAGCGTCCCCCCGATCATGGCAGTCACCTCGCCGCGGCTCGCCCTGGTCCGGCTGCACGGGCGCCGGGCCGAGACCTGGGAGCAGCGGAACGTGAGCGTAGCCGAGCGGTACCGGTATCTCTACACGCAGGCCGAGCTCGAGGAATGGCTGCCCCGGGTCCGGCAGGCGGCCGACGAGGCCCGTGAGGTCCACGTGCTCTACAACAACTGCTACGCCAACTACGGCACGACCAACGCTCTCGAATTCATGGCGCTGTTGCGAGAGCGGGCCCTGCAAGAGTGAGGTGCGCGCCCGGCACAGCTCGCGGGAGGCTCACCCGCGCCAAGTGACTCCGGTGCCCTGCCGCGTCCGGGCGCGGGTCATCGCGCGGCGAGGGCCTGCCCACTCACCTCCGATACCAGAAGTGCGAGCGCGCCCTGCACCTCCGCCAGCGTGAACACGCAGTGCCCGAACGGCGACGCGAGCGGCGTGGGGAACGGCGTGAGCAGCGAGCCCGCGCTCGCCGCCTGCACCTTCGCCGCGTAGAGCGCCTCCTGCGCGAACGACACGATCGGGTCGAACAGGTTGTGGATCGTGACGACCGGCACCCGGAGCTTCCCGTCGGTCTCGTACTTGGCCTCGAGCTGGCTGAGCGCCGACTGGTCGGCGGTGAAGCGGGGGATCAGGGCGTTGTTGACCGGCGGCGGGTAGACCGTGGCGCTGTTGTCGTACGGCTGCCCGATCCGGCTCTGCACGTCGCCGGTACCGAGGATGTTGTAGGCGAGGAGGCGGAGCGTGAACTCCGCCACGTACGCGGGCGGCGGACCGGGCGGCAGCGTGATCCCCGCGGCGCCGAACAACGCCACGGCGTTCACCGGATTCGCCTGCAGCGCCGCCAGTACCTGGGCCTGGAGCGACCCGGCCAGCCAGGCCTGGATCACCGCGTCGGGAATGGCGATGGGGCTCCCGGGGATCACGTTCGGAAAGAAGAAGTCGAACAGCACCCGGAAGCCGTTCAGGTGGTCGAGCTGCCCCCGGAAGTCGCCGATCGGCCCGCACGCCGCGAGGACGCCATCGAACAGCTCCGGGTACCGCTCGCCCGCGAGCACGGCGATGGCCGCGCCCTCCGAGACACCTCCCGCCACGATGTGCCCGGGAACCTTGCCGAACTGCCGCTCGAACTCATGCACCAGCCGGAGCAGATCGCGCTCGCCCTCGAACACGATCAGGCCGTTGTTCCGGTAGCTGGTCGTGGCGTAGGCGAAGCCGAGGCCGGGAACGATCTGGGAGACCGGGACGCCGGCGATTTCGTCGGCCGGGATCGCAAGCGGGTCGAACGGGTTGACGTAGCCGTGCGCGTAGACCACCAGACTGCCGTTCCAGAGCGGGACCGGCGGCACGCAGATGAGGAAGAGCGCACCGCTGCCCGGCAGCGCGCCCGCGGCGGACGTCGTGCCTGTCGGGCAGGTGGCGCTGATCGTCGGAATCGCGCGGCGGGGCGCCGGGAGTGCGGGGAGATCGGTCGCTGTGACGGCGGCGGCGGCTGCCGGGTCCGATCCGGTGGTGCCGGTCGGCGGATCGGCGCAGGCCGCCAGCGCGAGGGCGAGCAGCGCAGCGCGACGCATGGGAGTGGCCTCCTGTAGGGTACGCCCGCGTGCCATTCCGGCACGACCGGGGCGCCGCCCTACTATAGGAAGGCGTCCCTCGGCCGGCCAGAGAATCGCAGGGCATCGCCACGAGACCGAGGGGCGACTCCACTCGCCGGCAGCGAGGTCAGAACGGGCAGTTCCCCGGCGCGTCCGCGTCGATCCGAAGCGCCGCCCCCACCGGCGCGAGATACGTCACCAGGTTCTCGGCGATGGTGCCGGTCTCGTTGCGAGCGATGTGTGCGTGCTCGCCCACGTCCAGATATCCCTGGCCCGCGCTCCGGACGATCGGCTCGCACTCGGGATCGTCGGATTCGTAGAACGTCATCACCCCCGACACCACCTGGATGAAGACGGGACCGGGATGCGTGTGCCACCCGCTCTGGCCGCCCGGCTGAAACACGATTCGCTGGACCGCCAGGTCCAAGGTCGGCGCCGCGGGCTCCGGCGGGGCAATGCGGTCGCCAACGTCCTGTTGGGCCTGGCCCCATTCCAGTGCTGGGCGGGACGGTATTCCGGCTCCGGCACCCGATCCTGGAGCGGAAGGTCTTCGAGGGCGGTGTCCGCCGCCCGGCATCGTTCCCGCGCGCGCTGCTCGCCGAGCTGTCGCGGGTCGGGAACCGGCGGGGCCACTACCGTGCGTTCCTCTCGCTCGTCCGCCACTGGCCGAGCTGGGAGGCTGTGCGGCCGGAGTATGCCCGGATCGATCGGCCCGTGCTGGTGCGCGGCGCGGGACACTTCCTCTCGCTCGAGGCGCCGGAGGAGCTGAGCAGCGCGGTAACGCAGTTCGCCCGCGGCGCGACGTAGGGCGGCCGGGCGCGAGTCACCGGCGTGCGAGTGCCCCGCACGCCGGTGCGAGCGCCCCGCACGCCGGCCTCTGCCAAACACACCTTAGCGCGCCCCGAGCGCCCTGGCCGCTCGCGCGTAGTCGCGCGGCTTCACCCACAGGATCATCCCGTACCGCCCCTGCCCCGCCGTGACCGCGTCCGCCGCGGTGACGTTGATCCCTGCATCCGCGAGCTTCCGCAGGTGGCGGTGCACCGCGCCCACCCGATCGGTCCCCTGCACCAGGAATCCCTTCTTCACCTTGCTCAGCCGCCAGCCGTTCTTCCGCGCCGCGCGCTTGAGCGCATTCGTGTCCTCCAGCACGAGATCGATCTGGGACTTCCCGCCGCCGATCGGGAAGCCGGTGTAGGCGAGCAGGTTCACGCCCGAGCGGTCGAGCTCGCTCAGCAGGCGGTCACCCTGGCCGGCACGGTTGGGGACGACAACGTAGCAGTAGTTGACCTTTCTCACTCGGTCCGCCATGAGAGCCTCCGGGTCGTGGTGCACCTCACTTCCTCGAAGCTACCGGTGCTCGAAGCTACCGGCGCTCGCCGCCGAAGACCACCGGCGCTCCCGCTCTGGCCCCCTCCGACGCTCGCGGGTATGCTTGAGGCGACTCCGCTGACTCCTCCAGACAGGTACCCTTGGCCGACCTTCGCACCAGGATCGTGCACCGCGACATCAAGCCCGAGAACATCCTGCTCACGAAGGACGGCTCGACCCTGGTGGCCGACTTCGGCATCGCGCGGGCGCTCGGCGCGGACGAGGGGCTGACCCAGACCGGGATGGCGTTGGGCACGCCGGCCTGCATGAGCCCGGAGCAGGCGAGCGGCGACAAGGGGCTGGACGCTCGCACCGACGTCTATAGCCTGGGCGCGGTGCTCTACGAGCTACTCACCGGCGAGCCGCCCTACACCGGTGCGACGGCGCAGCAGATCATCGTGAAGCGCTTCAACGATCCGGTGCCGAGCGTGCGCCGCGTGCGGCCAAGCGTGCCGGATGCGATCGATCACGCGATCCAACGCGCCCTCGCTCCCATTCCCGCTGATCGGTTCGCCACCGCGGGCCAGCTCGCGCAGGCGCTGCAGACGGGCGGACGGCCGGGCTTATTTCCGCTTCGTGACTCTCCCAGAAACGCGCGGAGGCGGCACCGGTGTCCGTGCCGCCTCCGCGCTCCCGCCGACTCCCCGCGCGAATCAGTTCGACCGACTTGGTGCTAGGGCCGGCCCGGGGTGGTCGGCTTGCCCGGCGTCGTCGGACGAGAGCCACGTCCGTCGTTCGTCGGAACCGATGTCGGAGCACCCGCTACTGGAGCCGCGCTCGGCGGACCGGCGCCCTCCGGACGCTTGGTGTCCGCGAGCCCCGGTCCCGTTAGCTCGGGCTTGTGGGCCACACCTTGCCCGGCCTGCTCGGGAAGCTGCTGCAGCTCCCCGTCCGACGCGCGCGCTTCCAGCCGTGCGAGCACCCGCGCCAGCGCGTCATCGGAGGGCAGCCCGCGCTCGGTGAGGCTCGCGATCACCGCGAGCGGCACCGCGAGCGAGCGCCCCGATGGCGCCGACTTGGCCAACTCGCTGATCTCGGCCCCGTCCACGCCCTTCCCGAGCGCGGTTCCCGCGGCCTCCACCTCGTCATCGGCCGGCTCGGTCCGCCCGCCGGCGGCGAGCGCTTGCTGCCCCGCCTCCATCGCCGCCCCCTGCCGGGCGACGGCCTGCTCGATATCCGCGGGAGCGACGCCCTTCGCCGCCAGCTCGAGCGCGCGGTGCTCCAGCGCCGCGGCGGGCAACTGCCGGCTCCGCGCGTCGGCGATGTGCTGCAGGACCTTGGCCGCGACCTCCGCGGGCAATACCTGCTCCAGGGTGCTCGACGGGTCGTGCGCCGGGGTCTGCGCCGCGAGGGACGGCACCACCAGCACACCGGCGAGCGCGACTGCAAGTTTTCGCATACGTAGCTCCGTGATGGCGAAGAAGTTCATCCCAAGAGACCCGCCGAGGGCCGGTGCGGTCACTCGACCCGCAGGATCCCGACTGAGCCCCCGAAGTCGTCCTGCAGCGCCGTCACGCCGGGCGGTACGGACCAGGTGCCGCCGTCGATGCGGATGTTCATCCGGTAAGTTCCCGGCCGTATGGGCAGTGCGACAGTCCACGCCGATCCGCTCCCGCGCCTGAGCGCCACCGGCTTCCATTCCGTGAAATCGCCCATGACCTCCACCCGTCGCGCCGCGGGCGCCTCGATCCGAACCATGCGCCGGCCGTCGCCGAGCGGTCGCACCTCGAAGGCCGGAACCACGCGGCGGGGCAGCGTGAGCTCCGGCCGACGGAACGGCTCGCGGGCGCGCTCGGCTTCGGCGGGCCTGCGCGTGGCCACGCGGATGCCCAAGGTGACGTAGCTGCCGCCCGGCAGGCCCTGTCCATAATCGGTGGGATACGCGCCGCCACCGCCCACGATGCCCACGTTCGGGCCGAGCCATACCACGCCGCTCACTCCGGCCCACGCGTCGCTGCCGACGCCGCTCGGCCGGCTCCAGTGCCGAAGTCCTCCGAACGCCGCCAGCTCGACGGCGCCGCGGACCAGCCGGACCGTGCCCTCGGTGTCGATGAACCGCAGGCTGTCGCCGATCCAGGTCGGCGTCGCGCTGGCGATCAGGGTGAGCGGCGCCGCGCGGAGCCAGGCTCCCCCGCTCGCCTCCCGGGTCGTCCGCCACTGAAGTGAGTTCCAGGCGCCGCCCAGGCCGCCGCCCGCCCACACCCCCGCGCGGCTGCCGACCCAGTGCAGGCGGGCGCGCCCCGAGAGCGCCGCACTACCGTTGCCGTCCCCGTGGGTGCTGCCCGACGCCAGGCCGCCGACCTCGAGCCGGATGCCCGCCCCGCCCGGTGTGAAGACCGATCCGGACGTCGTGCCCTGCAGGCTCCACCCGCTGCCATCGACCTGCGAAAAGCTCCCGACCGCGAAGAGCGACACCAGGGGACGGGTGACCTGCAGCATCGGCGTCACGGTGAACGCCGACGCCGCCGGAACGTCGGTGTAGGCGACCCGCGTGGCCGCGCCGTCGAGCGACAGCGCAACCTGAGCGGCGCAGGGCGTTGTGATTGTGCCGACGGCGAGGCCGACCCCGAGCGCCCGGATCGGGATCATGGACGCGGCCGCGGCGGGGTGGCCGGCCGCGACCTTCCAGGCGGCGGCGCGGGGCGCGTGATCGGTGCCGGCGTTCCCGCCCGCGCGGCGGCCGCCACGCCCGGAGGGATCCCGGCGGCTACGTCCTGGACCACATGTCGCGCGAGCCCCGTGAAGTCGGCGTCGGGTGCCCCGCGCTGTGCCAGCTGGAGGATCGCGGCGGCAGCGGTGTCGGCCGGGACGCCGCGGCCGACCAGGTCGGCGAGCACCGCGAGCGGAACCGTCAGATCCGCGCGAACCGCCCGCAGCCCACGAAGCGTCTCGGGATCAACGCCGGCGCGCACCGCGGCGGCGCCGATGGTGATCTCCGACTCGGTCGCCGACGGGCCGAGCGCGGACCGCGCCGTGCGAAGGTCACGAAGGAGAGCGTGCACGGCGGCCACGATCCGCTCCCCGCTCGCGCGCTTCGCCGTTCCCTCGAGCGCCTTGGCGACCAGCGGCCGGGCGGGCAGCCCCCCGGCCCGCGCCGAATCCACCAGCGTCTGGACCGGTGTGCGCGCGGAGGGTTCCAGGCGCGCCGCCAGGTCCGGGTCCTGCGCGTGCGCCGCCCTGGCTCCCGCCAGCACGAGGGCGGCGGCCGCGGCGATGCGGGTGACGTGCATCAGGTGGCCTGGGCTCCCACGATGATCGCGGAGTTGGGCGTGTCGTAGTCGTTCGTCGGCGCGCGCGGCGCCGCCGGATCGGGGCGCCATTCGTGTCCGTCGATCAGGAAGGCGTACTCGTGGCGCCCGCGGCGGAGCGGCACGTCGGCGATCCACACCCCGCCGCTGCCGGTGAGCCGCAGGGGAGTCGCGTCTGCGTCCCAGCCGTTGAAGTCGCCGACCAGATTCACTCGCCCGGCGCCCGGCGCCGCGAGCACGAACCGCACCACCTGCACATCTCGCGACTCGTCCGTGACGACGGCCGCCTCGCGCGTCACTCCACCGGTCAGCAGCCGAGCGAACAGGGCGGCGCCTCCGACCGCCACACCCGCGATGACCGCCGCGGCGCCGATCATCCCGATCGGTGACACCGCGACGACCCGCCGCTCGCCCAGCGAGCGCAGGATCACGCCCAGCCGGAACGCGCCGGGCCGCTTCACCCCCGCCATCACCTCGGCGTCGAAATCGTCGCTGAGCGACACCGGGCGGCGGAGCTCGTCGATCGCCCGCTCCAGCAGCCTGTCCTCCCGATGATCAGTCATCCCGCCACTCCCCGAGCAGCACGCGAAGTCGGTCGCACGCGCGCTTGACCCGCATCTTGAGCGCCGACTCGCCCACTCCGGTCAGCCGCACCATCTCCTCGTAACCCAGGCCGTCGATGTGCCGCAGCAGGAAGGCTTCGCGCTGGTCGCCGTCGAGCCGGCTCAGCGCGCGCACGACCGCGTCCCGCCATTCGGCGCCGCTGGTCGGTCCGGGCGGCGCCGGGACGAGCGTGAGGCTGTTGTCCCTGATTGCCCGCTCGCGGCGGGCGCGCCGGCCCGCGGCCGTCCGGCAGCGGTTGATCACGATCCGGAACAGCCAGCCATCGAACCGATCGGGGTCCGCGCAGCGCGCCAACGACCGATACGCCCGGATGAACGCCTCCTGCAGCGCGTCCTCGGCGTCGTCCCGGTCGCCGAGCATGTGCACGGCGAACCGGGCCATCCGCTCGCGATGGCGCGCAACGAGAATTGCGAACCCGTCCGTGTCCCCGGCCAGGACGCGTCGGACGACCTCGCCGTCGGAAGGCTCGACCACTCGACAAGACCCCGGGAGCGGAAATGCGGTCACATTTGGCAGATGGAGTCGCTTGGCGCTCTGCAATCCCGAGGCCTCGCGCTCCCCGGCGTCTCCGAGCGCGGAGCATCCGGTAACGACTTCGCCCGCGCCGGGTTGCCGTGCTGGTGCCCCAAGCGGCGCGCGGTGGACCCGGCTCCGCCTGACGCAGCCCGGCGCAACCCTTTGCATATTGCGGCGTCACCGGAGGCCCCATGAGTGCGACCGAGGTCGTAGAGGCGGATCTCACCTGGACCGGAACCCGGTTCGAGCCCGACGTCCGGATCGCCATCGGCGCGGACGGGCGCATCGCCGCCGTGGGCCGGCTCCCGGCGGAGCCCACCCGGCGGCTGGCCGGCCGCGCCCTGCTCCCCGGCTTCGTCAACGCGCACTCCCACGCCTTCCAGCGGGCGCTCCGCGGCCAGGCCGAGCGGTTCCCCGCCGGCGGCGGGAGCTTCTGGACCTGGCGCGAGGCGATGTACCGGCTGGTGGACCGGCTCGACGAGGATGCGCTCCACCGAGTCTGCCTGCAGGCCTTCGGCGAGATGCTCGACGCGGGGATCACCACCGTGGGCGAGTTCCACTATCTCCACCACGCCCGCGACTCCAAGGACTTCGCGCTGGACGCCGTCGTGCTTGGCGCGGCCGCCAGCGCCGGGATCCGCATCGTGCTGCTCGAGGCGTACTACGTCACCGGCGGCATCGGCCGCCCGCTCGAGGGCGCGCCGCTCCGGTTCGATTCGATCTCGCCCCAGGCGTATTGGCGCCAGATGGACCGGCTCGACGCCGTCCGCGATCCCAAGACGCAGAGCCTCGGCGCCGTGGCGCACAGCATCCGCGCAGCCCGGCCCGAGGATATCGGGTCGCTCTACGCCGAGGCGTCCCGCCGCGGGTTGGTCTTTCACCTGCACATGGAGGAGCAGCCGAAGGAGATCGAGGAGACGCTCGCGGCGTACGGCCAGCGGCCGCTCGAGCTCCTGAATGAGACGCTCGGCCGCGCCGAGCGGGTGACCGCCGTGCACTGCACCCACAGCGAAGCCGCGGATCTGACACGGTTTCTCGCCAGGGGCGGCCGCGTGTG
>DASUAH010000195.1:0-15972 GCA_035763885.1 Gemmatimonadales bacterium
GCCGGGGTCGATCCCGCGTCCCGGCGGCTGTTCTGGCAGTGGATCTACGCGCTCGCGGGGCAGGGGACCACGATCCTCGTCACCACCCACTACATGGACGAGGCCGAGCGCTGCCAGCGACTCGGGTTCCTGTCGCGGGGGCGGCTCATCGCGCTCGGCACCATCGCGGAGGTGCTGGATCACTTCGGGCAACCGAGCATCGAGGACGTGTTCGTGGAGCTGCAGCGCCGGGACGAAGGGGCGGTCGTCTGATGCTGGATCGCATCCGGCGGTGGACCCTCTGGCCGATGCTCTGGAAGGAGTTCGCCCAGCTCCGGCGCGATCGCTTCACCGTGGCGATGATGACCGGCATCCCGGCCATCCAGCTCCTCCTGTTCGGGTACGCGATCCAGACCGAGGTGCGCCACATCCCGACGCTGGTGCTCGACGAGTCGCGCACGCCCGAGAGCCGGGCGCTGGTCACCACGTTGATCAACACCGGGAACTTCGACCTGGTCGGCCACGTGCGGAGCCGGCGGGAGATCGCCGACCGGATCGGCAGCGGCGAGGCCCAGGCGGCGGTCGTGATCCCGCCCGGCTTCATGGCCGACGTGCGGCGGGGCCGGCCCGCGCAGGCCCAGGTGATAGTTGACGCCGCCGACCCGCTCTCCTCCAACGCTGCGATGGCGGGCGCGGCGCAGGCGGCGACCGCGCGCGGTCTCGCGCTCAGCAACCGCGCCGGGCCCCCGCTCGAGGTGCGGGTGCGGCCGTGGTACAATCCGGGCCTCCGGAGCGCGGTCTACATCGTGCCGGGCATCGTGGGCGTCCTGCTCTCGATGACGATGATCATGATCACCGCCATGGCGGTGGTGCGTGAACGCGAGCGCGGGACCCTCGAGCAGCTGGTGGTGACGCCGATCAGCAAGGCCGGCCTCATGCTGGGCAAGCTGATCCCGTTCCTGCTGATCGGGTACGTGCAAATGACGGTGATCCTGGTGCTCGGCCGCTTCCTGTTCGACGTCCCGCTCCGCGGCAGCATCTCGCTGCTCTATCTCATGGCGCTGCCGTTCATCGTGGCGAGCCTCGGGCTCGGGCTCCTCGTTTCCACGGCCGTGCGGACCCAGACCCAGGCGATGCAGCTGAGCTTCTTTCTCCTGCTCCCCAACATCCTGCTCTCGGGGTTCATGTTCCCCCGCGCGGCGATGCCGGAGCTGGCGCAGTGGATCGGCGCGGCCCTCCCGCTCACCTACTTTCTGCGGATCCTGCGCGGCGTCCTGCTCAAGGGGGTGAGCGCGGCCCAGCTCTGGCCGGAGGCCCTCACGCTCGTGGTCTTCGCGCTGGTGCTGGTGGCGGTGAGCGTGCGCCGGTTCTCCAAGACGATCGAGTAGGGCGGAGGACAGGATGCGAGCAGACGGCCGAACGCTGGCGCTGGGACTGGCCCTGGCCGCGAGCGCCGGGTGCGCCTCGGCCCGCGGCGCGGATCCGGCGGCCGAACGAGCGGGGCTCCTGGCCGCCGATCGCGCCCACGCCGCGGCAACGGCGGCGCAGGGCTACTTGCCCGGGTTCGTCGGCGTTCTGGCAGACGACGCGGTGTACCTGCAGCCCGGCGTGCCGTACCTCCGGGGCCGGGGCGCCATCGAGGCCTACCTCGGCGGGCTGGTGGGAGTGAAGCAGTCGTCCCGACCGGCGAAGGCCGTGGTCGCGCCCGACGGGCGGGTCGGCTACACGATCGGCTGGCTCGAGCTCGAGACCCCGGATGGCCGGCGCTACGGCAAGTACATTGCATTCTGGCGCAAACAGCCCGACGGCCGCTGGCGGGTCGAGGCCTGGAACGGGAGCGCGGCGGCGGCCGCGCCGACCGACTCCAGCCCGGTTTTCCCTGAGCGCGCGCAGGAGCGCCCGGCCGCCGCGGCCCCACCGGACAGCGTCGGCCGGCACGCGCTCTTCGCGGCTGACTCGGCGTTCTCGGGGCGGTCGGTGGCGGAGGGGCGGGCGGCCGCGTTCGCGGCCTTCGCGGCACCGCATGCGCTGGTGCTCGGCGGCGGACCCGACTTCGTGATCGGGCGCGCGCGCATCCGGGCCGACGCCGCGGGCGGGGCAGCCGAAGGCGAGCTCCTGCGTTGGGTCCCGAAGCTCGGGGGCATCGGCCCCTCCGGCGACCTCGGGTGGACGGTCGGCGAGTACGTCTACGAGGCGGGCGGCCAGCAGTCGCACGGGAAGTACCTGACGGTGTGGGAGCGGGCGCCGTCCGGTGAGTGGCTGTACGTGGCCGACGGTGGAAGCGGCGACCCCGGTCCCGCGCAGTAGGCCGCCCCGCCGGCGGCATGTGGTCCCGCGTCTTCCGGGCGGGCCGGGCGCGGTCGTAGCTTGAGGGATGAATCTCGACGGCACACCGCAGTGACCCGCGCCTGGCCCGGCTCGCCCGCGGCGCTCGGGGCGCAGTGGGACGGCGAAGGCACCAATTTCGCGATTTTCTCCGATCACGCCACCGGCGTCGAGCTGTGCTTGTTCGACGCGCTCGACCGTCGCGAGCGGGAGCGGATTCCGCTCCGCGAGCGCACCGATCAGATCTGGCACGCCTACCTGCCCGATGTCCGCCCCGGTCAGCTGTACGGCTATCGGGTCCACGGCCCCTACGAGCCCACGAGTGGATGCCGATTCAACCCGGCCAAGCTGCTGCTCGACCCGTACGCCCGCGCGATCAGCGGGACCATCCGCTGGAACGACACGCTGCAGGGCTACGTCATCGGTCATCCGGACCAGGACCTCGTCCCCGACGACCGAGACAACGCCGACGGGATGCCCAAGTGCGTGGTCATCGAGTCGGCGTTTTCCTGGGGCGACGACAAGCCGCTTGGCACGCCGTGGAATCGCACGCTGATCTACGAGTGCCACGTCAAGGGCATGACCATGCGGCACCCCGACGTGCCCGAGGCGCTGCGGGGCACGTATCTCGGCCTGGCGACCGATCCCATCCTCGATCACCTGCTCAGCCTCGGTGTCACGGCGGTCCAGCTCCTGCCGATCCACCACTTCGTCACCGATCGCCACCTGGCCGAGCGGGGGCTGGTGAATTACTGGGGGTACAGCCCGATCGGCTACTTCGCTCCTGACGTCCGCTACGCGACCGGCGGGCTGGGGCAGCAGGTGACCGAGTTCAAGTCGATGGTCAAGCGGTTCCACCGCGCCGGGATCGAGGTCATCCTCGACGTGGTCTACAACCACACCGCCGAGGGCAGCCACCTCGGGCCGACGCTCTGCTTCCGGGGCGTGGACAACCCCGCCTACTACCGGCTCGATCGAGCGGAGCCGCGGTTCTACGTCGACCACACCGGATGCGGCAACACCCTGGATCTCCGGCACTCGCGAACGATGCAGCTGGTGATGGACAGCCTGCGCTACTGGGTGCGCGAGATGCACGTGGACGGCTTCCGGTTCGATCTGGCGCCGGTGCTGGGCCGCGATGCCGACGCCTTCAACCCGTTCGGCAAGTTCTTCGACGTGGTGCGGCAGGACCCACTGCTTTCACGGGTCAAGCTGATCGCGGAGCCCTGGGATCTCGGCCCGGACGGCTATCAGGTCGGCCGGTTCCCGATCGGCTGGGTGGAGTGGAACGACAAGTACCGCGACGCGGTGCGCGCGTTCTGGCGCGGGCACCCCGGGCGCGTACCCGAGCTGGCCTCCCGCCTTGCCGGCAGCAGCGATCTCTTCCAGGCCAGCCAGCGTCCGCCGCAGGCGAGTGTGAACTACGTGACCTGCCACGACGGGTTCACGCTCCACGACCTCGTGAGCTATGCCCGGAAGCACAACGAGGCGAACGGGGAGGAGAACCGTGACGGTCACGACCACAACCTCAGCCGGAACTGGGGTGTGGAGGGTCCCACGAAGCTGCCCCATGTCATGCGGCTGCGGGAGCGTATGAAGCGCAACTTCCTCGCGACGCTCGCCTTCTCCCAGGGCGTGCCGATGCTCTCGCACGGCGACGAGCTCGGCCGTACTCAGCGCGGCAACAACAACGCCTACTGCCAGGACAACGAGATTGCCTGGGTCGACTGGGACCTCTCGCCGGACAAGGAAGAGCTGCTCGCGTTCACCCGCCGGGTATTCCGCATCCGGGCCGAGAACCCGGTGCTCCGGCGGCGCACGTTCTTCCGGTACGGCGATCTCGCGGCGGGGCAGGGCGATCTCATGGGGGGGCGCGGCCGCGACCTGACCTGGCTCAACGGCGACGGCCGGCCCATGACCGAGGAGGACTGGGCGCAGGCGCACAATCACCTGCTGGGCATGCTGATCCGCGGCCGCGCCACCGACGAACTGGACGAACGGGGCCGGGCGTTCGTGGGCGAGACCATCCTGCTGGTGGTGAATGGCGGCGGGCGATCTCGCGAGTTCACGCTGCCGTCCTTGCCGCAGAGCGGTCGGTGGGTCGAGCTGGTCAACACGGCCCAGCACGGCACCCGCGCGCCGCGAGGCGGGCTCACGGTATCCGCTCACTCGCTGGTGCTGCTCCGCTTCGAGAACGGGGGATGAGGGGCCCGCCCGCCGCGCCGATCCTCGCCACCTACCGCCTGCAGCTCAACGCCGGGTTCTCCCTGGCCCATGCCCGCGAGCTGGTGCCGTATCTCGCCGCCCTCGGCGTCACCCATGTCCACGCCTCGCCGGTCCTCCGCGCGCGGGAGGGCAGCCAGCACGGGTACGACGTGGTGGACCCCGCCGTGCTCGCGCCGGCGCTGGGCGACGAGGCCGAGCTGGAGCGGCTGGTGGGCACGCTGCGCGCCGAGCGCATGGGCCTCGTGCTCGACATCGTGCCCAACCACATGGCGGCCTCGCCGGAGAACTGGCGCTGGGAGGACGTGCTCGCCCATGGCCCGTCCTCGCCGTACGCGCGCTGGTTCGACATCGAATGGCGGGTGGGCGAGCGGGAGCTGCATCGCCGCGTGCTGCTCCCCGTGCTCGGGGATTACTGGCCGCGGGTGGTGCGCCGCGGCGAACTGGCGGTGAAGCTCGAGCAGGGCACGCTGCGCCTCCGCTACGGGGATCGCTCGTTTCCGCTGGACCCGGCGAGCTACCCCCTCGTGCTCGAGCCGGCGCGGCTGGTCTGCGAGACCGATCTGGGCGCCGGCCACCCGGCCCCCCAGGCGCTCGGCGCCGTCATCGACCTCTGCCGGCGCCTGCCGCGGCGCACGGTGCGTACCGCGCGGGCCCGCGAGCGGCGGCGCCGGATCGCCGGTGAGGCGCTGCGCCGGCTGCGCAAGCTGTGCGCCCTGGTGCCCGAAGCCCGCCGCCGGATCGAACGCGCGGCCATCGCGTACGCCGCCGGGGAGGATGGCGCGGAGCGGATGAAGGCGCTGCTCGAGGAGCAGGGGTACCGGCTGGTGTACTGGCGGCGCGCGGCCCGCGAGATCAACTATCGCCGCTTCTTCGACGTGAACGACCTGGTGTCGCTCCACATGGAGGACCCCGAGGTATTCGCCCGGACCCACGCGCTGGTGCTGGACTGGATCCGCTCGGGATGGGTGGACGGCCTCCGCATCGACCACCCCGACGGGCTCCTGGATCCGCGGGGGTACTTCGATCGACTCGCGGACGCGGCGTTCCCCGCCGCCGAGGGACCCAAGCCGGTCTTCGCCGAGAAGATCCTCTCACGCGGCGAACGGCTGCGCGACGAGTGGCCGGTGGCCGGGACCACGGGCTACGACTTCCTGAACCAGGTCGAGGCCCTGTTCCTGCACCCCGGAGGCGCGGCGGAGATCGCGCGGGACTATCGCCGGCTGACCCGCCGGCCGATGGGATTCGCTGCGGTGGCGCGGGGCGAGAAGCGCCGGGTGCTGCACGCCGGGCTCTCCGCCGGCGTGCGTCGTCTCGCCTCCCGGCTCTCGCGGCTCTCGCACCGCAGGGCGGCCCCGCCGGTCGGGCTCCACGAGCTGGCCGCAGCGATCGTGGAGACGATCGTGCACCTGCCGGTCTATCGCACCTATGTGGACGACCGCCACCCCGAGCCGTCGCCGGAGGATCGCGCGCTGCTCGAGAGCGCGATCGCGGCCGCGCGGGCCCAGGGCCGCGCCACGCCGCGCGCGCTCGATCTTCTGGCCGGCGCGCTGCTCGGCAGCGACCCGGCCATGCGGACGCCGGAGCACGAGGGGCTGCGGCGGCGGTTCGTCCAGCGCTTCCAGCAGGTGAGCGGGCCCGCCACCGCCAAGGGGATCGAGGACACTGCCTTCTACGTCCATGTGCCGCTGCTCTCGCGCAACGAGGTCGGCGGGGATCCCGATGCCCCGCTCGAGGACGCGCCCCGGCTGCTGCACCGGGCCAATGCCCATCGCGCCGCGTGCTGGCCGCGCGCGATGCTCGCGGTGACGACCCACGACACCAAGCGATCCGCCGACGTGCGCGCGCGCCTGGACGTGCTCACCGAGCTGGCCGACGAGTGGGAGGACCGGGTCTACTGCTGGCGGCGGTGGAACCGGGAGCATCGGGCGCGGGGCGGGAGCCGCCTGCTCCCGGACCCGAACACCGAGTACCTGGTGTACCAGACCCTCGTGGGGGCATGGCCGCTCGAGCTGATGGCGCCGGGCCGCCGGCCCCCCCGTCCCCCCGGCCCCCCCGGCGGCGCGGCGGCGGACGACCGCGCGGCCCTGGCGCAGTTCCGCGACCGGATCGCGGCGTACGCGCTCAAGGCGGCGCGCGAGGCGAAGGAGCACACCAGCTGGGTGGACCCCGACGAGGAGTTCGAGCGCGCGCTCGACGACTTCCTCCGCGCGATCCTTTCCTTCGACACCGCGCCCGAGTTCGTCGACGATCTCGCCGCGTTCGCCAGCCGGGTGAGCCGTCCCGGCATGTGGAACGCGCTGGCCCGCACGGCGTTGCAGCTCACCGCCCCGGGTACCCCCGATCTGTACCAGGGCGACGAGACCTGGAACTTCCTGCTCGTCGACCCCGACAACCGGCGACCGGTGGACTTCGAGCGCCGCCGCGTCCTCCTCGGCCAGGTCGCGGACGGCTTCCGCGACGCGGCCGGACGGGTGCATTTCCTCGCCGAACTGGTGCGCGCGCCGGAGGACGGCCGGGTGAAGCTCCACGTGGTGCACCGCCTGCTCGAGACCCGGCGCGCCGTCCCCTCGCTGTTCGCGGGCGGCGGCTACGAGGCGCTCGAGGCGATCGGCTCCGCCGCGGACCATCTGTTCGCCTTCGTGCGCCGGCGGGAGACCGCGGCCGCGGTCGTCGTGGTGCCCCGCCTGATCACGCGCCGGCTCCGGGTGGCCGATGCGCTGCCGCCCGGGCGCGAGTTCTGGGCGGGGACCCGCGTGACCCTGCGCGCCGGGGAGGCGCAGGCCCGCTGGCGCGACGTGCTCACCGGCGGCGAGCACGCGGGTGCGGTGCTCGACGCCGCCGCGCTGTTCGGCACCCTGCCGGTGGCCGTGCTGCTGTCGACCGGCGCGTCCTGATTCCCCGTCCTCGCGCAACCATCGGAGTTCGCATGCACCTCGACCCGGTTCCGCTGGGCACGGCGCCCACCCTCGACGACGCCGCGGCGGCCCCGCCGGCCGACGCGCCGGCGAAGCAGACGCTCCGCGAGCGGCTGGCGACCCTCGGGGCCCGGATGGCGGCGTTGCAGGGCGCGCTCTACGCCGAGCAACGGCGCGCGATGCTGGTCGTCCTCCAGGCGCGCGACGCCGGGGGCAAGGATGGCGTGATCCGCCACGTGTTCGGCCGGCTGAACCCGATGGGGGTCGAGGTGACGAGCTTCAAGGCGCCGACGCCGCTCGAGCTGAGCCACGACTTTCTCTGGCGCGTCCATCACCGGGTGCCGGCGCGCGGGATCGTCGGCGTGTTCAACCGCTCGCACTTCGAGGACGTGCTCGTCGTCCGGGTGCACTCGCTCGTGCCCGAACAGGTGTGGGGCAAGCGGTACGAACAGATCAACAGCTTCGAGCGGCTGCTCGCCGACAACGGCGTGACCGTCCTCAAGTTCTGTCTGCACATCTCCCGCCAGGAGCAGCGGCGCCGGCTGCTCGACCGGCTCAAGGAGCCGCACAAGAACTGGAAGTTCAACGCGGGGGATCTGAAGGAGCGCGAACGCTGGGACGCGTACACCGAGGCCTACCAGGACGCCATCGGGCTCACCAGCACGGAGTGGGCGCCGTGGTACGTCGTGCCGGCGGATCTCAAGCCGCTCCGGGACGTCCTGGTCGCGCAGGTGGTGGTGGCGGTGCTGGAACGGATGGCGCCGCAGTACCCGGCGCCGGGCCCGGAGGCGGAGGAGCTCCGACGGTTGCTGGAGGCGGGAGGGTAGGCGGCGGGCCTCCTATCGTCTCCGCCGATCCGCCAGAATGAGCGCCACCCCCGCCACCACGGCGACCCCGCCGGTCCAGGGCGGAACGGTCCGCTCCTCCTCGATCGAGGCCTGGAACTCGCCGAACCGGAGCACGCTCCGCTCGCCGCGGTAGCGCAGGCCACTCAGGGCGACGAAGAGCCCCAGAGCGACGAGTACCAGGCCGGCCAGCGTCAGCGGGCGCACCGGTTCTCAGATCCGCCCGTCGGGGCCGACGACCACGACGATCAGGTCGTTGCCCACCATGATGTACGGCGAGCGGGTCCCGACTGTGTGCGCGAGCGTGCCCATGAGGCGCGCGTTCGGCGAGCTGAGTCGCACGGCCACCTGATAGCCCGCGGTCGGCCCGCCGCTGGGGGGAACGTAGTTCTCCCACTCGAGGGTGTACTCCGGCCGCACGAACGAGAAGTTACGCGCCAGATAGGGCACCAGCTCCGGAGGGACGACGCCCGCGCCCACCCCGCCGGCGGGCCAGGAGCCGGTGTCGTAGAACTTCATGTACCCGGCCTTGCGTACCGCATCGAGCTCCGAGGTGGCGCGGGCGGACAGCGCCCGGTGCTTGAGGTCGATGTAGCGGAGCACCATGATGCCGGCCAGGACCGAGAACACCACGAACACCACCAGGAGCTCGACGAAAGTGAAGCCCCGCTCGCGGCGTCGGCTCATCGCGGTACCCTCGCGGCAATCACGTCGAAGCTGCGCCCCACGAACACCCCGAGCGAATCGCCCGACTTGAACGTCAGCGTCGCCGGACCGTTGCTGCCGTGCAGCAGGTAGCGGGTGGAGTCGATCCGGCGATAGCTGATGCCGTGGGGCGTGCTGCCGGTCTCGACGAGCGTGCCGGGCAGGCGCCCCCGCGCCAGCCGGAATCGCTCGATACGTTGCGCGGCCGAGGCCATGCTGATTCTGAGGCTCGCCTCCTGGACCTCCGCCGTTTCCTGCGCCGCCGGGCGGGGGAACATCCAGCCGGGCTGCTCGACGGCGACGTAGGCCGCCATCGCGAGGATGAACGCGCACCCGACGGCCACGACCGGCGATACTCGCGAGCGCGCCCGGCGCTTTGCCGCGGCCGCCAGCTCCGCCTGGCGTTCCTCGGCCTGCTTGCGGACGACCTCCTGGGCCGCTTCGAACAGGGCTTGCTTGCCGCCCCGCGGCGGGGGCGGCGGGGGCGGCGCGGACGCGGCGGTGGTCGGCTCGGCCATCGGTCGCTCCTCTGTTCGCGATCGATCAGTGCAGGACGCTGTCGCCGGCCAGCGCCCGCGCGATCTGGCCGGGGAACCGGCGCACGTCGATCGGCTTGGTGATGTAGCCGTCGAATCCGGCCGCCAGGGCCCGCTCGCAGTCGCCGGTCATGGCGTGGGCGCTGAGCGCGATGACCCGCAGCCCCTGGAACGGCGAGCCGCGGATCTCACTGAGGAGCGCGAAGCCGTCCCGCCCGGGCAGCTGGATGTCCATCAGCACCAGGTCCGGTGCGGCACCCTCGATCACCCCGAGCAGCCCGTCGCCGCTGCAGAGCGCTGTCACCGCATGCCCTTTGATGGTGAGCAGGGTGCGAAACAGCTTCGCGTTGTCCGGGCTGTCTTCGACGATGAGAGTCCGGGACACCGGCTGGCTTCCTCGCTGCAATCGAAGCCATTCGGGCGGCAAGACTTGGGCCACCGGGCGAGCGGCTGAGCGCCCCTGATCCCGATCAGGTGGCGGACCGCCGGAGCCGCCGTGGGCCGGGCCACTAAAGACCGTGTCTGCACGGGCTTGCTCGGTAGTCCTGGGCCCCGGGATCGGGCGCCTTCTCCTCCCTATCGCCCCCGCGTGCCGGGAGCATTATGACCGGAAGCGCCGCGGTTCGCATTTGCGCCCGCAGGGCCGCGGCGATCGCCTCAGGCAGCTGCCCCTGGTCGATCAGTCGCGCCACGGGCTGCGGTCGTGGTCGCGGTCGGTTGAGAATGACCCGGCATGTGGGTACGATTCCGGCCTTCTGTGTCACACCGCGGGTGAACCTGCATCGGTCACGTGTATCCCGAGTCGCTCGCCGTTATCGGCCTGGGTGCGATCGGCGGCTCGGTCGCGTGGCAGGCACGCCGCGCCGGCGTGCTGCGGGTCATCGGTTTCACGCCCGAGCCCGGCGAAGGGGCCGCGGCCACCGAGGCCGGAGCGGTCACCGGGCTCGCGGAGACCCCGGTCGCGGCGCTGCGCGGAGCCGAGCTGATCCTTCTGGCGGTTCCACCCCATATCACGCTTCGCCTTATCGGCCAGTTGGCGCCGCACCTTGAGCCGGGGTCGGTGCTCACCGACGTCGCCAGCGTCAAGGCGCCGGTCGTCGCGCGCGCGGTTCAAGCCGGGCTGGGCGGCCGCTTCGCCGGCGGTCATCCGCTGGCGGGCACCCATCATTCCGGGTTCGCCCACGCCTGCCCGGACCTGCTCCGGGGCTGCATCGCGTACGTCTGCCCCACCGGCGTCCCCGGGGGGGAGAGCGCGGCGGCTCGCGTCATCGAGTTCTGGGGATCGGTGATGAAGGCCACTCCGGTGCCGATCGATGCGGCGGAGCACGATCGCCAGCTCGCCTGGACCAGTCACCTCCCGCAGGCCGTGGCCTCGGCGCTCGCAGCGGCGCTGGCCGCTCGCCAGCTCGAGAGCCGAGCGTTCGGGACCGGGGCGCGCGACACCACGCGCCTGGCGGCGAGCAGCCCGGACCTGTGGCTGGACATCTCCCTCCAGAACCGGGAACCGGTCTTGACGGCGCTGGCCGACGTTGAGGGACGGCTCGCCGAGCTCCGGACGCTGCTCGCCGAGCGCGACGAGGCGGGGCTCCGGGCCTTCCTCGCCGCCGCGGCGACGTTCCGCACCGGGCTGGAGACATGATCGTCGGCGGCAACGTGCGCGTCCCCGGCGACAAGAGCCTTACCCACCGGGCGCTCATGTTCGCCGCGCTCGCGCGGGGCACCAGCTGGATCGGGGGTGCGCTCATGTCGCTCGACGCGCGCTCGACCGCGCGCGTGCTCCGCCAGCTCGGGGCGGAGATCAGCCCGCTTCGGCCGGGCGCCGTGGTCCGGGTCGCGGGTCGCGGGCGGCTGCGCCGCCCCGAGGGCCGGCTCGACTGCGGCAACTCGGGAACCACGACCCGGCTGCTGCTCGGCATTCTCGCCGCGCACCGGTTCGCCGCCGTGCTCACCGGGGATGCTTCACTGCGCTCCCGCCCGATGCGGCGGGTCACCGAGCCGCTGGCGCGCATGGGAGCACGGTTCACCGAGCTCGCCGGCCGGGACGGGCTCCCGCTTCAAGTGCGGGGCGGCCACCTCCGCCCGATCGAGTACGAGTTGCCGGTGTCCAGCGCCCAGATCAAGAGCGCGCTCCTGCTGGCCGGCGCGGTCGGCGGTGTCCGCGTGGCTCTCCGTGAGCCCCAGGGCCGCTCCCGGGACCATACGGAGCGCCTCCTTCGTGCCTTCGGCTTCGGCGTGACCGAGCGCGACGGATGGATCGACCTCGCACCGTCGGGCTCCTTCGAGGCCTTCGAGCTCCAGGTGCCCGGCGATCCCTCGTCGGCCGCGTTTCTGCTCGGTGCCGCGGCGCTCGCGGAGGCAGGCACGCTGCGGGTGGCCGGCGTCGGCATCAACCCGACCAGGGTCGGCTTCGTCTCCGTGCTCCGGCGCATGGGGGCGTCCATCGCCGTAGAGAACGAGGAGTTGCGCTATGGCGAGCCGGTCGGTGATCTGATCGCGCGCCCGGCGCCGCTTCGAGCCACCGAAGTCGGGGCGGGGGAGATCCCGGCGCTCATCGACGAGATCCCACTCCTCGCAGTGGTGGCGTCGCGGGCCGCCGGCACGACCATTTTCCGCCAGGTCGGAGAGCTGCGGGTGAAGGAAAGCGATCGGCTCGGCCTGATCGCCCGGAACCTGCGGGCCGTGGGGGCACGGGCCGAGGTGGCGGGCGACGACCTCCACGTCGAGGGCGGCACCGCCCCGCCCCGTGGGCAGGTTCGCACCGCGGGCGACCACCGGCTCGCGATGGCCTTCGCGGTGCTGGGCACCCTGCCGGACGCCCGGGTGCGGGTGGACGACATGGCGTGCGCTGCGGTGAGCTTCCCCGGTTTCTCCGCCACGCTTCGGTCGCTGGCGCCCCGGAGGGGGAGGTGGGGGTGAGCGGGACCGTCATCGCGATCGACGGTCCCGCCGCGTCGGGCAAGTCGAGCACGGCCCGGGCGGTAGCCGAGGCGCTCGGGTTCCAGCATCTCGATTCCGGCGCCCTGTACCGTGGGGTTACGCTGGTGGCGCTGCGTCTGGCGACCGAGCGGGGCGGCGCGGGCGACCCGCTGACGGTGGTCAATCCCGAGGCGATCCTCCGCTCCGCCGAGGACCGCGGGCTCATGCTCGAGCCCGACGGGCACGGGTTCAGCGCCTACTACCAGGGTGAGCCGGTGGACGACGAAATCCGGAGCGCCGCGGTGACCGCCCACGTGTCGGCGGTGTCGGCGGTACCGGTGATCCGGGAGTGGGTGAACGCGCGGCTCCGGGCGATGGTGCGGGCGGGGATGGACGTAGTGGTGGACGGGCGCGACATCGGCACGGTGGTGTTCCCCGATGCCCAGTTCAAGGTGTTTCTCACCGCCACGCCGCAAGCTCGTGCAGAGAGAAGACTTGCACAGCGGGGCTCGCCTGCAGACCCAGCCGAGGTCGCGCGCGAGGCCGAGCGGCTGGCTGCTCGCGATCACGCCGATTCCACTCGCGCCGTAGCCCCACTCCGTCGGGCCGACGACGCGTTCAATCTCGATACGACCAGGCTTGGGTTCGAGGAGCAGGTGGCGACGATCCTCGCGCTCGCCAGGGCTCGGCTCAAAGCCGAGTGAGCCGTGAACCGCCGGATGCTTGCCCGGACCACGGAAGCCCGCTATAATCAAAGGCTTCGGCCCGGCACCTCGGCCGGCCCGAAGCCTCAACCCCAGCCCGCGGCCTCCCCGGCGCGGCCTGTGAGAAGGAACCGTCCTTGGCAACGCTCGACCAGCCCCGTCAGACCAACCCTCAGCCTCTCAGCTCTCCCGCCGGCCTTCGCGTCCGCCCCGACCTCTACGACGAGGAATACTCGGAGCAGGACTACGAGCAGATGCTCTCGATGTACGAGGGCACGATGTCGCAGATCGCCGAGGGCGAGATCGTCAAATCGAAGGTCCTCCGCGTCACCGAGAACGCCGTCATTCTCGACGTCGGCTTCAAGTCCGAGGGCTCGGTTCCGCTCGACGAATTCAAGGACCGGCCCCAGGAAGGCGAGGAGGTCGAGGTCTTCCTCGAGCACCTGGAGGATCAGGAGGGGGCGGTCGTCCTCTCGAAGAAGAAGGCCGACTTCATGCGGGTCTGGGAGAAGATCCGCGTGGCCTACGAGGGTAACGAGCCGGTGGAGGGCACGCTGGTCAAGAAGATCAAGGGCGGCGTGGTGGTGAGTCTCATGGGCGTCGACGCCTTCCTCCCGGGCAGCCAGATCGCGCTCCGCCGGGTGCCGAACATCGACGAGCTGTTGGGCCACACCTACGAGTTCAAGATCATCAAGCTGAACAAGCGCCGGCGGAACATCGTCGTGAGTCGCCGGGTGATCCTGGAGAGCGAGCGGGCCCACAAGCGCGAGCACCTGATGAAGGAGCTCGCCGTCGGGCAGGTGCGGAAGGGCGTGGTCAAGAACATCACGGACTTCGGCGCCTTCATCGACCTCGGCGGGGTGGACGGCCTGCTTCACATCACCGACATGTCCTACGGGCGGGTGTCGCACCCGACCGAGATGGTGCAGATCGGGCAGGAGGTGGAGGTCAAGATCCTCGACATCGACTGGCAGCGCGAACGCATCAGCCTGGGCATGAAGCAGCTGCTGACCTACCCCTGGAAGGACGTCGCCGCCAAGTATCCCATCGGTACCCGGGTCCAGGGCAAGGTGGTCTCGATCACCAACTATGGTGCCTTCGTCGAGATCGAGCCCGGCATCGAGGGGCTGGTCCACATCTCCGAGATGAGCTGGACGCGCAACGTGCGCCATCCGTCCAAGATCGTCAGCATCGGCGAGACCATCGAGGCGGTGGTGCTCAAGGTGGACGAGAGCGAGGAGAAGATCTCGCTCGGCATGAAGCAGACCGAGCAGGATCCCTGGATGGTGCTGCCGCTCAAGTACCCGGTCGGTACCCGCATCAGCGGCAAGGTCCGCAACCTCACCAGCTTCGGCGCCTTCGTCGAGATCGAGCCCGGCATCGACGGCCTGATCCACATCTCCGACATGAGCTGGACCAAGCGGATCCAGCACCCCTCGGAGGTGGTCAAGAAGGGCGACGCGGTGGACGTCGTCATTCTCAACATCGACGCCGAGAACAAGCGGATCTCGCTCGGGCTCAAGCAGGCCCAGGAAGACCCGTGGCTCCACATCGGGGAGACCTACCCCATCGGGATGGAGCTGCGCGGCCGCGTGCTCCGGCTGATGGACAAGGGCGTCGTAGTGGATGTCGGGAACGACATCGAGGGGTTCGTCCCCATGTCGCAGCTCGGCGTACCGAACATCGAGAACCCGGCCGACGCCGTGAAGGAGGGACAGGTAGTGGACATGCGGGTGCTCGAGGTGGACCCGATCCATCACCGCATCGTGCTCGCGGTGATCGGCTACCCCGATGAGCCGATCGTCCCGGTCTCGACTCCCGACGTGCTGGCCTAGACCGCCCCTCGGCCGATGCAGACGCGGGCCCCGCCATTCGGCGGGGCCCGTGTCGTTTGAACCGCCCGGCGTCCAGCCGGGTCAGGGCACGGCGACTTCCTGCCGGTGGGCCCGCGGGGCCGTCCATTGCGGTCCGGGCGGCCATGGTGCGCCGGTGAACCCGAAATATCGGCCTCGTGCACCCCATTGGCGGCGTGGTCCGGCTCACCTCCGCGGCATGCCCGCTTATATTCGAGCGCACGATGCCAGACCCTCGGCAGCTCCTCGAGGATCTCCACCATCGCCAGTCGCTGGCGGAGCAGGGGGGAGGTCCGGCCCGCGTCGCCCAGCAGCACAAGAAGGGAAAGCTGACCGCGCGCGAGCGCCTCGACCTGCTGCTCGACGAGGGGACCTTCGTCGAGCTCGACCGTTTCGTCACCCACCGCGCCACCGATTTCGGGCTCGCCGACCAGGTCTATCCCGGCGACGGCGTCGTCACCGGCTACGGACGCATCGACGGGCGGCTGGTGTACGTGTACTCCCAGGACTTCACGGTGTTCGGGGGGTCGCTGTCGGAGGCGCACGCCGAGAAGATCTGCAAGATCATGGATCTGGCGGTGCGGAACGGGGCGCCGGTGATCGGCCTCAACGACTCCGGCGGCGCCCGCATCCAGGAGGGCGTCGTCTCGCTCGGCGGCTACGCCGACATCTTCCTGCGCAACACCCTCGCCTCCGGCGTGGTGCCGCAGATCTCCGCGATCCTCGGCCCGTGCGCCGGCGGCGCCGTCTACAGCCCGGCGATCACCGACTTCACCTTCATGGTGCGCGGGGTGAGCTACATGTTCGTCACCGGGCCGAACGTGGTGAAGACGGTGACGCACGAGGAGGTCACCTTCGAGCAGCTCGGCGGCGCGGACGTGCACGGCAGCACGTCGGGCGTGTCGCACTTCACCTGCGACACCGAGCCCGAGTGCCTGGCGCGCATCCGGGAGCTGGTCGGCTTCCTG
>DASUAH010000196.1:0-2481 GCA_035763885.1 Gemmatimonadales bacterium
GTCGCCGCGGTCCGCTGGGCCGACGTCAGGCGGCACTGGGCGCAGCACCGCGGCCCGCTGATCGCCATCGCGGTGCTGTCCCCTCTGTCCTACATCCTGGTGCTGACGGCGATGGTCTTCACACCGGTGAGCTATGTCGCCCCGGCGCGGGAGATCAGCATCCTGATCGGGACGGCGATGGGGGCGCGGTGGCTCGCGGAAGGGCATCTGGGGCACCGCATGCTCGGAGCGGCGGCGATGGTCGCCGGCATCGTCGCCCTGGCGATCGCCTGACGGCGCGAACCCTACTCGTACACGATGGTCGCCGCCCCGGACGGATCGTGGAGGTAGGCGCCGACACCGCGCTCGACGAGCTGCGCGTAGCCCGGCACATCCTGTACCGCGACGGGCCGCGCCGGGTTCAGGCGGGTCCAGACCTCGCAGATCTTGAGGAAGGTTTGCGCGTGCCGCCCGACCCGGACGGCGATCGGCCAGCCGTTCTCGTCGATGGGCCAGTAGAGCAGACCGTGCCTCCCCGCCGTCACCACGAATTCGTCCTTCCCGGTCAGCAGCAGCGCTTCGTCGGTGATGCCCCGCACCCGATCGAGGAAGGGCTCCGGCGCTTCCACCAGCAGCGCCATCGCCCGGGAGTGGTCCCCCACCTCCCGGTGCGTCAGGCCGTGAAGATTGACCGGCGAGTACTCCATGCCGATCCGGAACACTGTCGCGGACAGCTCCATCGAGGTCAGCGCGGCGACGCGCGTGGCGTTCTGATGCGACACGATCGTGCCGATCACAGGGTACTCGAGCTCGGCCTCATGGAGGTCGATGAACAGGTCCACGCGCTCGGCGTCGATCACCCGCATGATGGCGTGGGCGACCTGCTCCGCCGCGCAGCCCCCGGGGCGTCCGGGGAACGTCCGGTTGAGGTTCCGGATGTCCATGTACGCCAGCGACTGCCCGCTGGGATAGTGGATATAGACCTCCGGATCCGGCCAGGAATCCAGCGGGTTGGCCCAGCGGTCGCCCATCCGGAAGCGCTCGACGCCCCAGGGGGTCTCGATCCGGAAGAAACGGGGGTACGCGTCCCCCGGCCGCGTCACGGTCGACGCGCTCCTGTTGGCGTGGATGACGACCACGATCCGCCCCCGCTCCACCCGCAGGTTCTCGACGATGACCTGTGCGGTGAGGCTGGCGCCCGGCTCCTCCGGATGGTTGCCGCCGATGATCATGATCGTGCCGCCGGCCACGCCGCTGTCAAAGATGTAGACGTTGCTGTCGTGGACGGTCCGCTTCAGGGGGGCGAAGTAATCGCCCAGTGTCCGGACGGTCGTGAGCGCGGGGCTGGGCACGACGGCCTCGCGCCAGAGGCGGTGCTCCGCGAACGCGGCGCCGGCGAGCGCCATGATCAGGAGCCAGATCACCGCGGCCACGGCCTTGACGGTCCTCACGCGTCCCGGGCCCATCATGCGCCTCCCGTCACTTGACCCGCAGCACCCGCATGACGAACGGCATCAGGATGACCAGATAGAGGATGGCTTCCTGAGCGTAACGGGCGCGGATGAAGTTCAAGATCAGGATGACGCCGAAGAATGCCGTCATGACGTAGTAGAGGATCGTGATGATGTCCATCGTCACCACACCAGGAAGGCGAGCTGCTTGCTGAACACGACGAACGCCGTGCCGAGAGCCAGGATGACCACCGCCGGCACGAGAGTGGCCCGGACGAACTCACGATAGTACGAGCCCCGGTAGCCGAGGACCATCACCGCCGCGCGGCCCACGACCGTCGTCGGGGGGAGCATGTCGCCGATCGGCCACATCGTGGCCATCCCGGCCAGGGCGATGATCGGGTTGAGCCCTTTCATGTTGAACAGCAGGATCAGCGGCACGCCGAGCAGTGGGGCCGCGGCGTACTGCAGCAGACCCTCGGAGAAGGGCAGGATCAGGAAGAGCAGCGCGTAGATCACGAGGAGCGGCAGGATGACGACGGACAGGGAGATCAGGCCGCGGGCGCCGGTCAGCGCCATGCTCTGCACCAGGACGCCGACCACGACCATCACGCCGATCAGCGGCAGCAGCCCCTCGATCGTCCGGGCAGTCACCGTCACCACCGGCAGGCGCGACGGGCTGACCAGGAGCACGACGCCGGCGCTGATCATGAACAGCAGCGGCAGGCCCAGGATCGGCATCGGCCACGGCCAGATCCGGCCCGCGGCGATGAGCGCGAGGAGCACGACGAACGGCGCCGCCACCTTCCACCCCGTCAGCCCTGCCGGCGGCTCCGGCAGCTCCCGCATCACGCGCTCGAGGTCAGGGGGGGTCCCCCGCCAGCCGAGGTAGAACATCGAGAACAGCGCGCCGGCGATGGTGATCACGGCCAGCGGCAGGAAGAATCCGACGTAGGGCATGTTGGATCCCGCCGCGGCCATCATCGCCCAGAGATTCACGGGAGGCGCGGCGGCGCTCATCGCGGCGCAGAGGAAGACGATGGCGACGACG
>DASUAH010000197.1:0-18055 GCA_035763885.1 Gemmatimonadales bacterium
TTCCGGATCGATCTGGCCGCCGCCTGTGACCTGCTCGACCGGGTGCCTGAGCAAGGCGTGGCGGTGGCCGAGAGCGGGATGGCGGCCGCACTCGATGTGGAGCGCGCCGCGGCGGCCGGTGCCGACGCGGTGCTGATCGGCACCGCGTTGTCCGCCGCCGCCGATCCGGCGGCGCTGGCGCGCGCGCTCTCCGACGTGAGGCGGCATGGCCGCTGAGGTCAAGATCTGCGGGCTCACCCGGCCGGAGGACGCGGCGGCGGCGGCGACGAGCGGCGCCGACTACCTCGGCGTGGTGTTCGCGAGCGGCCCCCGGGTGGTCTCCGCGGTGCAGGCCCGGTCGATCGCGGCCGCGGGCGGCGGCCGGCCGGTATTGGGCGTGTTCGGCGGGCAGACGCCGGACGAGATTCTGCGCCTCCGCGACGCCGGCGGCCTGGCCGGGGCGCAGCTGCACGGCTCCCACGTCGCGGCGGACGCGGCGCGGCTCCGGGCCGAAGGGATGCTGGTCTGGCGGGTGGTGCGCATGCACGACGAGGCTGATCTCGCGCGGCTCGACGAGCTCTGGGAGGCCGACGCGGTGCTGGTCGAGCCCCGCCTGTCGCACGCCGAAGGCGGCGCCGGTGTCGCGCTCGCGCTGGCGCTCGCGCGCGCGGCGCGGGCCCGGCTGACCGGCCGGCGGATGGTGCTCGCCGGCGGGCTCACGCCGGACACGGTCGGCGCCGCGGTGGGGCTCGTGGCGCCCGATGTCGTGGATGTAAGTTCCGGCGTGGAGATGCTTCCCGGCATCAAGGATCCATCCCGGCTCTTGCGTTTCGTGGAGGCAGCCCGTGGCCGCAGCGCTGTCCCCTGAGCGGGCCGTCGGGGGCCGTTTCGGCCCCTATGGAGGGCGCTACGTCCCCGAGACGCTGGTGGCGGCGCTCGACGACCTCGCCGCACTCTACGACGGGGTCCGCGGTGACCCCGCCTTCTGGGCCGAGCTCGACCGTATCCTGCGCGAGTACGTGGGCCGCCCCACGCCGCTGAGCGAGGCGCCGCGGTTCGGCCTGGAGGCGGGCGCGCGCGTGCTGCTCAAGCGGGAGGATCTGAACCACACCGGCGCCCACAAGATCAACAACACGGTCGGCCAGGCGCTGCTCGCGCTGCGCATGGGCAAGCGGCGGATCATCGCGGAGACCGGCGCCGGGCAGCACGGCGTTGCCACTGCGACCGTGTGCGCGCGGTTCGGCCTCGACTGCGTGGTGTACATGGGTGCGGAGGACGTCGAGCGCCAGCGGCTCAACGTCTACCGCATGCAGCTCCTCGGCGCGACCGTGGTCCCGGTGGAGTCGGGCACCCGCACGCTCAAGGACGCCACCAACGAGGCGCTCCGCGACTGGGTGACCAACGTGCCCACGACGCATTACATCATTGGCTCGGTCGTGGGCCCGGATCCCTATCCCCGGATGGTGCGGGACTTCCAGTCGGTCATCGGGCGCGAGGCCCGGGCGCAGATGCTGGAGCGCTGCGGCCGGCTGCCGCGGACGGTCGTGGCCTGCGTGGGCGGCGGGTCGAACGCGATGGGGATCTTCGCCGGCTTTCTCGACGACGCCGAGGTGGAGCTGGTGGGCGTCGAGGCGGCGGGGGAGGGGCTGGCGAGCGGTCGTCACAGCGCCACGCTGGGTGCCGGGTCGCCCGGCGTGCTGCACGGCAGCCTGAGCTACCTGCTGCAGGATGCCGACGGCCAGGTCGCCCCCGCCCACTCGGTCTCGGCGGGGCTGGACTACCCCGGCGTCGGCCCGGAGCACAGCTGGCTGCGCGACACCCGGCGGGTGCGCTACGACTCCGCCACCGACGCGGAGGCGCTCGAGGCGTTCCAGACCGTCTGTCGCACCGAGGGCATCATCCCGGCGCTGGAGACCGCGCACGCGTTCGCCTGGGTGCGCCGCGGGCGCGGGCGGTGGTCCCCCCAGGAGCCGGTGCTGATCTGCCTGAGCGGCCGCGGCGACAAGGATGTCGCGCACGTGGCCGCGCTCCTCGGAGCGGGCGCGTGACCGCCGGCGCGCCGTCGCCTGCGCTGCTGGTCCCCAGCCAGGTCGCCGAGCTGCTGCAGACCATGGTCAAGGCGCTCCGCGCGTTCCAGATGTACCTCCCCAACAACCCGATCTACCAGCGGGCCATCCAGAACGTGCGCGGCGCGTTCGGGCCGGTCTGGGCCGCCACCGACGAGCTGGTGCTCACCGTCGCGGAGACCGAGCTGGTGTGGGAGGAGGAGGTCGTTTACCAGCAGATCAACAAGTCGGAGTCGCTCGCCTGGACGCTGTTCAAGGACGGGATGCGCGTGCTCACCATCCGCAAGGGCGCCGAGGCCGACGAGCTGGTCCGGTTTCTCGAGACCGTGAACCGGGCCCGGTTCCTTCCGGCCGAGGCGGGCGACGACCTGATGACCCTGCTGTGGGAGCAGGAGTTCGTCGCCATCCGGTACCACTTCATCGACTTCATCGGCGAGGGCGACGCGATCGAGGGCTCCACCCGCGCGGCCGGCGAGGGCGACGCCTCGGTCGCGGAGGCCCGGCGGGAGCAGGTGCGGGAGGAGGCGCCGGCCCGGCCGAAGGGGATCGTCGACGTCGAGGAGTTCGACTCCACCCTCTACTTCCTCGACGAGACCGAGATCAACCAGCTCGCCCAGGAGCTGCAGCACGAGTACGCGCGCGACGCGCGGATGGCGGGGCTCAGCGCGCTGTTCGATCTGCTCGAGCTGGAGCGTGATGTGGTCATCCGGGGGGAGATCGTCGGAATCCTGGAGACCCTGTTCCCGAACCTGCTGAGCAAGGGCGAGTTCGGCACGGTGGCGCTGGTGATCCGCGAGTCGCGAGTGGTGCTCTCCCGCACCGGGGATCTGCCGGCCGAGGTGCGCGCGAGGCTCGAGGCGCTGGAGGCGCAGCTGAGCCAGCCCGCGATCGTCGCCCAACTGGTGCAGTCGCTGGACGAGGCGGCGGGTCTGCCGGGCGACGCGGCGGGCGGCGAGTTGCTGGGCGAGCTGCGGGCGGGCGCGCTGGGGACCCTCATCGAGTCGTTGCCCCGGGTCGCGTCGCCCAAGGTTCGCGGGCTGGTGGAGGACACGGTGGACCGGCTCGCGGCGGCGCACGCCGCCGAAGTGCTCCGGCTGCTGCGCGAGCCGCCGGCGGAGGCGCTCGGCGCCGTGGTCGAGCTCTGCGGCCGGCTGGGGCTGCAGCAGGCGGTCGCCGGACTTGGCGAGACGCTCGGGCATCCCGACCCGGCCGTGCGGCTCGCCGCGGTGCAGGCGCTGGAGAAGATCGGCAGCCCCGGCGCGATGGGGCAGCTCGAGCGCGCGGTGGACGACGCCGACCGCGGCGTGCGGCTCGCAGCGGTGCGCGTGGCCGGCGCACGCGGCTACAAGGGCGCGTTGAAGCGGATCGAGGCCGTGGTGCTCGGCAAGGCGGTGAAGGAGATGGACCTTACCGAGAAGATGGCCTTCTTCGAGGCCTACGGGGCGATCGCGGGCGCGGCGGCGCTCAAGACGCTGAGCGGCATGCTGCTCCCGCGGGGCCTCCTCAAGCTGCGGGAGCCCTCCGACCTCCGGGCCTGCGCCGCGATCGCCATCGGCAAGATCCGCACGGCGGAGGCGCGGGAGATCCTGTCCCGCGCTGCCGAGGACAAGGATCTCGTCGTGCGGAACGCCGTGAACCGCGCCCTGCGCGAGTCGGCCGCGTGACCCAGCCCTCCCAGGACGTCGATGCCCGGCTGCGGCAGGCGGGTCGCGGGTTCCTGCTGCAGCTCTACGCCGCGCTCCGCAGCCTCAAGCTCTATCCGGTCGAGAACGCCACGGTGCAGAAGGCGCTCGACGACCTGCACGGCACCGTGCGCGCCCTGCTCGACACCGAGGGCGAGCTCGAGGTGCGGCTCGCCGGCGACTTCATCTTCGTCAACGCCACGCGGCTCCGTCTCGAGCTCGACAACTACGCGTCGTTCAGCCACATCCTCACGGTCTTCCGCGCGTTCGAGGTCGGGGCGCTGCGGGCCCATCGGGGCATCGACCGGCGCGACTGGCAGATCTTCCTCAGCCTGCTCCTGAGCCTCTCGGGCCGGGTCGACGACCTCTACGAGGAGCTGCAGCGGCGGCTGCACGAGGGCGGCGTCACCAACCTGGAGGTCGATCGCGCGCTGCCGCAGCAGGAGGGACTGGAGTCGGAGGAGGCGCGCGAGGTGGCCAAGCGCACCTACTCGCAGGGCGTGGCGGTCACCAAGGAGGTGATCACCGGGATCCGGCTCGGGCGCACGACCAGCGTGAAGCGGGTGAAGCGCGCCGTCCAGATGATCGTGGACCAGGTGCTGAACAACGAGACCTCGCTCATGGGGCTCACCACGATCCGGGACTACGACGAGTACACGTTCACCCACTCGGTGAACGTGTGCATCTTCGCCGTCGCGCTGGGGAAGAAGCTCGGCTTCTCCAAGCTGCAGCTCTACGACCTGGGCACGACGGCGCTGCTCCACGACGTCGGCAAGGCGCGCGTGCCGCTCGAGATCCTGAACAAGACGACCGGGCTCGACGAGACGGAATGGCGGACCATGCAGGCGCATCCGTGGCTCGGCGCGCTCACCCTGTTCGGCCTCCGGAGCTACGACGAGATCCCCTACCGGTCGATCCTGGTGTGCTACGAGCACCACATGAAGGCCGACGTCACCGGCTATCCCCGGGCGGTGCGACCGCGGCAGCTGGGGATCTTCTCCCGCCTGGTGTCGGTGGCCGACGGGTTCGACGCCGCGACCACGCGCCGCATCTACCAGACGGTCCCCATCGAGCCGGACCAGGTACTGCGTGAGATGTGGGACAACCCGAAGCGCGGCTACGACCGGATGCTGGTGAAGGCGCTGATCAACCTGATCGGCATCTATCCGGTCGGGACCTGCGTGATCCTGGATTCGTTCGAGGTCGGGATCGTAGGGGCGCCGAACCCGGACGGCAGCCAGCTCAACCGCCCGCTGGTGCGGATCGCGATCGATGCCGACGGCGCGACGGTCCCGCCGCCGGGCGCGCTGGTGAACCTGGGCGAGCGCACCGCGGCCGGCGGCTACCTCCGCTCCATCGTCAAGGTGACGAACCCGACCCGCTACGGCCTCACCGTCGGCGACTACTTTGTCTGACTCCTTTCTGGCGCGGGTCTGGGCCCCGCTCCGGGCCGCCGGACGGCCGGCGCTGATCCCGTACCTCACGGCCGGCTACCCCACGCCTGACGCGAGCCTCGCCGCGTTGCGGGCGGCCGCCGAGCTCTGCGACGTGCTCGAGGTCGGGGTGCCGTTCAGCGATCCCCTGGCCGACGGCCCCACGATCCAGCGCTCGACCTTCGAGGCGCTGCGGCAGGGGATGTCGCTTCCCGGCACGCTCGACCTGATCGCGCGCGCCGGGGTGGACCGGCCGGTGGTCGTGTTCAGCTATCTCAACCCGATCCTCCGGTACGGCGTGAGCCGGTTTCTCCGCGACGCGGCGTCGCTGAGGATCGCGGGGCTGCTGCTGACCGACCTGCCGGCCGGCAGCGATCCCGCGATCGAGGCCGCAGTGCGGTCCAGCCCGCTCGACCTCATCCGGCTGATCGCCCCGACCACCCGGGCGGCGCGGCTGGGCCAGGCGGTGGCCGGGGCGGAGGGATTCCTCTACCTCGTCGCGCGGCTCGGTGTGACCGGCGCCAGCACCGCGCTGGCCGCCGACCTCCCCGGCTCGATCGCGCGGGTGCGCGAGGCCACGACCCTGCCGGTGGCGGTCGGGTTCGGCATCTCCACGCCAGCACAGGCCCGCGCGGTGGGCGAGCTCGCGGATGGGGTCGTCGTCGGGAGCGCGCTGGTGGAGGAGTTGGGCCGCGGCGGTGTCGGTGCGGCCGCGGCGTTCCTGCGCGGGCTGCGGGACGCGATGGACGCGGTGGAGGTCTCGCGGTGACGGTCCCGGTCGAGCGGGTGCTGGCGGCGTACGCGCGGGCGCTGAGCCTGGGGGGCACGGCGGTGCTGGGCGTCGTCGCGCTCACCGATCGGCGCTGGCTCGAGGACTGGGTGTCCACCGCCGTGCTCGCCGCGCTCGCGCTCTTGCTGCGGCTCGGCCCCGTGCGGCTCAGCAAGTACTCCTACCTGACCCAGAGCGGCATCGCAGGCCTCGGCGGCGCGCTGGTCCTCGGCGGCTCGGCGGCGGCGGTTGCGCTGTTCGCCGGCACGCTGCTCGCCGACTGGCTGGCGCTCCGCAAGCCCTGGCGCGCCGCCTGGATCAATGCCGGTCGCGAGGTGATCACGTTCACCGCCGCGTACGGCTACTACGTGCTGGTGCTCCGCGCGACCGGCGCCACCGAGCTGTCGCTGGATTTCGTCCCGGCGGCGTTCGTGCTCGCGGCGGCGTACTTCCTGCTCGGCCGGACGCTCTTCTACTTCACGCTCCTCTTCCGGTCCAAGCTTGAGCAGGCCGAGCAGGTCTTCATCCTGCGCTGGGAGATCATCGCCTATCTCCTCACCCTCGGCGCCACGGCGGTGAGCGTGGGAGCGGTGCTGGTGCTGACGCCGCTCGGCTGGCTCGCGGTGGGGTTCATGCTGATGGCCCTGGGCCTCCTCACCCGGCGCATCCTGGAGGAGGCGATAGCGGCGGAGGACCTGAACAAGGTGCACCAGCTGGAGAGTACGCTGCTCGGCAACGCGCAGCTGGCGGAATCCTTCACCTACATCGAGCGGCTCGCGCACCGCCTGCTCGACTGGGGCGACTTCCGGGTGCACCGGCTCACCGACGGCGCGACCGTGCTGGCCTACCGCGGTACGGCGGGCCGCCCCGGACGGGGTGAGCCCCCGGACGAGCTGGAGGCGCTGCGCCAGCGAGCCATGCACGAGGGCGCGCCGGTCCTGGTGCGGGACGCGTCCCGCGACCCGCAGCTCGGGGGATTGCTGGCGGATGTCCGCTGCATCCTGATCTACCCGATCCGCTTCGGTGACGAGACCCTCGGCACGATCGAGGTGGAGCACCACAAGCGCAACGCGTACGGGTCGCGCGATCTGGTGACCCTGTCGACCATCGCCACCCACGTGGCCACCGCGATTCACATCGCGGAGCTGCGCCGTCCGCTGGTCGGCACGGTCGACCAGATCAGCGCCCAGGTCGCGGGGCTCGCCCGCGTGACCGAGGCGCTCCGCAGCACGGCCGCGGCGCTCGCCTCGGCCTCGCACGAGATGCGGGACCGGATGGCGGAGCAGAGCGCCTCCGCCGCCGGCGGGCTCGAGGCCACCACCGCGCTGGCGAGCCTGTCGCGCGGCATGGCGGCGGACGGTCGCCACTCGGCGGACGCGAGCCGCCGGGCGTCGGAGGTCGCCGACCGGAACCGCCAGGTGATCGGCGATGCGGTGCGCCGGCTGGTGGAGCTCAAGGAGTTCGTGGCCGACAGCTCGGCCCAGGTCGAGGCGCTGGGCCAGGCGACCCGCCGGGTCGGGGGGATCATCGCCGCGATCCGGGAGATCGCGGACCTCACCAACCTGATCGCCCTGAACGCCGCGATCGAGGCGGCGCGGGCGGGCCGCGAGGGGCGCGGGTTCGCCGTCGTGGCCGACGAGGTGCGCTCGCTCGCGGTCCAGAGCCTCGATGCGACCCGCGAGAGCGCCGCGCTGCTCGCCGAGGTCGGCGCGCACGTCGCCACGGTTGCGGCGCAGATGACCCGGGGACGCGAGGCGGTCGCCGACGTCGAGGAGCTGAGCGCCGCGGCGGGCCAGGCGCTGGCCGCGATCGTGCAGGCGACCGAGGACGCGGGGGCGCGGGCGGTCCAGATCGCCGCGGCGGCGGCGCAGCAGCAGGCCGCCTTCGAGGACCTCACCGGGCGCATCGAGCGGGTCGCGGCGGTGTCGGCGCACTCCCGCGCCCAGACCGACGCACTGGCGGTGCAGGCCGCCGAGGCGGAGCGGGGCCAGGCCGATCTCGAGCGGGCGATCGGCGAGCTGGAGGGGGTGGCCGCGCGGCTCCAGCGGATCGCCCGCCATTTCGCGGTGGGCGCGTGAGCGCGGCCCGGCCGCGGCGCGCCCGCGCGTACGTCGCGCTCGGCAGCAATCTCGGCGACCGGGCGGCGCACCTCGCGGCCGCCCGCGAGCTGCTCGCCCGTCTCCCCGACACCCGCCTCGTGGCCGCCTCGGCCGTCGAGGAGACGCCCCCGCTCGGCGGCAGGGCGCAGCCCCCCTACCTCAACCAGATGGTGCTGCTCGAGACGGGGCTCGACCCGCGCGAGCTGCTGCGCGAGTGCCGGGCGATCGAGGCTGCGCGCGGCCGCGCTCGCGGTGAGCGCTGGGGCTCGCGCACCCTCGACGTCGACATCGTGAAGTACGGCCGGCGCCGGATCCGCGAGCCCGACCTCGTCGTCCCCCATCCCGAGCTCCCGAACCGCGACTTCTGGCGGCGGGAGCTGGCGGAGCTCGACCCGCATGAGCGCTGAACCGCGGCCCCGCACCCCGCCCGACCTCGTCGCCATGAAGGCGGCGGGTCGCCGGATCGTGATGCTTACCTGCTACGACGCGACCTTCGCGCGCCTCATCGGGCCCGAGGTGGACGTCCTGCTCGTCGGCGACTCGGTGAACCAGGTGGTCGCGGGGCACGAGACCACCCTCAGCGCCACCCTCGACCAGCTGATCTACCACGCGGGCGCGGTGCACCGCGGGAGTCCCGAGTCGCTGCTGCTGGTGGATCTCCCGTTTCTCAGCTACCAGGTGTCACCCGAGGAGGCGATCCGGAACGCCGGCCGCGTCCTGCGGAAGACCGGCGCCCACGGGGTCAAGCTGGAGGGCGGCGCGCCGATGGCACCGACGATCCGGGCGTTGGTGGACCGCGGGATCCCGGTGATGGGGCATCTCGGCCTCACGCCGCAGTCGGTGCACGCGCTGGGCGGCTACCGGGTGCAGGGGCGCTCCCCGGAGGCGGCCGAGCGTCTGCTCGCCGACGCCCAGGCGATCGAGGACGCCGGCGCTTTCGGGATGGTGCTCGAGCTGGTGCCGGCCGCCCTGGCGGGCCTCGTCTCCCAGCGACTCGCCGTGCCGACGATCGGGATCGGCGCCGGCGCCGGGTGCGACGGCCAGGTGCTCGTGCTGTACGACCTGCTGGGGCTCAACGAGGCCTTTCACCCCCGGTTCCTCAAACGGTTCGCGGAGCTGGCGCCGGTGGTGCGCGCCGCCGCGCGGGCGTACGCCGACGAGGTGCGCGCGGGACGGTATCCCGGGCGGGAGCACAGCTTCGAGTAAGGCGCCGGCCCTTCCCATGCTCGAGCTCACGGACATTCCCGCCCTGAAGGCCTGGGTCCGCGCTCAACGCCAGGCCGGCAGGCGCATCGCGCTGGTCCCCACCATGGGCGCGCTCCACGAGGGGCACCTCGCGCTGGTGGACGAAGCGCGGCGACGGGCGGACGTGGTCGCGCTGAGCGTGTTCGTCAACCCCCTGCAGTTCGGCCCGGCGGAGGATTTCGCCCGCTACCCGCGCGCGCTCGACCGCGACCGCGCGCTCGCCCGCGGACGCGGGGTGGACCTCCTGTTCGCCCCGGCGCTCGACGCGATGTACCCGCCGGGCGCCGAGGTGCGGGTCGTGCCGGGGCCCGCCGGCGACCGGTGGGAGGGAGCCGCGCGGCCAGGGCACTTCGCCGGCGTCCTCACGGTCGTCGCCAAGCTGTTCCACCTGGTGGAGCCGGACGTCGCCTGCTTCGGCCAGAAGGACATCCAGCAGGCGGCTCTGGTCCGGCGCATGGTGCGGGACCTCGACTGGCCGATCGAGCTCGCGGTCGTCCCCACCGTGCGGGACCGGGACGGACTCGCGCTCAGCAGCCGGAACGCCTACTTGAGCGCCGCCGAGCGCCGGGACGCGCTCGCGCTGAGCCGCGGTCTGGCCGCTGCGGAGGCGACCTGGCACGCGGGCGAGCGGTCCAGCGCCATGCTCGCGGCGGCGGTGCGCCGCGAGCTCGACGCTGCTCCGGGATTGCGGGCCGACTATATTGCCGTCGTCGATCCGGACCGGTTTGCGCCGGTGCTCCACGCCGATCCCGGCACCATCATCGCAGTGGCAGGACGCGTCGGTGAGACCCGGCTGATCGACAACGTCATCCTGGGGTGAGACCGGGCCATGCAGCGCCACCTGATGAAGTCGAAGATCCATCGGGCCACCATTACGTCGGCGGACCTGCACTACGAGGGGTCGCTCACGGTGGACGAGGACCTGCTCGACGCGGCCGACCTGGTCACCTACGAAGAGGTGCACGTCGTCAACGTGAACAACGGGTCGCGCTTCACGACGTACGTGATTCCCGGCCTGCGCGGGTCGGGGGTCGTCCAGCTCAACGGCGCCGCCGCGCGCCTCGGCCACCAGGGCGACCTCGTCATCCTGATCTCGTATGGGCTGTACGCCGACGCGGAGGCCCGCCGCCACGCCCCCCGCGTCGTGTACCTGGACGAGCGGAACCGCGTCGTGCGGACCCCGCTGCGCGCGGAGAGCTGAGCCCCCGGCCGCAATCGTGCCCACCGCCCGCGTGATCCCGCCCGGCCTCCGGCCCACGTTACCCACGTGGGCCGTTCTGTCTCCCGCACGGCTGGCCCACGTGGAGCGGGTCGCCGAGCTGGTCGCCGGATGGGCGGAGGCCATGGGGATCCCGGACACCGAGCGGCACCGCTGGCTCCGCGCCGTCTGGCTGCACGACGCGTTGCGCGATGCCCCACCCGAGGAGCTCCAGCGCTGGGCGCCCTCAGAGACCGGCCCTCCCGAGCTCTGGCACGGTCCGGCGAGCGCGGCCCGGGCCGAGGCAGAGGGGGAAGCCGACCGCGGGGTCCTGGACGCGGTGCGGTACCACTCGGTTGGCCTGGCCGAGTGGGACATGGTCGGCCGGGCCCTCTACGCCGGTGACTTCCTCGAGCCGGGACGCGGGTTCGATCGGGCCGAGAGGGCGGAGCTGGCCCGCCGCTTTCCGGCCGACCCGGCCGGCGTCTTGCGCGAGGTCGCCCGGTGCCGGCTGGTCCACCAGGTGCGGTCCGGCTGGGCGCTGCTCGAGCCGACGGTACGGTTTTGGAACTCGCTCGTCGCCGCGTCCTCGCGGCGCTGATCGGGGTCGCGCTGGTCGCCACCACCGCGACGGCGCTGGTCCTGCGCTCCCGGCCCGATCGGGTCGCGGGTCATGCCTATCCCATCCCGTCCGCGGACGATCGCATCCTGGTCGAGGTGCTCAACGGAACCGGGCGCTCCGGGCTCGCGCGCAGCGCGACCCGGGTGCTCCGGCGGCGGGGCCTCGACGTCGTGTACTTCGGCACCTGGGAGGGCGAGGGGCTGGTGCGGACGACGAAGGTCGTCGCGCGGCGGAGCGGGAGCGAGGACGACGCCAGGCAGGTCGCCGCCGCCCTGGGCTCGGGCAAGGTCGTCGTGGACCTCGACACCCTGAGGCGGGTGGATGTGAGCGTGATCCTCGGCGAAGACTGGACCCCGCCGGTGCAGCCGGGCCCGTGAGGCCGCGGGCGATAGCCGATCGATCGGTCCGCCGCTGACGGGGGGCTACTCGGAATACACCACGTCCCCCCCGACCACCGTCATCACCGCCCGCGTCGTCAGGATCTCCTGCTCTGGAATTCGCATGATATCCGCTGAGAGCACCGTGAAGTCCGCCCACTTGCCGACCTCGATGCTGCCGCGGCGGTCTTCCTCGAACGCCGCGAACGCGGGCCCGGTCGTGAACATCCGCAGCGCCTCTTCCCGCGTCAGCGCCTGCCCCGGCTGCCAGTCGGGCCCCTGGAACCCGTTCGTGTCCCGCCGGGCGACCGCGGCGTAGAACTCGATCATCGGCTCGCCCCGCTCGACCGGCGCGTCGGAGCCTCCGGCGAGGACGACGCCGGTGGCCAGCAGGCTGCGCCACGCGTACGCTCCGCGCACGCGGTCCGGTCCCAGCCGGGCGGGCGCGAAATGCAGGTCGCTGATCGCGTGGGACGGCTGCATCGACGGGATCACGCCCAGCGCCCTGAAGCGCGGGATGTCGGCGGGCGCGAGCACCTGGGTGTGCTCATCGCGCCAGCGGGGCTCGCGCACCGCGCGCGCCGGGGGCGGCACGGCCTCGAACGCCTCGGCGTACAGATCGAGCAACAGGCGGTTGGCGCTGTCGCCGATCGCGTGGGTCTCCACCTGGATGCCTCGGCGCAGCGCTTCGCGCAGCATCGCGCGCGAGGCCGGGAGGTCGGTGGTGAGCAAGCCGTGCCTGCCGCGGGCGTCGCTGTACGGCTGGAGCAGCAGGGCGCCGCGGGATCCGAGCGCGCCGTCGAGCCGCAGCTTGATGGTGCGCGCGGTGAACCGGCCCCCGGATTCGCCGACCGACGGACCGCGCCGGAGCAGGGAATCGGCGGCTGCTCCGGGGCCGTAGACGGCCTTGTACACCCGCAGCTTGATGCGCCGTTCCCGGAAGAGCCGCCGCAGCCGGTCGACTTCGTCCCAGTCTCCGCGCAGGTCGAGACCGCCGGCATCGTGCACCTCGGTCCAGCCGAGCCGCACGCTGCGCTCCGCGCCGACCACGAAAAAGCGGTCGAGCTCCGCGGCAGAGGGCGGCGGGATGCGGCTCTCGACCAGCAGCATCGCGTTATCGATCAGCATCCCCGTCGGCTCCCCGCCGGCGTCCCGCAGGATGTCGCCGCCCGAGGGAGGCCGGGTGCCGCGGTTGATTCCGGCGAGCTGCAGGGCGACGCCGTTGGCGACCGCGGCGTGCCCATCGGCGCGCTCGAGGTACACGGGGTTGCGGGGCGCGACGTGGTCCAGGTCCGCGCGCGTGAGGAAGCGGCGCGGGGTCCAGTGGGTCTCGATCCAGCCGCGCCCGGTAATCCACTCGCCGGGTCGCACCTCCCGCACCCGGGCCGCGAGCCGGCGAGCCACCTCATCGGGTCCGGTCGCGCCTTCGAGGTTGAGGACCAGCTCGCGCCTGCCGATCGCAGCCAGGTGACAGTGGGCGTCGGTCAGCCCGGGCACGGCGATCCGCTCGCCGAGCTCGACCACGCGGGTACCGGGCCCCACGAACCGCGCCACCTCCGCGCCCGAGCCGACGAACACGATGCGGTCGCCCCGCGCGGCCACCGCTTCCGCGACGGGCTGCCCCTCCGCCATCGTATAGATGCGGCCGCCCCGCAGGACCAGATCCGCCGGCTCCTGGGCCGGAATCCGCGCTGGCGCCGCGACCGCCAGCCAGGCAGCCAGCGCACGGCGGATGGCGGCCAGGTGATCGCCTCTCAGCACAGTCCGATCACCACGTCCATGACGTTCGTGCCGGTGTGCCCAGGGCGGAGCAGGGTACCGGCGGCGTCGAGCGCGCGATAGGCGTCGTGCGCGGCCAGGTCGCGCCCAGGGTCGCGTCCGGCCCGGCGGATGTCGTCCCAGGTACGCCCGTCCACGACTGCGCCGGCCGCATCGGTGGGCCCGTCGCGGCCGTCGGTACCGGCGGCGAGCAGCGCGACGCCGTTCGCCGCCGGCCCGGCCCCGGCCAGCGCCGCGGCGGCGGCCAGGGCGAGCTCCTGCGAGCGGCCGCCCAGCCCCGGCGTGGCTGTGCCGAGCGTCACGGTGGTCTCGCCTCCCCAGATGACACAGGTCGAGCCCGGCCGCTGTTGCATCCCGGAACCCGGGGCATAGGTTAGCAGCGCGGCGGCGATCGCGTGACCGGCAGCGGCCGCCTCGCCCGCAAGCGGCGTGGCGACGATGGCCGGCGCCAGGCCGCGCAGCTCCGCACGGGCGGCGGCGGCCTCGAGCGCGATGCGATTGCTCGCCACGATCCGGGTCTCGACCCGCGCGAAGACGGCGTCGCCCGGCTTGGGGGTCTCGGCCGTCCGGCCCGCTTCGGCCTCCTGCACCAGCGAGCGCACCGCGGCCGGCACGCGGTCCCACAGGCCCGCGGTTTCGAGCGAGGCGCGCACCTCGGCGGCGCGAGTCGGGTCCGGCACGCACGGCCCCGAGCCGATGGAGGCGAGGTCGTCGCCGATCACGTCGGAGACGACGAGAACCCGGACCGTCGCGGGCGCGAGCGCGGCAGCGAGCCGGCCGGCGCCCCACCGGGAGAACCGCTTCCGGATGCGGTTCATCGCGCCGATGTCGAGGCCCGACCCGAGCAGCAGCGCGTAGAGCTGCGCGAGCTCGGCTGGGCTCACGCCCTCGACCGGGGCGCCGAGGAGGCTGGTGGCGCCGCCCGACAGCAGGACCCAGACGTCGTCCGCCGGCCCGACCGCCGCCGCGGCGCGTGCGAGCGCCCCGGCGGCAGCGAGCGAGCCGGGTCCGGGCTCGGGGTGGTCGCCGGCGATCACCGGCAGCGATGGATCGGGTGCCGCGGCTGCAACGGGGGGCACGATCAGGCCACCGGCCGGCACCAGCTTCCAGCCGCGCAGGATGCGCAGCGCGGCGTCGGCCATGGGGAGGGCGGCCTTGCCGAGGGCCAGCAGGTGCACCGGTCGGGTGGGGCGACCCGCCTCGGCGAGCGCCCGCTCCACCGCCGGGCCGGGGGCGGCGGCGGCAACGGCGGCGGCGTACAGCTCCTCGAGCAGCGCGCGGGTCGCTGCGCGGTTGCGTGCGGGCATCGGTCAGGAGGTGGAGACTGGTGCCGCGGAACAGAGTTGTACAATATACAGCCGACGGCAACTCTAATCGGTAGGCAACGGGCGAGGGCGATTCCGCCCCCGCACGGTCGTTCATTCTTTTCATTCTGAGGGGTCCGAGCATGCCCGGCCGCAACTTCCTCTTTGTCCCGGGGCCTACGAACACTCCGGATCGCATCCTGCGTGCGATGCACGTGGCGATGGAAGACCACCGCTCCTCGGACTTTCCGAGCCTCGCCGCGCCGGTGCTCAAGAATCTCCGCAAGATCTTCAAGACGGAGACCGGGCAGGCGTTCATCTTCCCGGCCAGCGGCACCGGCGCCTGGGAGGCCTCGCTCTGCAACACGCTGTCGCCGGGCGACCGGGTGATCTGCGCCCGGTTCGGCCAGTTCAGCCATCTCTGGATCGACATGGCGCAGCGGCTGGGCCTCAAGGTGGACGTGCTGGAGACTGAGTGGGGCGAGGGCGCGCCCGTCGAGCGCTATCAGGAGGCGCTCGCCGCGGACCGGGCGCACGAGATCAAGGCGGTGCTGTTCACCCACAACGAGACGGCCACCGGCGTCACCAGCGACGTGGCCGGGATGCGTCGCGCGCTGGACGCCGAGAAGCATCCCGCGCTGCTCATGGTGGATGGGGTGAGCTCGATCGCGAGCATCGATTTCCGCATGGACGAGTGGGGCGTGGACCTCGCCATCACCGGCTCGCAGAAGGGCCTGATGCTGCCGGCCGGACTGGGCATCGTCTGCGCCAGCCGGAAGGCGCTGGCCCAGTGCGAGAAGGCCAAGCTGCGCCGGGTGTTCTTCGATTTCGGCGACATGACCAAGGCGAACGCGAGCGGCTACTTCCCCTACACGCCGTCGCTGCCGCTGCTCTACGGGCTGCGGGAGTCGATCGCGATGCTGCACGAGGAAGGGCTCGAGAACGTGTTCGCGCGGCACCACCGGCTGGCCGAGGGCACCCGCGCCGCGGTCAAGGCCTGGGGGCTCGCGCTGTGCGCCAGGGAGCCGCGCTGGTATTCCGACACCGTGAGCGCCATCATGGTCCCGCCCGGCGTGAACGCGGCGGAGGTCATCGACATCGCCTACCGGCGGTACAATCTCGCGCTCGGCGCCGGCCTCGCCCGCATGGCCGGACGGCTGTTCCGCATCGGGCACCTCGGCGACCTGAACGAGCTGATGCTTCTCGGCGGCATCGCGGGCGCGGAGATGGCGATGCGTGACGCCGGCATCAAGGTCGCCCCGGGCAGCGGTGTCGCCGCGGCCCAGGAGTACTGGCGCAGTACCGCCAGGCCGCTCGACAAGCGCGAGCTGCCGCCGCGGGCCCCGGACGCGCAGCCCGCGGCGGCGCGCGAGCCGGCCGCGGCGGGCTCGCGATGAGTCTCACCCGGCACGAACCCGCAACCCCGCGCCTCCAGCGCAGCACGCTGGCGGTACCGGGGTCGCAGCCGGGAATGTTCGCGAAGGCGCTGGAGAGCGAGGCCGACGCGGTCTTCCTCGACCTCGAGGACTCGGTCGCCCTGGGGGACAAGGAGCAGGCCCGGCGGAACGTGATCCAGGCGCTGCTCGACCTCGACTGGCGGGGGCGCGGGAAGACGATCTGCGTCCGGATCAACGGCATCGACACCCACTTCATGTATCGGGACGTGGTGGACCTGGTCGAGCAGGCGGGGCACCGGCTCGACACGGTGATGGTCCCGAAGGTGGGTGTACCGGCCGACGTGTACCTGGTGGACGCGCTGCTCACCCAGATCGAGGCGGCAAAGCGGATCCCCCACCGCATCGGGATCGAGGTCATCGTCGAGTCCGCGCTCGGCATGTCGAACGTGGAGGCGATCGCGGCGGGGCGGGGACGGCTGGAAGCGATGCACTTCGGCGTCGCCGACTACGCGGCGAGCGTGCGGGCGCGCACCGTGAGCATCGGCGGGCTCAACCCGGACTATCCCGGCGACCAGTGGCACTACGGCCTGTCCCGCATGCGCGACGCCTGCCGCGCCTACGGCCTGCGCCCGATCGACGGCCCCTTCGGCGACTTCAAGGATCCCGGCACCTATCGCGCGGCGGGCCGGCGCGCCGCCGCGCTCGGGATCGAGGGGAAGTGGGCGATCCACCCCTCGCAGATCGCCCTCGCGAACGAGATATTCAGTCCGCCGGCCCCCGACGTGGAGCGTGCGCGGCGCATCCTGGACGCGCTCGACGCCGCCGCGCGCGAAGGCCGGGGGGCCGCCCAGCTGGACGGCCGGATGATCGATGCGGCCTCGGCGCGCATGGCGGCGAACGTGGTGCGGATGGCGGAGGCGATTGCGGCTAGATGAGCTGGGAGCTATGAGCTCACAGCTCCCACACGGAGACCAACGTGGACATCCACGAGTACCAGGCAAAGGAGCTCCTCGCCGGTTTCGGCGTGGCGATCCCGCGGGGCGGCGTGGCCTACAGCCCGGAGCAGGCCGTGTACCGCGCATCGGAGATCGGCGGCTCCCGCTGGGCGGTGAAGGCGCAGATCCATTCGGGTGCCCGGGGCAAGGCGGGCGGGATCAAGGTGTGCGGCAGTGAGGACGAGGTGCGCCAGGCGGCCAAGGGCCTGCTCGGCAAGCGACTCGTCACCCACCAGACCGGTCCGGAGGGCCGCGTCGTGCACCGCCTGTACGTCGAGGCCGCGGTGCCGATCGAGCGGGAGCTCTACGTCGGGTTCGTGCTCGACCGCAAGAGCGAGCGGGTGATGGTCGTCGCGCACCGGCACGGCGGCATGGAGATCGAGGAGATCGCGCAACGGGAGCCGGAGACGATCATCCGCTCGGTCGTGGAGCCGGCGGTGGGGATGACCGCGTTCCAGGCGCGGGAGATCGCCTTCGCGCTCGGGCTCGACGGCGGGCTGGTGAGCCGCGGCGTGACCACGCTGCTCGGGTGCTACCGCGCGGTTCGCGACCTCGACGCCACGATGGTGGAGATCAACCCGCTGGTGGTCACCCAGGACGGCCAGCTGCTCGCGCTCGACGCGAAGATGACGTTCGACGACAACGCGCTCTTCCGCCGGCCCAACGTGAGCGAGCTGCGCGACTACGCCGAGGAGGATCCCCGGGAGTCGCAGGCGGCCGAGTTCGGGATCAACTACGTGGCCCTGGACGGCGAGATCGGCTGCATCGTGAACGGGGCCGGCCTCGCCATGGCCACGATGGACCTGATCAACCACGCCGGCTACTCGCCGGCCAACTTCCTCGACGTGGGTGGCGGCGCCTCGCCCGAGAAGGTCACCAACGCCTTCCGGCTGGTGCTCGCCGATTCGAAGGTCCAGGCGATCCTGGTGAACATCTTCGCCGGCATCAACCGGTGCGACTGGGTGGCCCAGGGCGTGGTGAGCGCCGTGCGCGAGCTCAAGCCGCGGGTGCCGCTCGTGGTGCGGCTGGCGGGCACCAACGTGGAGGAGGGGCGGCGCATTCTGAAGGAGAGCGGTCTGTCGCTCACCACCGCCGATACTCTGAGCGAGG
>DASUAH010000198.1:0-2785 GCA_035763885.1 Gemmatimonadales bacterium
ACTGTGACGAGCGCCCTGGATCACCCGATCGTGCTGATCGAGTACCGGCCGGAGAAGGTGGGACGCGCCCGCGGACTGCGCGCGCCGACCGAGCTGTGGCTCAAGTGGCAGGTGGACTTGCGGCGCACCTGGCCGTATCCCGCGGGCGCGGGCGGAGACCTGCGCTATCGGTTGGCGCCGCACGGCGCCACCCTGGTCGTGACTGACGCGACGGGATTGCCGCGGGCGGCATTCGTCGTGAGCGGGGGAGCCGTCGAATGGCGCCTCCAACCGGTCGAGGAGGAGCCGGTCCTCTCGTGCGAGTTGCGGACGGCGCTCGAGGCGCCGTTCCGGCTCGCGGTACTGGGGGGCGCGTCCCGCGCCGAGCTCGATGGCGCGGTGGCCGCGTTGGGTCGTCGCGGCGTCGCCGGGCTCTCCGCGCAGCGGTCGCGGCACGAGGGCCAGGTGCAGGAACATCTCGTCCAGCTGCGCTCGCCCGAGCCGGGGCTCAACAGCGCGTTCGAATGGGCCAAGAGCCGCCTCGACGGGTGCTTCGTGGAGACGCCGGGCGTGGGGCGCTCGCTCATCGCCGGGTACGCGCCGTCCCGCCCCGGGTGGGGGGACGGGCGTCCCGGCTACGCGTGGTACTTCGCACGAGACGCGTGCTGGACCGCGTTCGCACTGCTCGCCGCGGGTGACTATGCGGGCTGCCGGCTCGTGCTGCGGTTTCTGGGTTCGACCCAGGACGTGAGCGGCAAGGTGATCCACGAGTACACCACGAGCGGACTCGCCCATTACGACGCGGCCGATGCGACGCCGCTGTATCTGCTGCTGGCGGGCCGCTACGCGGCGTGGACCGCCGACCTCGCGTTTCTCGCCGAACGGTGGCCCGAGATCGAGCGCGCCTATCGGTTCTGTCTCGAGACCGACACCGACGGCGACGGGCTGATCGAGAATACGCGGGTGGGGCACGGGTGGATCGAGATGGGGCCGCTCTCGGGCGCGCACGTGACGCTCTATCTCGCGAGCATCTGGGTGGCCGCGCTCACCGCGCTCGAGCCCGTCGCCCTGGCACTCGGCCACCGCGCGCTTGGCCAGGAGCTGGCGGAGCGCGCGGCGCGGGCCCGCGCCCGCATCGCCCGGCAGTTCCGGATGGCCGACGGGTACGCGCTGGGTCTGCTGGCCGACGGCACGCAACAGCGCTCGCGCACGGCGCTGACGGCCGTGGCCCTGCTGCTCGATGCAGTCGACCCGGCGCCGGCGACCGCGTGGCTCGATGCCATCGCGTCCCCGGGGTTCTCCACGCCCTGGGGCGTGCGCCTGATTCCCCGCGAGGACCCACACTACAGTCCCGCGGGCTACCACAGCGGCGCCGTCTGGCCGCTCTACACGGGGTGGGTCAGCCTCGCCGAGTTCGCCTGCCATCGCGCGGAGCAGGGGTTCGCCCACCTGCTGGCGAACGCCCGGCTACCGTTCGCGCACGGACAGGGATCATTCGCCGAGGTGCTGGACGGCGATCTCGGAACGCCCGCCGGCGTCTGTCCCGATCAGGCGTGGTCCGCGGCGATGCTCGTGTCTCCGGTGATCGAGGGAATGCTCGGCGCTCGGCCGGATGCCCTCGCCAGCCGGCTGACGTTGACGCCGCACCTGCCTTCGGGATGGCGCGCGTGCGAATGGCGCGGCCTGCACGTGGCGCATACGACGCTGGATGTCCGGGTCGCCGCGCTGCCGGACCGCGTGCAAGTACGCGTGCGGCGGACCGCCGGTGGGCATCTCGCGGTGACCGTCGCCCCGGCGCTGCCGGCGGGGCGTAAGGTCACCGAAGCACGGGTGGATGACGAGCGGCTCACGCCACGCATCTCGGAGGCCATGGGATGCCGGCATGCGGCGGTGACCCTCGAGCTGGCCGACGAGCACGAGGTCGAATTCTGGCACGCGAAAGAGTGAAGCCGGCTATTGCCCGGCGACGCGGACCGGAACCGTGCTCGACCCGAGGAGGACGCGCCCCAGCTGACCCTGCGTGCCGTCCCCCCAGCAGTACAGCACCAGCCCGCCGGCGAGGCCGCACGTGAACGCCGCGCCGGCGCGCAGATCGGCGAAGTGCAGGCCGCCCCGGACCGAGACCGGCGTCGCGCGCGGCGTCTGCGAGCTGTCGCCCAGCTGACCGCTGCTGTTTGCTCCCCAGCACCAGGCGAGGCTGTCCGCGGCGATGCCGCACGCGTGCTGGCCGCCGGCCGTGATCGTCCGGAACGCGAGTCCACCGGCCACCGGCGCAGGTGTGACGACGATGGTGTCGGTGCCCCCCGTGCCCGTCTGGCCGCTCGCGTTTCGTCCCCAGCAGTAGGCCGCGCCGGACGCGGTGAGGCCGCAGGTGATCTCTCCTCCGGCCGAGATCGCCGTGAACCGCAATCCCCCGCCCACGGCCGTGGGAACGTTCCGGCCATTGGTCGAGCTGTCACCCAGCTGGCCCGCCTGATTGGCGCCCCAGCACGCGGCCGTCGAATCACTGGCCAGCGCGCAGGTGTGAGCGGCTCCGGTGGTGATGGCGAGCCACGGCGTGTCGCCGAAGATCGCCGTCGGCGTCGTGCGATCCACGCCGCCGTCGACGCCGAGCTGTCCGGCGCCATCCGCCCCCCAGCACGATCCATGGCCGTCGCCGGCGAGCCCGCAGACATGCGCGCCGCCCAGCGCGATGGTCACGAACCGCAGCCCCGTGGCGACGGCGGTCGGCGTCGCCGGATCCCCGGGATTTCCGTCCCGCCCCAGCCGGCCGTTGACTTGGCGTCCCCAGCAATACGCCACTCCG
>DASUAH010000199.1:0-12893 GCA_035763885.1 Gemmatimonadales bacterium
CGCTCCCATCCGCCGGCCCACCAGTCCCTCACCCTTGCCGGTCTCGCCGTGGCAGGTGGCGCAGAAGGTCCGGTAGAGCGAGTCGCCGCGCGCCGCGAGGTCGGCGGGGATCCGGGCGGCCTCGGAGCCGTGTCGGGCCGCCGAATCGGCGCCTCCGACGGTCGGATTGCGGAGCGCGTCGGCGGTGGTCGTCTTGGCCGCGGCCCATTCGGCGGCCCAGTCCGCCTCCCCGCCGGTGATGGGCACGGTGCCCTCGACGGTGTATCGTGGAACCTCGGCGGACTGGTACGGGTGCACGTACTTCGCCGCGATCATGTGATCGAACCACGGAACCAGGTACCAGAGCTGGTCCGGCGACGGCACGTCGTTGTAGTACCAGTCGCACCCGCCCGCCGCCAGCATGAGCGCGGCGACCCAGGCATTACGCCGTCGCATGGGTCACCTCCACCGCGCCGGCGCTGCGGAACAACTCCTCCAGCGAGCGCGCCTGCTCGCCGCTCGCCGGTACGAAGACGCCGATGCGGTCGTCGCTGAACCGCGGGTGGTACGCCGCGCCGCGCTTGCGGAGCAGGATCGAGAGGATCGCCACCCCGGCGACGCTGCTGAGCGCGCCGAGCAGGACGGTGAGCTCGAAGCCGATCACCACGAAGGCCGGCACGGCGGCAATCGGCTTGCCGCCCACCAGCACCGGCCAGTCCAGGTTCATCCAGATCGTCATGCCGAACCCCGCGGTGCAGCCGGTGAGCCCGCCGATGAGCGTGAAGAGCCGCACCGCACTCATCGGCGTCTCCAGGGCATCCTCGAGCTCGTGATTCGGATGCGAGGAGTACACCGTGAGATCTCGGTGCCCCTTGGCGCGAAGCGCCCGGATCGCGTCGGTGGCCGCGTCGATGTGCTCGAATGCGGCCAGGACGCCAGGGGCGGCCTTCCGCTTCCCGAAGGACGGCAGGGCGGGCATCAGTGGTGCCCTCCGCGCTTCCTCGGCATCGGGATCATCTCCTTGATCTCCTGAATCGCCACGATCGGGAAGGTCCGTGCGAACAGCAGGAACCACATCCCGAACCACCCGAACGACCCGGCCAGAATTCCCCAGTCGGCCCAGGTGGGGTTCATCTGGTCCCAGGCCCACGGGAGGAAATCGTTCGACAGCGACGACACGATGATGACGAAGCGCTCGAACCACATCCCGATGTTGATGAAGATCGAGATCACGAACATCGCTGTCAGGCTCGTGCGGATCTTGCGGAACCAGAGCAACTGGGAGACGAACGCGTTACAGATGATCATCGTCCAGCCGGCCCACCACATCGGGCCGAAGGCCCGCAGCCAGAACGTCGTCTGCTCGAAGGTGTTCCCGCTGTACCAGGCGACGAAGTACTCCATCCCGTACGCGTAGAACAGGATCGAGCCCGTCAGCAGGGTGAGCTTTCCCAGGTTGTCGAAGTGGTAGTCGGTGATCATGTGCTCCAGCTTGAGCACCCGGCGGAGCGGGATGATCAGGGTGAGCACCATGCCGATGCCGGAGTAGATGGCGCCGGCCACGAAGTAGGGGGCGAAGATCGTCCCGTGCCAGCCGGGGACGATCGCGCTCGCGAAGTCCCACGACACCACCGAGTGCACCGACAGCACCAGCGGTGTCGCCAGCGCTGCGAGGTACAGGTACGCGCGCGAGTAGTGGCGCCACTGGTTGTCGGTGCCCTGCCACCCGACCGACGCGAGCCGGTAGATCTTCTGGCGCCACCCCGCGACGGTGTCGCGCACCGCGGCGACGTCGGGGATGAGCCCGTAGACCAGGAACGTGGTCGAGACCGTGAGGTAGGTCGTGATCGCGAACACGTCCCAGAGAAGCGGCGACTTGAAGTTCGGCCAGAGGTAGCGCTGGTTCGGGTAGGGCAGCAGCCAGTAGAAGACCCACTGGCGCCCGATGTGGATGATCGGGAAGAGCCCCGCGGTCATGACCGCGAACACGGTCATGGCCTCGGTCGAGCGGTACACCGCCGTGCGCCAGGGGGAGCGGAACAAGTAGAGAATCGCGGAGATCAGCGTGCCCGCGTGCCCGATGCCGATCCAGAACACGAACGTCGTGATGTAGACGCTCCAGAAGACCGGCGGGTTGTAGCCCGCGTGGCCGAGACCGTCCTTGACGAGGATCAGGAAGGTGAGGAGGCCGACCAGGAAGAGTCCCACCGCCCCGAAGAGCATGAGCAGGTAGCCGCGGCTCGGCGCGCCGAGCGTGGCGGCCACGTCGCGGGTGACGTCCGCGTGCGTCTGGGTGATGACCGGTTGCTGCGCGAGGACGGCCATGCGCTACGCCTCCCCCCGCCGCACGACCTTGGCGAGGTAGGTGACCGCCGGCCGGACGTTGGTCTCCTCGAGCACGTGGTACGCGCGATGGTTGCGCTTCACCTGGTTCACCCGGCTGCCCGGATCGTTCATGTCGCCGAAGACGATCGCGTCCGACGGGCAGGCCTGGGCGCAGGCCGTCGTGAACTCGCCGTCCCGGAGCGGCCGGCCCTCCAGCCGGGCCTGGTTCTGGGCGCCGCGGATGCGCTGAATGCAGAAGGTGCACTTCTCCATCACCCCGCGCGCCCGCACCGTGACGTCCGGATTGAGCTGCAGCTGGAGCGGCTCCGGCCAGGAGCGCTCGCTGTACTTGTACCAGTTGAAGTACCGCACCTTGTAGGGGCAGTTGTTGGCGCAGTACCGCGTGCCCACGCAGCGGTTGTAGATCTGCCCGTTGAGCCCGTCGGCGGTGTGGTACGCGGCGTACACCGGGCAGACCGGCTCGCAGGGCGCGTTGCCGCAGTGCTGACAGAGCATGGGCACGAACCGGGCCTCGAGCGGCGGCGCGCCTTCGCCCCCCTCCCAGTAGCGCTCGAGCCGCATCCAGGTCATCTCGCGGCCGCGGAGCACGTCGGCCTCGCCCACGGTCGCGATGTTGTTCTCCGCGTAGCACGCGGTGACGCAGGCCGAGCAGCCGGTGCAGCGCGACAGGTCGATCGCCATCCCCCACTGCGGGTTCTCCCGGGCGTAGTCGCCCCGCCGGGTGCGGATGTGCTGGCCCTCGGCCCAACCCGCGATGGCCTCGAGCTCGCGCTCGGTGTTGACCTCGTGCGGGGGCCGGCCGTCGAGCTCGTAGGATTCGCGGACCGTGAGCCCCTTCACCGCCGCGGCCAGCGGCATCGCTTCCGCGATGCCGCGGCCCAGCTGCCGGGGGTTGCCCTCGGTGGTGGCGAGATCGCGGAACACGCCCGTCTTCTCGAGGCTCACCTTCACCGCGACGTAGGGAACGAACGGCTGCCCCGCCGGCCCCGGCAGCAGGTCCAGCGCGTTGGCGCCTCGGGCGGTGGTGAACTCGCCATAGGCGGTGTGGCCGAAGCCGAGCGGCACGGACACGACGTCCCGGCGGATGCCGGGAAACACGAGGACCGGCGCCTCGATGGCGCCGTGGGGGGACGCGAGCCGCACGACCTCGCCGTTCCGCACGTCGAGACGGCGCGCGGTATCCGGATGCACCTCGACCCAGTGATGCCAGGTGAGCTTCGTGACCGGATCGGGGTTCTCCAGCAGCCAGGGCTTGTTGGTGCCGCGCCCGTCGTACAGGAACGAGGTCGCATGCGGCACGAAGGAGAACTCGCCGTCGCCCTCCAGGGCGGGCCGGCTGGCGCGGACCGGCAGCGACAGCGCGAGCGACACCGCCGGTGCGGCCGGGCGCTCGCCGTACAGCCCGCCGCGCGCGAGCGCGGCGCGCCAGAAGTCATCGAAGCCCCCGGCCGCGGCCCGCTCCCCCGCGAGCGCCTGCCACCGGGACTTGAGATGCGCCTCGTAGGAGGGGGCGTCGAACTTCGCGAGCGCGCCGCCCGCCTTTTTCGCGACCTGGAGCAGCACGTCGCCGGTGTTCATCGTGGTGAACACCGGCTGCATCACCGGCTGCATCAGCCCGTGCACGCCCGCCCGGGGCCGGGCGTCGTCCCAGCGCTCCAGGGCGTGATGGTTCGGGAGCAGGAGATCGCACTCGGCCGCGGTCTCGTCCAGCCACGACGACGTCGACACCTTGTAGCCGGCCTTGCGGAACCTGCCGGTGAAGCCCGACGCCGCCGGCATGGTATAGACCGGGTTGGCCTCGTGGACCAGCAGGACGGCAACCTGCCCCGCGTCCAGCGCCCGGCCCAGCTCGTCGAGGGCGCCCGCGCCGTCGCCGCCGTCCAAGTCGGCGCCGAAGAGCACCGTCTCGCCCACGTTGCCGGCCACGTAGTTGAGCAGGTTCACCGCGGCGGCGAGCTCCACGGCGCCCCGGTGCTGGGCCGACACGCCTCCGGCCACGGCGAGACTGGGCCGAGCCTCGGCCACCTCGCGGGCAATCCGCCGGATGGTGGCGGCGGGCACGCCGCTCTCCTTTTCCGCCGCCTCCGGCGTGTGCGCGGCGAGCGCGTCGGCCACGCCGGCCGCGCTCCGTCCGTGCTCGGTCACCAGCAGGTGCGCGATCGCGAGCGCGAGGGCTGCCTCCGAGCCGGGCGCGATGGGGTGCCACTCGTCCGCGTTCATCGCGGTGAGCGACATCCGCGGCCCGAAGAAGACGTGCTTCGCGGTGGCGCCGCCGTTGAACCCGTGCGACTCGGCGAATCCGCGCTGGTTCTCGACCGGCGCGAGCCAGGTCTCCAGGAAGTCGGCGCCGAACGACAGGATGAAGCGGGCCCGGGCGAAGTCGAAGGCCGGAACCTCGGGCCTGCCGAACAGCGCCTGGTTGGCTGCCCGCAGCGGCTCCTGGTCCAGGGCCTGGTAGCGCACCACGCGGCCGCCCAGTGCGGCGGTCCAGTCGGCCAGCAGGTCCGACAGCGTGCCTCGCCCGGCGCCCGAAATCACGGCGACCTTGCCGGCCGCGCCCCCCAGCTTCGCGGCAAGGCGCCCGATCGCGTCCTCCCAGGTGATCTCCTCGAGGGCGCCGGCCGCGTTCCGCGCCCTCGGCGCCTTCACACGCCCCGGGTTGTAGAGTCCCTGAAGCGCCGCCTGGCCACGCGAGCAGAGCTTGCCCCGGTTGATCGGGTGATCCGGGTTGCCCTCCAGCTTCACGGCGCGCCCCTCTCGCGTTCGCACGTGCAGCCCGCATCCGGCCGGACACTCGGTGCAGGTGCTCGCGTACCAGGTGGCGAGCCCGGGTACCTGGTCCTCGGACTGCACCAGGTACGGGACCAGCTTCTCGACCCGGTCCGTGGAGCAGCCCGAGAGCGCCACCGTCCCGGCACCGGACGCGCCGAGAACGGTCAGGAAACGACGGCGGGTAACGGCGTCTGGCTTGGGTTCGTGGGGCATTGGCTGTTCGCTATCCGCTGTTGGCTATCTGCCATTCGTCCGCTCGGCCCCGGCCGGGGCGCCGCCCGGTGCGATCGACGCGAATGGCGAACAGCCCTAGTAGTGGCACACTGCGCAGTCGCGCGACACGTCCCGCTGCAGGTGGCACGTGACGCACCACCCCATGTTGTTGATGTTGTTCACCTTGTAGACCTGGGGCATGCGGGTGACGTCGCCGTGGCAGGTCTGACAGCCGGTGGGGCCGAGCGCCTTGATGTGACGGCTGTGGGGGAAGTGCGCATGGCGCGCGAGGTAATGCACCCGCACCCACGCGATCGGCTGCTTCTGCGCCCACGCGTCGCGCACCTTCTTGATCTCGGCCCGGTTCGCGGTGTCGGTGCCGGCGATAACCGTGTGACAGCCCATGCAGGTCTGCAGGGACGGAATGCCCGGCTCGGAAGAGACGGCCACGGTGTAGTGGCAGTACTGGCACGGGATCTTGAACTGGCCGGCGTGGATGTCGTGCCGGAAGAACACGGGCTGGCGCGGCCCGGGAAGGCCCGCCGTGTCGGCCGCCGCCAGCACCGGCGCCGTGAGCGAATCGGCCACCGCGGCGGGGGCCTGTGCTCCGGACGGACCGATGACGAGCGTCACCGCCGCCAATCCGGCTGCGGCTGCGCCTGCCCCGATGAGTGCCAGCGTGCGCATCGACCTCACCATCTCAGGCCAGGAATCCGGACGCCGCGGAGGCGGCCGGAACGGCAGGAACCGATGCCGGAGAAACGGCGACTGCACCACGTCGGCCGTCGGGCGGTAAGTATAGCGTTCACCCGACCGGATTCACAACCGCGGAGCGCGGCTCCCTACGACGCCGCGCTGCGCCGCGCCGACGGGCGTCCGCCGACCCAGCTCGCCTTGCGTCGGGCCAGACCCAGGAACGCGTCAACGTGCCGCCGGCCGGGCAGCGGCACCGTACACCACTTGACCGGCCCGGTGCGCTGCGCTTCGCGCACCGCCTGCCGGATCGGCTCGGCCAGGCGCGCGATCGCGAGCACCTTCGCCTCCTCGTCCTCGGTGAGCGTGAACGTGGCGCTCGCGCCGGCGGGAATGGGGTGCAGCCAGCAGAGCTTGCGGGAGCCGATCGCGTACTCCCACGCCCAGCCCCATGGCATGCCCATGAAGCGCACCTGCTCGCTGACCCCCGGCACCCCGCGGAGCCCGGTACGGGCGGCGCGGAAGCGTTGCGCCTCCGCGGGCGGCAGGTCCCGGTACGGCGCGGAGGGCTCCGGCTCCCGGTCGGCATTGCGGTAGGGGTTGGCGGCCCAATACGCCGACGACCGGGCCATCTAGACCTCCCCTGGTCCCGGCGATTCCGCCACCGGCACCCCCTCGCGCTCGAGATAGCGGACCACCTCGATGCCGATGGCGCGCATCAGCGACGCCTCCCGGCCGTCGAGGTCGGCACGGAAGAGCACTTCGCGGAGCGAGCGCATCACGTGCTCCGGCTGGCGGGTCTTGAAGAAGTCGATGGCGGCGAGTGCCCGCTGCCAATCGGCGAACAGCTGCTCGAGCTGCGCATGGGTGGCCGGCGGCGCCGCCTTTCGCGGCGGCTTGAGCGGGAGGGCGTCTCCGCCGCGGGCGAGCCAGCTCTCGTAGGCCATGATGCCGACCGCCTGGGCGAGGTTGAGCGACGGATGCGCCGGATCGGCCGAAATCGTGACCAGCGCGTGGCAGGCGTCGAGCTCCTCGTTGGTGAGCCCCCTGTCCTCCCGGCCGGCCACGATCGCGACCGGACCGTCCGCCGCGCGCGCCGCGAGCTCCGCCGCCGCCTCGCGGGGACGGAGCACCGTGCGCTTGGCGGCTCGCTCCCGGCCGGTAAGCACCACGCTGAAGACGCAGTCGGCCAGCGCGGCCGGCAAGGAATCGAACAGGACGATCCGGTCCACCACGTCGGCGGTATTGTGCGCGATGCCCTCGATGCGATAGCGGTCGAGCGTCACCTCGGGGTTCACCAGGCGGAGACCCGCGAGCCCGAAGTTCTTCGCGAGCCGGACGATGCTGGCGACGTTGACGAGATCCTGGGGAGCCACCAGGATCAGCAGCGGCTGGTGGATCGACCCCGGGGCGCCGGTCATGGCGCGGATCGGATGGCGGACATGGGCGCGTCAGCCCCGGATCTCGACCCCCGCGGCGCGCTCGACCACGCGGACGGCGTCGAGATAGTCGGCCTCGTCGCCGAGCCGTGCCCGCGCTTCACGGAAGAGATCGCCGACGACGTGGAGCAGGCGCCCGGCGACGCCGGTCTCCTCGAGCAGGCGCAGCGCGATGCCCAGATCCTTCTCCAGCAGCGCGAGGCGGAACGTCGGCGGGAAGGTGCCGGTGAGCACCCGCTCCGGCACCAGCGCCTCGCTCACGAAGGAGCGGCCGCTCGAGGCATTGAGCACCTCGACCGCGCGGCGGGCCGGCACACCGGCCTTCACCAGGGCGGCGAACCCTTCCGCGAAGGCCTGGATGTTGACCGCCAGCAGCGCGTTGTTCACGGCCTTCATCGCGTGCCCCGCCCCGACCGGCCCGAGGTGCTCGATGCGGCGCCCGAAGGACTCGAGCACCGGCCGGGCGCGAGCGAACGTGGGCGCGTCGCCGCCGACCATCACCGTGAGCGTGCCCGCCTCCGCGCCGTTGGTCCCGCCGCTGACCGGGCAGTCGGCGAACGCCACGCCGCCGGCCGCGAGCCGTGCCGCGAGACGCCGCGAGGTGCGCGGATCGCCCGAGGTACAGTCCAGAAAGAGCGTGCCGGAGGCGAGCGCGGCGCCGAGGCCGTCGGGTCCGTCGAAGAGCGCCTCGACCTCCGCCGATGTCGGCAGGCAGGTGAGCACGACGTCGGCGCCGGCGACGGCGGCCCGCGGCGTGGCCGCCGCGCGGCACCCGTGCTGCGCCGCGAACTCCTCGGCGGGGGCACGGCTGCGATTCCAGACGGTGAGCTCGTGGTCCCGCGCCAGGTGAGCGGCCATCGGCCGTCCGATCGCGCCGAGGCCCAGGAACGCGGCCCTCACGTCGCGGACTCGCCCTCCCCGGTCCCCTCCCCCTTGCGCTGGCCCAGCTCGCGGTCCAGCATGAGCAGCCCGGGACGATCCTCGCCGACCATCCTGAGCTGCTCCACGACCAGGGCGCCCTGCCTCTCCTCCTCCACCTGCTCCCGCACGAACCAGTCGAGGAACACCGAGCTGGCGAAGTCCTTCTCCTGCACCGCCTGGGCGTAGAGCTTGTGAATGGCCGCGGTGACCGCCTGCTCGTGCGTGAGCGCCTGCTCGAACACGTCGAGGGGAGACGCGAAATCCACCGGCGGCTGGGCGATGGCGCGCAGCTTCACCCGGGTGTTCCGGTCAAGCAGGTGGTCGAAGATCTTCAGGGCGTGGGCGGACTCCTCCCGCGCCTGCACCCGCATCCAGGACGCCATGCCGGGCAGGTTGTGGTCGTCGAACCACGCGGCCATCGAGAGGTAGATGTACGCGGAATAGAACTCGTCACGGATCTGCTCGTTGAACGACTCCTGCATGGCGGGGCTGAGCATCAGAGCGCGTCTCCTGTCACGGCGGCAGCGGTGGACCGGGCCGTCGGCAAGATACGGTCGCATTGACGCTGCCGCCACGGCCGGGCTAGCCTAGTGCGGCAGGTGGACGGCGACTTCACGGACACACTCACCGTATGACCCGACGGCCGTCGTGGACGCAGCTCGCGCTCGCGGTGCTCGGAGCGGCGCTGGTGCTGTTCATCGTGGGACCGCTCCTGCGCATGCTGCTCATGGCATCGCCCGCGAGCCTGGCGCAGGCGGCGCGCGATCCGGAGGTGGGCGGGTCCATCGCGCTCACCGTCGCGACCGCCACCGCGGCCACGGCCATCGCCGCGGTGCTCGGGGTGCCGCTCGCCTATCTGCTGGCCCGGCGCCGCTTCCCGGGCCGGCGCGTGGTGCAGGGGCTCATCGAGCTGCCCGTCGTGATCCCCCACCCGGTGGCCGGCATCGCGCTGCTGCTCTTCCTCGGCCGCCGCTCCGCGATCGGCGGGGTGCTCGCCGACCTCGGGCTCGAGGTGGTGAGCCACGTGCCCGGCATCGTCGCGGCCATGCTCTTCGTGTCCGCGCCGATTCTGGTGAGCGGGGCGCGCGAGGCGTTCCGCTCGGTGGACCCCAAGCTCGAGCGGGTGGCGCGGACCCTGGGCGATACCCCGTGGCGGGCGTTCCGGCGCATCACCCTCCCCCTCGCCGGACGCGGGATTCTCGCGGCGGCGATCCTCGCGTGGGCCCGGAGCGTGAGCGAGTTCGGCTCGATCGTGATCCTGACCTATAACCCGAAGGTCGCGAGCATCCTCATCTTCGACCGTTTCACCGTCTTCGGCCTCTCGGCCGCGATCCCCGCCGCGGTGCTGCTCCTCATGCTGGCGCTCGCGGTGTTCGTGCTGGTGCGCCTCCTCCAGCCGGCGGAGCAGGTGTGATCCAGCTCGACCGGCTCCGCGTCCGGGTGGGCGACTTCGAGCTCGGCGAGATCTCGTTCGCCGTGCCCCAGGGCGGCTACGCGCTCATCATCGGGCCGACCGGCTCGGGCAAGACCACCCTCCTGGAGGCGGTCGCCGGCAACGCACGGGTGCGATCCGGACGGGTGCTGCTCCACGGCGAGGACGTGACCCAGCTTCCGCCCGAGCGTCGCGGACTCGGGTTCGTGTACCAGTCGTACCACCTGTTCCCCCACCTCTCGGTCCGCGACAACATCCGGTACGGCCTCGCGGGCGGGACGGACGACGGCACCGCCCGGCGGGCGGAGGAGCTCGCGGACCTGCTGGGAATCGCCCACCTGCTCGACCGCTCGGTGCGGGGGCTGAGCGGTGGCGAACAGCAACGGGTGGCGCTGGCGCGCGCCCTGGCGCCCCGCCCCCGGGTGCTGCTGCTGGACGAGCCCTTCGCCTCGGTGGATCCCACCACCCGCCACCTGCTCCGCCGCGAGCTCCGCTCGCTCCACGAGCGCGAGGGCGTCACGACCCTCCAGGTGACCCATGATTTCGACGAGGCGCTCCGGCTCGGCGACCTCGTGGCCGTGCTGGCCGACGGCCGCATCGCCCAAAGCGGTACCCCCGAGGCCGTGTTCCGCTACCCGAACTCGGCTTTCGTGGCCCGGTTCGTGGGGACGGGGAACGTGCTGGCGGGCACGGTGCACCGGACGGCCGGACGGCCGGACGGCCAGCCGGCCGGACCCGACCATGCCTTTGCCGCGCAATTCATCAGCGGACCGCTGGTGCTGGAGGTCGTGGCGGAACGGGAAGGCCCGATGCATGCGGTGATCCGCCCGGAGGACATCGTGCTGGCCCGGGGCGAGCTCCCGGGCTCGGCGCGCAACCGCATGCCGGCGCGGATCGTGCGCCTCGAGCGGCTGGGACCGGTCACGCACGTGCACCTCGATGTCGGCCGGACGCTGCTCGCCGCGGTGACGACCGCGTCCGCGGAGGAAATGGCGCTCGCGGCGGGTACCGGTGTGACGATCGCATTCAAGGCGACGGCGATCCATCTCGTGTGACGGACGGACCAACGGACGGACGGTGGCACCCCGCATCATCCACGTCGATCTCGACGCCTTTTTCGTCGAAGTGTGCCGGCAGCGCAACCCCGAGCTGCGGGACGTCGAGCTGCTGGTGGTCGGAGGTCGCCGCGAATCCCGCGGAGTGGTCCAGTCGGCCTCCTACCCCGCGCGCCGGTACGGCATCCGCGCCGGCATGCCGATCGCCGAGGCGGTGCGACGGTGCCCGCAGGCCACGTTCTTCCAGGGGTCGTTCGCGCATTACCGGGAGGCGTCGCGGGCGGTGCGCGAGGTGCTGGGACGCTTCACGCCGACCGTGGCGGCGGCTTCGCTGGACGAGGCGTACCTCGATTTCGCCGGTACCGAGCGGCTGCACCCGGTATCCCTCCTGCCGGTGGCAGAGCGGATCCGCGACGAGGTCCGGCGGGAGACGGGGCTCGACTGCAGCATCGGGATCGGGTCGAACCGCATGATCGCGAAGCTGGCCTCCGACACCGCCAAGCCGCGTGGGCTGATGGAGGTGCGGGCCGGCTGGGAGGAGGGGTTCCTCGCGGGGCTCCCGCTCCGCGCTCTCCCCGGCATCGGGCCGCGCGCCGCGACCCGTCTCGCGGAGCTCGGACTCACCGACGTGGTGCAGGTGCAGGCGCTGAGCCGGGAGGAGCTGGAGGGGCGGATCGGTCCGGGCGCCGGGCTGCTCAAGCTCCGGGCGCACGGCTACGGCGGGACGGCGCTCCACGCGGACCGCCTCCCCCGCTCGGTGAGCCGAGAGACCACCCTCGCCCGCGATGCGCGGGATCCGGCGAGGCTGGAGACCGTGCTCGCGCTCCTCACCGCGCGCGTCGCCGCCCAGCTGCGGGGGGAGGGGCTCACGGCGCGCACCGTCACGCTCAAGCTGCGCCACGACGACTTCCGCACGGTGACCCGGAGCCGCACGCTCAGCCAGCCGACCGACCTCGACGCCGAGCTGTATGCGCCGGCGCGCGAGCTCTTTCGCGGCGCGTTCGCCGAGGTGCGCCGGCGCGACCGCGGCGTGCGGCTCATCGGCATCGCGGCCACCGGCCTCGCGAGCGCGGCGCCCCCGGACCTGTTCGAGCCCCCGGAACGCACCCGGCGGCGAGAGCTCACCCGGGCGGTGGACGCGGTGCGCGACCGGTTCGGGTTCGACGCGCTGGCCGAAGCGCGGCTGCTGGGCCTCAGGCGGCCCCGAAGATGAGCGCGCCCCGGGGCGGCAGCCTGGTCTCGGCCATGAACTGGATGGGTGGGCTCACCCTGCTGCTGTTCTGGCTGCCGGTGCTGGGGCCCCTCGTCGCCGGACTGGTGGGCGGCGCCAAGGCAGGCTCCGTCGGACGGGCGGTCCTGGCCACGTTCCTGCCGGCGGTGCTCACCGGGCTGATGACCGCCGCGGGCGTCGCCTATCTGACCGAGTGGATCGGGTGGGGGGTGCTCGCCGGGCTGGGCGTCACCATGTGGCTGCTGGTGAGCATCGGGCCGCTGCTGGTCGGCGCGATCATCGGCGGCGCCTTCAGCCCCCACGCACGGACGGCCGACGGCTGAGCCTCACCTGAAGTTCTCGCTGGCGAACCGCAGGCCTGGCGCGAGGCCGCGCGCCAGAGCCTCGGCACCCAGGTCCGCGAATGTGGCGGTCCGGCCGTCGGCGTCGGCGGCCCGCACCGTCGAGTTCCGGTAGAGGCGGTAGTATCCGATGAACACCCGGCTGGCGCCGGGCCGCACCGCACAGCGGCAGTCCACCGCGCCCTGGAGGCCGGCGTTCACCGTGATCCGCAACAGCCGATCGCTGGCGTTGGTGATGAGCGGGGCGAAGTAGTCGCCGGTCTCCAGCCGCGCCCCGGCGCGCCGCTCGATCGTCCCCCGCGGTTCCCGGACCACCCAGGACCCTCGCAGCCCCTCCCCCATCGGCGTACCGTCGGCCGACAGCGGGCGCACCAGCTCCCACTGGGCCACGAGCATATCCCGCGACACCCGTCCCCGCACGGTCTCACCCGGGACCACGGTGCGGGCAGCGTCGTTCACCACCAGCCGGAC
>DASUAH010000200.1:0-3280 GCA_035763885.1 Gemmatimonadales bacterium
ATCGTGAGCATCGCGAGCACGGGGATCTCCCGCCGCGCGGTGTCGGGATGGCGGTACAAGGCGAGGGTGGCCTCGAGCGCGGCGAGGGTCAGCTTGTCGGCCCGCAGCGCCCGCGCGAGCGGATTTCCGCGGCAGCGGGCCACCGCGGCGACGCTGCCGGCCAGGCACCCGGCTTGCGGGCCGCCGAGGAGCTTGTCGCCGCTGAACACGACGAGATCCGCACCGGACCGCGCCGCGTCGCCGACCAGCGGCTCGCCGGCGAGGCCCCACGGCGCGAGATCGAGCAGGAGCCCGCTGCCCACGTCGTACAGGTAGGGAACGCCGGCCTCGTGCGCGAGCGCCGCGAGCGCCGGCGGCTCCGGCGTTGCCACGAATCCGCGCTGTTCGAAGTTGGAGCGGTGCACGGTGAGGATGGCGCCGGTCTGGGCGCCGAGCGCCGCGCGGTAGTCGTCGAGGTGGGTCCGGTTGGTGGTCCCGACCTCGCGCAGGCGGGCGCCGCTCCGCTCAAGGATGTCGGGAATGCGGAACGAGCCGCCGATCTCGATCAGCTCGCCCCGCGAGATCAGCACCTCACGCGCCGCCGCGTGCGCGTTGAGCGCCAGCACGAGCGCCCCGGCCGCATTGTTCACCACGAGAGCGTCGGCGCTGCCCGCCAACTCGCCGAGCAGCGCACGGCAGTGATCGGCGCGGCTGCCGCGGGTGCCGGCGTGGAGGTCGATCTCCAGGCTGCTGTAGCCCGCGGCGACCTCGGTCACGGCCCGGACCGCGGCCTCGGCGAGCGGGGCGCGACCGAGGTTGGTGTGGAGCACGACGCCGGTGGCGTTGAGCACCGGCCGGAGCGAACGGGCGGTGCGTTCGGCCAGGCGCTCGCGCACCTCGGCAGCCCAGTCGTCCGGCGGGCCCGCGCGGCGAACGCGGGCCGCCTCCAGCGCCTCGCGCACGGCGGCCACCACGGCGCTCCGGGGTGCCTCGCCGAGCAGCGCGGCCACCCCGGGTTCCCGCAGGAGCCGGTCCACCGACGGAAGCGCGCGGCGGGCGTCCATATCAGGCGGGCGGGCGGCCGTCCGGAACCACCAGCGGCGCGCGCACGTCCCCGGTGACGCCGCTCACGGTCCGTACGCCGCGAATCTCGAGCGCGAAGCGGTCACCCGGACGCCACGGCTCCGCCGCTTCGATCACGAGCCGGTCGCCCAGCGGCGGGCGGCGGCGCACCACCGTGCTGTCCGGCGGAGCCGGCTGCGTGGTGTCGGCCGCGGCCGCCGGCAGCCGAATCGCGCGCACCGCCACCGCGGTCGAGTCGGGCAGCTTCCGGAGGGTCACGGCGGACGTGTCGAGCCGCTGCGCGGGGTCGAGCGGCAGCGCGAGCGTCACCGTGGCGGTCACGGAGTCGTTCACGGTCACCGTCTGGATGCGCGGCGGGAGCGTGTCGTGCACAAAGGCGTAGATGTCGCCGACCCGACCCGGATCGGAACCCACGCGCACGGTATCGAACGCCTCGCGGAGCCCTCGCCGGAAGTCGTTGTTCTGATCGAGCACGCCGTACACCAGATAGGTGCCTGCGGGCAGCGGCCCGACATGGAAATTCCCCGACGAATCGGTCAGCGCGCGATAGGGGAGGCTGTCCGGCAGGAACACCGCCTCGACCAGCGCCCCCGCCGCCGGCCGACCCGCCTTCCAGTCGATGACGGTGCCGGCAAGCGTGTCTTCGGGCAATGGCGCCCCGGTGCTGAAGGTCACTACCCCCCGCAGCTTCGCGCGATTGCGGCGCACGTCGCTGATCCCCGGCAGCAGCTCCACCCGATAGACGCGGTTCGGCTGCCATCCCTCGGCCGGGCGGACGGTGATACGCCGACGGCGCCAGTTCACGTCCGGCACCCGGGCGCTGGGCGAGAGGATCACCAGCTTCTCGAGGTCGCCGGTGCCGAGTCCCAGGCTGGGCTGGCTGCCCTCGGAGACCACTTCACTGAAGCGGAACTCGACCTCGTCGTCAAAGCCGGGCAGGAGCGCGAGCGAGTCGGGATAGCTCGCCACCAGCTCGGGGGGCGCGGCGTCGGGAGGCCCGCCGGGAGGAGGCTGGACGTTGGCGCAGGACAGAAGGGCGGATGAGCAGAGGAGCAGAAGAGCAGGGTGCCCCTCCGCTCGCCTGCGCTTCCCCGCTTCCGCTCTTCGGCTCATCCGCAGCCCAGCAGCTCCCGCTTGCGGTCAAGCTCCCGCAGCTGCTCGGCCCAGCTCTCCAGCTTGCTGCGCTCGCGCTCGACCACCTCGGCGGGGGCGCGGGCCGTGAACTGCTCGTTCGCGAGCTTCTTGCGCTGCGCGTCCATCGCGCGCTCGAGCCGGCCGATTTCCCTGTCCAGGCGTTCGCACTCGCGGCCGACGTCGATCGCCTCGCCGAGCGGCACGAACACGCCGGTGCCGTCCTGGAGCACCGCGTGCGCGCCGAGCGCGTCGCGGGCGTCGCCGAACTCGAGCTTCGAGACCTTGGCGAGCCGCCGGATCGTCTCGACCTCGGCTGCGAAGAGCTGCTCGCGCGATGGCGAGGCGTTCGACAGCCGCGCCCGCACCGCCTGGCCCGGCTGCACGCCGTACTCGGCCCGGAGCGTGCGCACGGCGGTGACGAGGTCCTGCACCGCGCCGAAGTCGTCCAGCGCGATCGGATCGCCGGCGCGCGCGTCCGGCGCGGGCCACGCGGCCGTGGCGAGCATGGCGGCCGGCGGCCGGCCCGGCAGCCGGCGCCAGAGCGCCTCGGTGACGAAGGGCATCACCGGGTGCAGCAGCCGCAGCGCCACGTCGAACGTCCGGGCCACCACGGCGCGGGCCACGTCGCCGCCGGGTTGGTCGCCGTAGAGCCTCGGCTTGATCTGTTCGATGTACCAGTCCGCGAGATCGCTCCACACGAAACGGTAGGCTGCGCCGGCGGCATCGTTGAGCCGGAACCGCTCGAGCGCGTCGGTCACCTCGGCCACGGCCGCATCGCACCGCGCGATGATCCAGCGATCCGCCAGCGTGAGCTCCTCGCGGCGTACCACGTCGTCGTAGGCACCCGCGAGCGGCCGTACCGGCCCCTCGAGATTGGACAGGATGAACCGGCCGGCGTTCCACAGCTTGTTGGCGAAGTTCCGCGCCGGCGCGAACGAGCTCTCGATGTCGTTCGGGTCGAGGATCACGTCGGTGCCGACCGCGAGGCCGGCCACGAGGGTGTACCGGAGCGCGTCGGCGCCGTAGAGCCGCACGACGTCGAGCGGGTCGATACCGTTGCCCAGGGACTTCGACATCTTGCGGT
>DASUAH010000201.1:0-10023 GCA_035763885.1 Gemmatimonadales bacterium
TGGCGGCCGGCCCGCGCACGCTGTACGGCCTCGGCAGCGTGACGAAGTCCTTCACCTGCCTGGCGATCATGCAGCTGCAGGAGCACGGCCGGCTGCGCGCAGACGATCCGGTGGACAACTACGTGCCCCTGCACGTCCGCCCGTCCGGCCGGCCGATCACGCTGCACCACTTCATGACGCACAGCAGCGGGATCCCGGCGCTGGCCTACGCCGAGGCGGTGATCCGCCACGCCGCGGGCGCGGCGGACAGCTACCTCCCCATGGCGAGCTACGACGACATGCTCACGTTCGTGAACGGAGCGGAGGATTGGGTCGAGGCCGCGCCGGGGCAGCGCTGGTTCTACCTCAACGAGGGCTACATCCTGCTGGGCGCTGTCATCGAAAAGGTGAGCGGCCGCCGGTATCAGGACTACGTCCAGGAACATATCCTCGATCCGCTCGGGATGAGCCGGACGTTCTTCGACAAGCCGCGCGTCGACGCCGACCCGGACGTCGCCGTACCGTACGTCGTGACCAAGGACAAGACGCAGCAGCCGTCCCGCTATCTCTACGGGCGGCTGACCAGCGACGGAGGCCTGATCAGCAGCGTCGAGGACATGAGCCGCTACGTGCGGATGTACCTGGAGGGCGGCCGCACGAGCGGGGGCCGCGTGGCGAGCGAGGCGTCGCTGGCGGCGATGATGACCGGGTACGTGGACCTGCTGCCCGAGGCGTATCCCGGCGATCCTGGCCAACCCACGGGCCGATACGGATACGGGCTCAGCGCATACCCGGACTTCTTCGGCCACCGCCTGGTCAGCCACAGCGGGAGCGTGCTGGTCAGCACCGCCTACATGGGCTTCATTCCCGAGCGGGAGATCGGCGTGATGGTCCTGGCCAACGGCAGCGGGTATCCCCTCTCCCAGATCGGGGACGCCTCGCTCGCGGTGCTGTTGGGTGAGGATCCGTTCAGCTTGCCCGGGATCAGGAGCGAGCGCGCCCTGGAGCAGCTGACGGGGCGGTACGAGACGTACCGCGGCACCTACGGGGCGACGGTGACGCGGGCCGGCGACTTCCTGATGCTGAAGATCGAGAACAAGCTCCTCTCGCAGACCGTCCCGCTCGTACCGGTGGCGCTCGACGGGGAGCGGGCCCGCTTCTTCACCCTCGCCCTGGGTCGCCGGTTGTGGGTGGAATTCTCGATGAGGGACGGCGGCGTCGAGCTGATCTACGAGCGCTACAAGATGCGGCGCGTCGGAGCCCCGTAGACGACCGGCCGTCCGCGCGGGCGATCGTCGCCCGCGGGCAGTATCTGCTCTTCGATGAATGCCGTCAGGAGGAGATTCATCCGCACGGGATCGCGGCCGAAGACATGGTGCCCGCCGCCCGCGACGGTGACGAACGGGGCCCCCGTCACCTCCGCGGTGGCCGCGGCCCGGGACCAGGAGACCAGGGCGTCCTGGGAGCCGTGCACGAGCAACAGCGGGCACCGGATGGATCGGTACAGCTCCCGGGCCTCGTCCGGATGGACGCGGAGGTGCGGGAGCTGTCCGGGAGCCCGCAGCGTGGCGGTAAGGACCTCGGGGGTCGTTTCCAGACCCCACTGCACGCCGTCCTCGATGTGCTTCGTGGAGTGCGGCTCGGTGAAGATCTTCGCCATGAAGAACTCCAGGAACCCCCGGTAGTCCCGCTGCCAGTAGTGGCGGTTGTACTTGGCCCACCCTTCATCCGTCGGCAGCGGGTCCTCGAAGGAGTACACCGTCCGCTCCGGCAGGGGCCGTCCGAGCGGTGACACCGCACCGGCCAGCACCGCTCCGAGGACCCGCTCTGGATGCCGGGCGGCGAGGAGGGCCGCGTGCCAGCCGCCCTGTGAGAACCCCACCAGCACGGCCCGCCCGACCTCGGCCGCGTCCATGACGGCGAGGGTGTCCTGGATGAGTTCGGCCTCGGCATAAGCTTCCGGATCGACCGGCCGGTCGGACCGTCCGTTGCCGCGGGGATCGAAGGCGACGACGCGGTGCCGGCGCGCCACGTAGGGGATCTGGGACTTCCAAATGCGGGAGTGGACGACGGCCCAGGGCGGCAGGAAGACCACCGGGGGCGCACCCGATCCGTAGATCGTGTAGTGAACGCGGACGCCGCCTCGCACGACGTATCCCGCGCGATCGGGCGGGAGGATCGCCATCCCCGCCGTCAGCGGCCGAGGAGGCCCGCGATCTCCCGCGCGGCCCGCCGGGCCCCGTCCCGGGGAACCTCCCGATAGCGGACCGGGGCTGCGAGCAGCCGGCGCAGCGTCTCCGCGACGCGGGCCGGGGTGAGGCTCTCGTACTCCAGCCGGTTGGCGGCGCCATAGAACCGCAGGCGGGCGTCCACGTGATGCTGCTGCTCCCAGTGCCTGCGCAGAGGCACGTAGGCGAAGGGCCGGCGCGTGGCCACGAGCTCCATCGTCGTGGTGAGGCCTCCCTGTGCGATTGCCGCATCGGCGCAGGCCAGATGCTCGAAGAGGTTGTGCACGTAGCCGCACTTGGCCATCCCCGGGACGTCCGGCAGGTCGTGCGGGTCGAGCCGGGGGCCGGCGATCAGGACGAGCTGGGCCTCCGGCATGGTCTCCCGCAGCTGCGCGAAACCGTCGATCACCCGGCCGAGGAGCCCGCGGCCGATCCGTGTGCCGCCCACGGCCGCGAACACCAGCGGATAGCCCGTGCCGTAGCCCAGCCGCCGGCGCAGGGCCGCCGGATCGCGGTACTGCGCGGGATCGAACGGCAGGACGTACCCCACCGGCGTGTACCAGTCCCGCGCCCAGGCGCGGATGCCGGGCAGCCCGGGACCGAACGACGCGTCGGGGAGCTCCTCATACTCGCCGACGTAGAGCGACAGGTCCCGCAGGCGGGGATAGCGCGCCCGCTGCTCGATCATCTCCGCGTTGTAGTCGGCGCACAGCGCCGCCTCGCGCGGATCGCCGTCCGGATCGACCGGCAGGAAGCCGATCACGTCCGTCAGCCAGACGTACGGGGCGCACTTCAGCTCCGGATTCTCGTGCAGGAAGTAGTCCACTTCCCACGCCTCGTCACCGATCCACAGATCGTACGTCCCGTCCCGGGTGATGTCGTGGAAGAGCATGAAGTTCGCGACGAAGATCTCGTCCAGACGGCGGAAGGCGTAGAAGGCCTGCAGCTCGTGCTCGGTCGCCTCCTCTTCCCAGTGCGCCGTCTCCGGGGCCTGCAGATGGCTCTGCGGATGGATGATCTCGCCCGCCGCCTCGAGGACCTGCGCGGCGGGATGCTGCGCCCACCAGTGGATCTCCAGATCGGGGACGAGGGCCCGCAGCTCCCGGGCGATCGCGAGGTCCCGCTGGATGTGCCCCAGTCCGATGGACGAGGACACAAACAGGGCACGGCGCGGGCGCGCCAGCGCGCGATGCCAGGTCGTGCGTGCGGTCCGGGGCCGGACCGCGGCGGAGGTGATGAAGTCGCTCATCAGCAGATTGACCCGGACGGGATGACGTCCCATCGGTGCGTGGCCCGAGCCTTCGAGGACCACCAGGCGGCCGCCGGTCAGCTCCGCGTAGCGGTTCCCCCGATCCATCGGCTGGCACTCGTCACGGTCGCCGTGGATGACGAGGACGGGGCACCGCACCTGCCGGCACAGCGCCTCGGCATCCTCCTTTGTCTTGACGGGAGATGGGGCATGCAGCCTCGTGATCAGCGTCTCCGCGGTCGTGTCCAGGCCCCAGGCGACGAGATCGTCGGAGAGCTTGGTAGAATGCGGCTCGGGGGTCATCCAGCCTGAGTGCCACTCCACATACCCGCGGAAGTCGCGCAGCATGTAGTGCCGGTTGTGCTTCGCCCATCCCTCGTCCGTGTCCAGGACGTCCTCGAAGGAGTGGCGGTTCCAGTGTGGATGGGCCGGCGCGATGAACGGCATCCCGGGGGCGAAGGCAATCAGTCCCAGCACGCGGTCGGGGTGGCGGGCCGCTACGAGAGTCGACAGCCGCACCCCCGAGCACAGCGCGGCGAACACCGCCTCCGCCGTCCCCGTGGCCTCCATCACGGCGAGCGTGTCCGCCAGCGCCTCTTCGTCACCGTACGCCTCCGGGCCGGCGGGGCGGTCCGAGCGGCCGTTCCCCCGCGGATCGAACGCGACGACCCGGTACCGGTGCGCCAGGTAGGGCACCTGAGCCTTCCACATCCGGGAGTGCACGATGGGGAAGGTCGGCATGAGGAGCACGGTCGGCGCGCCCGCGCCGAAGACCTCGTAGTAGATGCGGACGCCGCCGCGCTCGACGCGCCCTGCCTGATCCGGATGCCGGGCTCTCATGGATGTCCCCGTGCATTCGGCCCGCACGCGTGCGCTCCTGCCGGCCGGGACAGCTCATCCAGGGTGACGAAATCCGTGCCGGCGGCCCGGAGCCGCTCGATGATCCCCGGGAGCGCGGAAGGCACGGAGGCAGGCCAGGTGTGAAGCAGGATGATCGTCCCCTGCCCCCGGGACAGCACGCCCGTGATCGCCGCCTCCTCGATCTCGCGCGGGGTCCGGGCCACGTCCCACTCGTCGAGCTCGACGTCCCAGCCGACGTGCCGGTAGCCGAGCGCCTCGAGGATGCCTGTGAGGCGGGGATCATCCGCACACTCTCCCCAGGGGCAGCGGAACCACGGCCGGGGGTCCACTCCCGTGGTGCGCTCGATGACCTCCGCCGCCTGCCTCAGGTCGGACGCGACGCCTTCGTCCGAGAGCAATCTCATCCGCACGTGGTAGAACGAGTGACTCCCGATGCGGTGGCCGTTCTGCGCGATCTCGCGGGCCAGATGGGGATAGGCCTCCACCCACCGGCCCTGGAGGAAGAACGTGGCGCGCACCTCGAACCGCTGGAGGATCTCGAGGATGTGGCCGGCGACCCAGCCCGGGCAGTGCGGGCGGTCCGGATGCTCCGCGTCGAACGTGAGCGCGGCGTTCATGCCGGCAGTCCCGCCGCGATCCGCAGCGCCCCCCGGACGATGAGCAGCGCTCCCCAGAGGATGAGCAGCGCCCCCGCGGGCCGGGTCAGGCGGCGGCCCCAGGGCATCGCCCGCTCGGCGGACATGACGGCGCCGAGCGCCAGCATCCACCCAAGATGCGCGACGCCGACCGCGAACATGAGCAGCATCAGCGTCCAGCAGCAGCCGGCGCAGAACACGCCGTGCCGCAGACCGAGCTGCCAGGCTTCGCGGCCCGGCCGGCGGCCGTGCCAGCTCCCGACCAGGAAGGCGTACGGCGAGCGGCACTCGGCGAGGCACTTCTCCTTCAACGACGTGAATTGATAGATCCCCGCCCCGAGCAGGACGATCGCCGGGATGCTCCAGGCGGCGCGCCGCAGCCAGAGGATCCGGTCGACGAGCTCGTGGAGGATGCGGTCGCCTCCGTATGCCGCGACGCCGAACACCGCCCAGACGGCGAGGTATCCCAGGCCCATCAGGATCAGCAGGAGGTCACGGTGCGCGCGGCCCGAGGTCACGCGCCGGAACAGGTTGAGCAGCGGCAGCATCCCGGGGAGCATCATCGCCACCGTCATCAGCATCCAGCCCGGCACGAAGACGAGCAGCCCGGAGACCGGAGAGGAGGCGTCCTCCCCGGTCCCTGCGACTGCCGCAGACTCTGCGTGGTGCGCCGGGTCGTGGTGCAGCCGGCCCGCCTGCGGTGAAGCACCCCAGAGCGCGAGGACCACCCAGGCGGCCAGCACGAGCAGGCCGAGGGCAAGCCGGTACCAGCGATCGTCATCCGCCGTTCGAAGCGCACCAAGCATTCTGCCCGCCTCCCTACACCGTGAAGGTGAAGCTGCCCAGGATCGCGTTGCGGCCCTTGAGCTCCCAGACCATGCCGTGCTGGGGGATGTTGGCGCGGATGCTGGGCGCCTTCCCGACGTAGGCGGCGGAACCGGGGATGGTGCTGAAGATGCTGTCCACGATCGTCGTCGGACGCCCGGTCAGGTCGGTGTACGGCTGCATCTCGCCGACGAAGGCGTCGCCCACGCGCACGCTGCCCTTCCCTTCGCGGATGTTGAAGTCGATCGGAGCATCGTACACGCCCAGGACCTCCCCGATCAGCGGCGCCAGCTCCGCCAGCGGGCCGCCCAGCTGGCCGGTGTGGGCGGCGAGGATGGCCTGCTTCTGCTCCGGCGTCGCCTTGCTGTCGACGAAGACGGCGACCTTCCAGTCGCCTTTCAGCACGTTGCCGGGGATGTGCACGCCCAGGGCCAGGGTGAGACCGGCGACGTTGATCCCGTTGATCTCGCCGCGGTCGTAGTGGTAGGCGATCAGCGAGTCGCACGTCCCGTGATCGGGATCGTCGCCCACCCAGCACGGACACACGGCGTTGCACGAACAGGCCTCGAGCAGCTTGCCTTCGATCGAATATCCCATCGGTCACCTCCCCAACGTATTGCTGTCTACGATAGGGCGCCGGGCCCGCGCGGACATCGTAGGGGGTGCCGACGACGGCACGATTTTCCGCGGATGCGGATGTCGGAAGAACTACCGATGCCGCGGAACGGGAAGGGAGCCGGGTCAGGAGGGATCGGGTCAGGAGGGGATCGGGTCAGGACGGTGCGGGAAGGTCCAACCCGCTGCGCACGGCCCAGGCCGCGATCTGCGCCCGGGAGTGCAGCCCCAGCTTGTTCATGATGTGCTCGACGTGGGTGATCGCGGTACGCTCGGAGACGCGCAGCTGCGCGGCGATGTCCCGGTTGGTGAGGCCGCGCGCGATCAGGACCGCGACCTCCCGCTCCCGCGGCGTGAGCCGGCTTCCCGTCTCCCGGCTTGCGGGGGCGCGGGGAGCGGTCTCCAGCGCCGTCTGGATGGCGGCCTCGAGCTCGAGCATCCGCCCTTCCCGCCAGTGCGCCTCGAACTCCTCAGGCTTCAGCGACGCCCGCAATCCCTCGAGCGTGCGGTCATGCGTCCCCCGGTCGGCGCCCACCAGGGGAGCGCCCAGTCCGGTCCGGAGCGCGTCCGCCGCCGAGAGCACGCGGGCCGCCGTGTCCGGCCGTCGCGTCGAAAGCAGGATGGCGGCCAGGCCCTCCAGGCACTGGGCAACCCCCCGGCGGTCGTCCCGCGCGCGGTACAGCTCAAGGCTCTCGACGAAGTGGGCCCGCGCCTGCTCGTGATCGCCCCGCTGGTGCGCCAGCAGCCCCAGGTTCAATATCGCCCACGCCATGCCCCACCGGTACCCGACGCGGCGGAAGACGGCGAGGGACTGCTCGTGCAGGGCAAGCGCCTCGTCCCCCGCGCCGCGATCGCGCGCGGCGAGGCCCAGATCGAACAGCGCCCAGGCGACGCCGCGCTCGTTGCCGGTCGCCCGCCAGATCTCGAGCGCCGCCTGATACCGGCGGGCCGCCTCCGCCCCCCGTCCAAGCGATCTGGCGGCGTGCCCCAGGAACGCCTGCGTCATCGCGACATGCCGCCGGTCGCCCTGTGCCTCCCAGAGCGCCAACGACTCCTCGAGGTAGGTGATCGCCTGCACGTCGCCGACGCTCCAGGCGAGGATGCCCGAGGTGAGGAGCAGGCCGGCCCGCAGTATTCCGGCAAGACCGGCCGTCCGTGGAAGGATCTCCTCCAGGCGGGAGCGGCCCTCCGTGAGGTATCCGTGGAGATAGAGCACCCAGCCCAGCCCGATGCCCAATCGTGCCGCCATCGGCACGTCGCCCTGCTGGAACGACCAGTCGAGCGCCGCCCGCACGTTCTCCGAGTCGTGCCAGAGCCGCTCCATCCCCGCCTCCTCGCCGGGCGTGATCAGGGCGGCTTCGGCCAGGTCGGAGAGTCTGGCCATGTGGACGGCGTGCCGCAGACGAACCTGCTCCAGCTCCCCCGCGGCGAGCAGGCGTTCCCAGCCGAACTCCCGGATCGTCTCCAGCATGAAGATGCGGGTGACCCCGCGCGGCGCCACCCGGCGCAGCAGGCTCTTGTCCACGAGCGAGGCCAGGCCGTCGAGAACGTCACTCCCCGCCTCGGCGCACACCGCCTCCGCGGAGTCCAGGGCCAGACCGCCGCGGAAGACGGCCAGACGGCGAAAGAGCCGCTGCTCTTCTGGGGGCAGCAGCTCGTAGCTCCAGGAGATGGCGGCATGGAGCGACTGATGCCGGTGGGGTGCGTCGCGCGGGCCGCTCGTGAGGAGGCGGAACTGGTCGCGCAGCCGGAGCGCGATCTCCTGCGGCGTGAGGATCTTGATCCGCGCGGCGGCCAGCTCGATGGCGAGAGGCAGCCCCTCGAGGCGCGCGCAGATCTCCGCGACGGAAGCGGCGTTGTCCGCTGTGAGCGCGAAGTCCGGCTGAGCGAAGCGGCACCGGTCGACGAACAGGACCACGGCCGGATTCCTCAGCAGGCCCGTGATCTCCGCGCCGGATCCGCCGGGAACGGGCAGCGGCGCCAGCGGAAACTCCCGCTCCCACTGCAGCCGCAGACGCTCGCGGCTGGTGGCGATGACCTTGAGATCGGGGCACGCCTCCAGGACGGCCCGGACGTGCCGCGTCGCCTCCATCACCTGCTCGAGGTTGTCCAGGACGAGCAGGGTCTGCCGCGCCTTGAGGTACTCCTCGAGGCTGGCGATGAGCGGCCGTCCGGGAGTCTCAGCCACGCCGAGGGCCTGCGCCAGCGCCTGCACGACCGACGCAGGATCGCTGACGTGCGCCAGCGTCACGAAGAACGCGCCATCGTGGTACTCCTCGATCATCTCGGCGGCGGTCTGCAGCGCGAGCCGCGTCTTGCCCACGCCGCCCGGCCCCGTGATCGTGAGGAGGCGGACGTCGTCCTGCCGGAGGAGGGCGATGGCCGTCCGGATCTCCTCCGCGCGCCCGACGAACAGCGTCGGCTGCGCGGGGAGGTTGTGTTTGTGGGCGTCCAGCGTGCGCAGCGGCGGAAAGGTGTCGGGAAGCCGCGGGTGCAGGATCTGGAAGAGCGCCTCCGGACGCTGCAGGTCCTTCAGGCGGTGCTGGCCCAGATCACGCAGCGCCACGCCCTGGGGGAGGGCCTGCTCCAGGATGACCCGCGTGGCGTCCGAGACCAGGATCTGTCCGCCGTGGGCGGCGGCGCAGATGCGCGCGGCGCGGTGCACGTCCAATCCGACGTACGTTCCCTCGGATGCGATGGGCTGGCCGGTGTGGATGCCGATGCGGGCCCGCAGCACCTCCCCCGCGGGCCAGCGCTGCTCCGCCAGGGCCTGCTGCATCGCGACCGCGGCCGCCGCGGCGTCGCTGACGCGCGAGAAGACGAAGAAGCCGGCGTCGCCCACGGTATCGATGCGCTGTCCGCCGTACTGTGCGGCCGATGACACGAGGAGCGCCTGGTAGCGGGAGAGCACGCCGGCGTACTGGTCGCCGAGGCGCTGCAGGAGGCGCGTGGACCCCTCGATGTCTGTGAAGAGGAAGGTGACGGTTCCGGCCGGCAGGACTGGCATGATGCCTCCCGGGGGTATTGCAGGGCGTGTTCGCCCTGTCCCCCGGGTTCCCTCGTTTACCGTCTGACCGGCCGGCGGCGCTCCCGCCCGGCTTTCGCGGCTTTTCGCGGGACCTTCCGCGCGCGCCGGACGACCGAGCCGGACGCCGAGCGGGAGGCGCCGTAGGCGGCGAGCCCGGCCTCGGTCACGTACCCTTCGGCGAGGTCCGCCGCGAGCATGGCGATCGGCCGGGCCCGGGGATCGCCGAAGCCGCTGCCACCGGAGGCCTCCACGGCGATCGTATCGCGGGAGTCGCGCAGCTCGACCAGGGTCGTCTCCCGCTTCCCGTTCCGGCGGGCGCCGTTCCGCACGACACCCCCGTGCACGGTGAAGCTCGCCTCTCCGCCCTGCATGCCCCCGAGCAGCCCCTCCATCGGCGCGCCCATCCCGTGAGGGAGGACGTTGACGAGCGCGGGCGGACCGTCGCCGTCGGCTTTGCGGAGGACGAGGCGCTGGCCGAGCCCCCCGCGGTTGGCGCCGGGCCCGCCGGTGTCGGGGATCAGCTCCTTGCGCTCCACCAGCAGCGGCGTCCGCTGCTCGAACATCTCCACCGGGACGTTCCCCGCCGAGGTCGGATACATCAGG
>DASUAH010000202.1:0-14939 GCA_035763885.1 Gemmatimonadales bacterium
GGAGACGTACTTCTCCGGAGCCTTGGTGCCCTGCCCGTCGACCGGCGTGGCGGCACCGAGGATCGCGCCGGGCCGCATGTAGATCGAGTCGGTCGCGAGGGCGATCATGGCCCCGGCGCTGAGCGCCCGGGGATTGACATAGGCGTACACCGGCACATCCGCCCCGCGCACCGCATCCACGATCCGCTCCGCCGCATCCACCCGCCCGCCGGGCGTGTCGATGTCCAGGAAGGCGGCCGTGGCGCCCGCATCGCGCGCCTCGCGGAGGCTCCGCGACACGTACGGGGCGAGGCCCTGCTCGATGGTGCCGGTGATCGGGATACGGTAGACGGGGCGGTCCTGCGCCGGTGCGGCAGACGCGAGAACCGCCGTGAGCGGCAGGGCCAAACGGACGATGCGGCGCATCGCGACATCCGGTGTCCGGAGAATGCTGAAAGATAACCGGTGTCGTTCAGCGCGGCGGCCGCTCCCGCAGGGCGCGCTGACCACGGGGGCGGGGGCGCCGCTCGCCCCGGTCCTCCCGGGCCCGGCCCTGCTCTTCGCGCAACCCGCGCCGTTCCTCCCGGATCTCGCGCGCGCGACGCATCAGCCGCTCGCGCATCACGAAGAGCTGGGACCGCTGCACCGGCGTGAGATAGGCCGACATCTCGCGGTTCTCGTCCCGGAACGTCTGCGCATACGCGCCGCGGAGGTTCACCAGCGCGTCGGTGATGCGCGAGACGCTGTCCTGGTTGGCCGCCACACCGGGGCGGAGCTGTTCGGCGAGAGCGGCGCGGAGATCGCGCTCCTCCCGCCCCAGCTCACGCCGCCGGGTGCCGTAGGTCCGGGCAGTGCCGCGGAGCTTGGTCATCTGCTCGTCGGACAGATCGAGCTGCCGCCTGACTCGCTCGGCGAAGCGATCCTCGATCTGCTGCCGCAGCTGCTCGGCACGGGCCGGGTCGTCCGCCGGCCGGCTCTCCTGCTGCGCCGCCGCGGCCGTCGCCGTGACCAAGACCGTGAGCAGCGCCCACCAGGCGCGTCGCATCACCCCTCCATTGCCTCGAGGACCCGGTCGAGCTCGCCGGCATCGAGCTCGCCCAGACCGGGCTGCTCGACATCGGTTACGCTCTCGTCCAGCGGACGATCCATGGTCCGGAGCAGCGCCTCCAACTCGGGAGTGCGCAGGCTGTCGAGCTCCGGCAGCGGGACGAGCGCGCTCGCCAGCTCGACCTGGCCCGGCCGCCCGCTGCCCGCTCCCCCGGACCACACGGCCAGGGCAAGCGCCGCCGCGACCGCGGCCAGCGCGAGCCCTGCACGCCGGCCGCGCCGCACCGCTCGATCGGCCCGGAGCCGGCCGAGCACGCGCTGGGTCACGTGGTGTTCATCGAGGGCCGCCGGGATATCCGCGCCGAGCCTGCGCGCGGCGGCCAGGAGCACCCACTCGGCCCGGCAGTCGCCACAGGCCTCGAGGTGGGCCTGCTCCTCGGCCGTCCAGGCGGCGCCCCCGGCCACCGCGCCCATGCGATCCGACAACCGGTCGCAGCCGCTCATCGCACCAGCTCCTTGAGCCGCTTCACGGCATGATGGTAATGGACCCGCGCCGCCCCGGGCGTGGTGCCGAGCGCGACCGCGATGTCGCCGTACTCGCGGCCCTCCTGCGCCCGGAGCAGGAACACTTCGCGCTGCAGCCGCGGCAATCCGGCGAGCCCCTGTCGCAGCCGGTCCTCGGTTTCGGTGGCCGCGAGGTCGGCATGGGGGTCGGCGCGGTCGGGCAGGTCGCGATCGTCGATCGACACCACCTGGCGCCCCCGGCGGCGGCGGTACTCGTCCTTGAGCAGGTTGCCTGCAATCGTGAACAGCCAGCTGCGAAACGACGCCTCGCCCCGCCAGCCGTCGATCCGGCGGAACGCGCGAAAGAAGGTCTCCTGCGCCAGATCTTCCACGTCGCTTCTACCCGCCCCCGCGCTGTAAAGGAAGCGCCCCACCGCGGCGAGATGGCGCCCGACCAGCTCGGCTGCCGCTCGCTCGTCGCCGTTCCGGTACGCCGCGACGAGCGCGGCGTCTGGCGGCGCGTCGGCCCGGGAGGTCGCGCTCATCCGAAGCGGACAGACGCGCGCCGCCGCCCGCCGTTAAGCCGACCCGAACCTGCATGCCCGCGACCATGAGGCATCAAGCCGGTCTAACCTCATACTTCAAGGCTGAGTCGTAACTGGCACGATTACAATGCCTTATGTATACTGGTCGCATGCCACGCCCCAGGATCATCGCCCATCGCGGCGCGTCCGGTCACGCCTGTGAGAACAGCCTCGCGGCCTTCCGCCTGGCGGTCGAGCTGGGCGCCGACGCCATCGAGCTGGACGTGCATGCCACGGCGGACGGGGTCATCGTCGTGCATCACGACCCGGTGCTGCCTGGCGCGGGACCTCTCCCGGCGCTCACGTGGGACGCGGTCCGGGACTGTCGCCTGCCCAATGGCGAGCCGATTCCGCTGCTGTCCGCAGCCTTGGCCGCGATCGGCGATCTGGAAGTCTGGGTGGAAATCAAGTCGCTCGAGCCGCACGCCGACCGGGCCCTCCTCGCCACGCTCGCGGGCGGTCCCGCGCCCGGCGCGTACGGGGTGCACGCGTTCGATCACCGTATTGTCGCGCGGCTCGGCCGGGCCAAACCCGACCTCCGCCGCGGGGTGCTGCTGTCGTCCTACCTGGTGGACCCGATCGCGCCCCTGGAGGCGACGGGCGCCCTGGCGCTCTGGCAGGAGCAGCACCTCATCGACGCGGACTTGGTGGACCGGGTCCACCGGGCGGGACGGCTGGTCATCGCCTGGACCGCCAACGAGCCCGACGACCTCGACCGGCTGATCCGGCTCGGCGTCGACGGGCTTTGCGGCAACTATCCCGAGCGGATCCGGGAGCGGATCGTGAAGGCGGCGGCGACAGCGACCTAGCTGTGTGCCGCGACCGGCGCCTGCGGTGTCGCCTCGCGCTCCCTGCGCTGCCGGCGCCGCACGGCGATCTCGCCCTCGAGCCGGGCGATTGCCACCTCCAGGTCGTCGAGCTTCAAGTGCAAGGCGTCGAGCCGGCGCGGGTCGATCTCTGCTCCGCGCTCCCGCCGGTGCACCAGCAGGCCGAGGTCGCGGGCCGCCGTGTCCTGCTGCCGGCGCAGGCGCAGCAACTCGATCTGGAGCTTCCCCTCGTCGAGCGCGGCCTGCGCTCGCCGGCCGAAGGCCTCGAGCTCCCGGTTGAGACGATCCATCAGCTGGGGCATGTGGCTTCCCTCCTGGGGGAAATAAAAGCGAACGTGGGATGCGGAGGCAGGTCCGCATCCCACGGGGTGACCGGGCGGGGGCGGGGGCGGGCGGTGCTCAGGACGCCGGCGCTTCGACCGGGTAGACCGACACCTTCTGCCGGTTCTTGTCCTTGAACTCGAACCTGACCACTCCGTCCGCCAGCGCGAACAGCGTGTCGTTGCTGGCGCGACGCACGTTCTTACCGGGGTGGAACCGGGTGCCGCGCTGGGTCACGAGGATGTTGCCCGCGCGAACGGTCTCCCCGCCGAAGCGCTTCACGCCGAGGTATTTCGCGTTGCTGTCGCGCCCGTTGCGGCTGGAGCCGACGCCCTTCTTGTGAGCCATACTCTCCTCAACCCAGCTTCAGGTCCGTCACCCGGACCTCGGTGAATTTCTGCCGGTGCCCCGTCTTCCGCCGATAGTTCTTCCGCCGCTTGAACTTGAAGACGTAGATCTTGGGCTCCTTGCCCTCGCCGAGTACCTCGGCCTCGACCTTCGCGCCTTTGACCAGCGGGGTGCCCGCGCGGACGGTCTCGCCGTCGGACGAGAGCAGCACCTCGTGGAAGGTGACCTTCTCGCCGGGTTGCGCCGCCATGAGCGGCAGGCGGATCGTCTTGCCCTTTTCGGCACGGAACTGCTTGCCCAGGGCGCGGAAGATGGCGTACATCTCTAAGTACCCGCAGTCTTTAGGTCAACCGCCTATTCTAACGACCTGCCTGCTCCCCTACAAGGGCGCCGCGCAGGGCATTGGCGCTCCCTAGGCGACCGCGTACAGCTCGGTCACATCTCTGCCGGCGGGGCGGCTCATCAGGCGGAACTCGTCCAGCCGCATCATGGGATCGTCCCGCAGGTCGATGTCCAGGCCGGTCAGCTTGCCGAGCTGCTGCAGCAGCTTCGGCTCCTCCTCCAGGAGATACAGAGCCACCTCGGGGTGCAGGCGGACCGAGATCTGCCGCTCCCGCTGCTCCTGACCCGCGCGCCGCAGGGCGCGCTCGAGCCGCCGGGCCACCACCTCGGGGGTGAAGACGCGGCCGGTTCCGGCGCAGGTCGGACACTCGGTGGTCATCGAGTGCCAGAGCGAGGGTCGCACCCGCTGCCGGGTCATCTCGACCAGCCCGAGCTCGGACACGGCGAGCGCCTTGGTGCGGGCGCGGTCGCGCCCCAGGTGGGTCCGCAGCTCCTGCAGCACCTTGTCCCGGTTGGCCCTCGACTCCATGTCGATGAAGTCGCAGACGATGATCCCGCCGATATCCCGCAGCCGGATCTGGCGGGCGATCTCGCGCGCGGCCTCCAGGTTGGTGCGCAGGATCGTCTTCTCCGGGTCCTTCTTGCCGGTGTAGCGCCCGGTGTTGACGTCGATGGAAACCAGCGCTTCGGTCGGCTGGATGACGAGCGATCCGCCGGTGGGCAGCTCGCACCGGGCCTTGAAGAGGTCGCGGATCTCGGACTCGATGTCGAACTTGTCGAAGAGGGGGGTGGGATCGCTGTAGAGGTGCACCCGGCTCATCAGCTCGGGGTCTACCTGGCTCAGGTACTGCTCGATCTCGTTGTAGAGCTCGCGCGAATCCACCCAGAGCGCGTCGACCTTGGAGCTGAAGACGTCGCGGATGATGCCGCGGGTGAGGCTCGTCTCCCGCTCCAGCAGCGCGGGCGCCCGGCGGATGAAGCTCTTCTTGCGGTTGATGCGCCGCCAGCGGGCGAGCAGGGAGTCGATCTCGCGACGGAAGTGCTCCTCGGTAACCCCCTCGGCCACCGTGCGCACGATGACGCCGCCGCCGTCCTTCGGGAGCAGCTTGCTCACCATCTCGCGCAGCCGCTGCCGCTGCTCCTTGCTCTCGATCTTCCGGCTCACGCCGACCTTGGAGGCGTAGGGCATGTAGACCAGGAAGCGCCCGGCAAGCGAGATCTGCGCGGTGACGCGGCAGCCCTTCGTGCTGATCGGCTCCTTGGTGACCTGGACCGGGAGGATCTGCCCCTTCTTCAAGACCTCGGCGATGTTCGGAAGCGCGCGGCGGGAGGCGACCTCGCGCTGGCGGGTATCGCCGTTCGGCTTCTCGCCGTTGCCGCCGTTGCTCCTGCCGCGGCGGCGCCGGTCCCGGCCGCGGCGTTCCTCGCCCGCCTCGGCGTCCGCGCTCGCCCCGGCGTCGGGCTCGGCCGGTTCCTCCTCCTCGCCGGGCTCCTCGTCCTCGTCGGGCTCGAGGAGATCGGACGCATGGAGGAACGCGCTCTTCTCCTGCCCTATGTCCACGAAGGCGGCCTGAATCCCGGGCAGGACTGCCTCGACCTTGCCGAGGTAGATGTCGCCCACCGTGCGGCGGCGGTCGGGGTGGTCCACCAGCAACTCGACCAGGCGGTCGTCCTCGAGGATCGCCACCCGGGTCTCGCGCTGGCCGCCGTTGATGAGGATTTCGCGCTTCATGGATAAAGAAAGTACGTGCGGCTGCGGCGAACGGCCTAGCCGGCGACGTCCCCCAGAATCTGTCTGGCGATCACGATCCGCTGGATTTCACTCGTGCCCTCGCCGATCTCGCAGACCTTCGCATCCCGCATCATCCGCTCGACCGGATACTCCGTGGTGTAGCCGTAGCCCCCGAAGATCTGCACCGCCTTGGTCGTGGCCCGCATGGCGAGCTCGGAGCAGAAGAGCTTGGCCATCGCGGCTTCCTTCTTGAACGGCCGCCCGGTCTGCTTGAGCCAGGCGGCATGGTAGAGCAGATGGGTGCCAGCCTCGATCTCGGTGGCCATGTCGGCGAGCGGAAAGCTCACGCCCTGGAAGCTGCCGATGGGGCGGCCGAATTGCCTCCGGACGCCGGCGTACTGGAGCGCCGCCTCGTAGGCGCCCTCGGCGATGCCGAGCGAGAGCGCGGCGATGCCGATGCGCCCGCCGTCGAGCGTCTTGAGGAAGTTGACGAACCCCATGCCGCGCTGACCGAGCAGGTTCTCCTTGGGCACGATGGCATCCTCGAAGACGAGCTCGCGCGTGTCGCTCGCGCGCCAGCCCATCTTGTCTTCCTTCTTGCCCGCGCGGACGCCCGGGGTCTTGGGCAGGTCGTCGCAGTGACCCACGCCGAGGGCGCGGCACCGGTCGAGATCCACGGTGTCCTTGGTGACGATGAAGCTGGTGATGCCCCGGTTCCCGGGGCCAGGCTCGGTGCGGGCCGTGACCGAGAAGATCTCCCCGACCCCGGCGTGCGTGATGAGGATCTTGGAGCCGTTCAGCACGTAGTGATCGTTCTTCTCCACGGCCGTCGTGGCCGTGCCGCCGGCGTCGCTCCCGGCACCGGGCTCGGTGAGCCCGAACCCGCCGAGCACGCGTCCCGAGGCGAGCAGGGGGACGTACCTGCGCCGCTGCTCCTCGGTCCCGAACTCCACGATGGGCGACGTGCCGAGATTGGTGTGGGCGCTGATGGTGAGCGCGTGGCTCGCGTCCACCTTCGCCATCTCGTGAATGGTGATGTAGTACGAGAGCTGGTCCATACCCGTGCCCCCGAGGTCCTCGGACCACGGCACGCCCAGCAGGCCGAGCTCGCCCATCTTCTTGACGTTGTCCCAGGGAAACGTCGAGGTGCTGTCGAGCTCGCGCGCCACCGGGGCGATCTCGGTGCGCGAGAACTCGCGGACCATGTCGCGGACCTGCTGATGCTGCTCGGTGAAGTAGAGGGCGGGATCCATGGTCGGCCGTTGGAGAGGGTCCGGGAATCGGGCAGAAATATAACCGGCGACCCTCTCCTGCCCGCAGCCTGGCGGCTTGGCGCCATGACGGTGGCGGCGCCGGGCGTTGCGTATGAGGAAACTCTCACCGAGATCTCACTGTCGCTTGAACCGCCCGGCGGTAGCGTGGCCGCGGGACGGCCGGTACCTGGCTACCGGCCGCCTTCAGACAAACAGCGAACGTCACCTCGTGCGGAGGCCCTTGTGCGCCCCGTGGTGCTGGCCATCGCCGCCCTGCTCGCCACCACGCCGCTCGCCGGACAGACCCCGGGAGCGCGCATTCGCCTCGCCACCGCCGACGGCCCCACCCGGATCGGCCGGCTCGTCGCGCTCGACGCGGACAGCGTGCGCGTCGTCGACAGCGCCGGCACCGAACTCGCCTACGCCCGCGCGGACCTCCGCCGCTTGGAGACTTACGTCGGGCGCCGGAGCAGCCTCGGCCGCGGTGCTGCCCGTGGCGCGATGATCGGCGGTGGGGTGGGCCTGCTGATCGGCATTCTCGCCTCAACGGAGGAGCCGACCTTCGTGTGTGAGGGAGGCGGGTGCATAGCGGCCGGCACGGCCGCCGGCGCGCTCTGGGGCGTGGTGATCGGCGGCGTGATCGGGGCGGCCACGAAGCATGACCAGTGGGAGCGACTCAACGCGGCACCGATGCAGCCCGAGGTGCGGCCGATCGCGCACGGGACGAGCGTCGGGCTGACGGTGCGGTTCTGAGGACGTCTCTCTTGCTGTCGTGTTCCAAGCCAGCGTTGCGCCTGCTTGAGTCAGCCAGATCGGGCAGCTGCGGCATCACAGGTCTATCGACTCGAGGATCGCGGATGCCGATAAGGATCGGCGGTCGAGCAGCGGTCGCCCTGCTTGTTGGTGCGTGCGGGGGGCCGGCAGGCACTGGCCCCGAGCCGGCCACCGTGCAGGTCGTGGTGGAGGGACTTCCATCGACGAGTGTCGGCACGAGCCTGAAGCTGCGGGGCCAAAGTACTGAGCTGATCGTTCAGCCGGGCCCACCGGAGGTAGTGCCGCCAGGTCAGTACACGCTGCGCGCAGAGCCGACCATCGCTTTGGACGCCGCGAACAACGAACTCCTGTACGCCTGCACGCCCGATCGTGAAGAGCTTACCGTGCTCCCGAGCACAAACCTGATTGTGCGGATCCAGTGTGAGGTCTCCTCGCGCGCGGGGCTCTTCGTCCATGTCGAAGGGGAAACCGGAGGGGCGCCGGCTGCGGTCGAACGCGTGGAGGGCGAGGGAGTTGTGGTGTACCCCACGACTACGTTCGACGCGAACGTCCCACCGGGGCCGGTGGTGCTCACTGCGCGGGCGGTCACCGGCGGCGGGATCGTCTATCGTCCGACACCTGATCGCATCGAACTCGTACTGAGCGCCGGACGGGTGACGCGCGTCGCCATCATCTACGCCCCGTAGTGGCCAGCGGCCGAGGGACGGAGCTTCAGGAGGCGGAGCTCTTCGCCCCCGCGACACCGATGGTGCGGTCGCCAGGATCGACCTCCGGCGGTGCGTCATCGCCGCCTCTCGCGTCAGCGCTCGCACCGGTCGCACCCCGCGCAGCGGACGCTGGTGTCCCCGAACCACTCCAGCAGCCGCCGCCGCCGGCAACCCCGCCCCTCCAGGTATGTGCGCACCGCTGCAAGCCGCCGCTCGGCCCGCCGCCGGCGCTCGCGGACCCCGCCCCAGTCCGCCGACCCGCGCTCAGGGCGCAGCTCGCCCCGCAGGCGCTCGATCGAGGCCGCCACCCGGCTCGGCAGTCCCCGCGCGGCGCCGGGATCGCGCCATACCGCCTCGCAGAGTGCCGGCGCGGGAAAGGTGACGTCCAGCTGGCGCCGGTGGATCGTGAGGTCGCGCGGCCGCCAGAGCGCGACGCACCGGCTCGGCTCGCCGTCCCGCCCCGCCCGCCCCGCCTCCTGGTAATAGGACTCGGGCGTGGTGGGCGGCGCCCAGTGCACGACCAGCCGCACGTCGGGCTTGTCGATGCCCATACCGAAGGCGCAGGTCGCGACCACCACTTCGTGCTCGCCGGCCAGGAACGAGCGCAGCCGTCGCGCCCGGAGCCCGGCCGCGAGGCCGGCATGGTAGGCGCAGGCGCGCCAGCCGTGCCGCCGCAGCCGGTCGGCGACCCGCTCCGCGACACCGCGGGTGGGCACGTAGACCAGCGCGATCCCGCGTGCCGATTGGAGCAGCGCCATCAGCCGCTGCAGCCGATCGGCATCGTGGCGGACCCGCTGGGCACCGAACCAGAGGTTCGGCCGGTCGAACGAGCTGACGTGCCAGTCGGCACCCCGGGCCGATCCTCCGAGCCGCGCCCCGAGCCCAAGGCAGGCGGCGATGTCGCGCCGTACCTCCGGGGTGGCGCTGCCGGTGAGCGCGATGGTCTGGGGCTCTCCCAGGAGCCAGCGCGCGCGGCGCAGCGACCGGAAGCTCGGGCGGAAGTCGTGTCCCCACTCGCTGATGCAGTGCGCCTCGTCCACGGCCAGCAGCGCGGGGGTGCCGGCCAGGTCGCGAAGCTGCCGGGCAAACCCTCCCAACCGTTCGGGCGACAGGTAGAGCAGCTTGAGGACGTCGCGGCGCAGTGCCTCCAGGACCGCTGCCCGGGCCTCGGCGGAGAGGGCCGCGTGCAGCGCCGCCGCACGGAGGCCGCGGCGCTGTGCCGCGCCGACCTGATCGTCCATCAGCGCCACCAGCGGCGTGACGACGACGGTCAGGCCGGGCAGCGCCAGCGCCGGTACCTGGAAACAGACCGACTTGCCGGCGCCCGTGGGCAGCACGGCCAGCACGTCGCGCCCCCCGAGCAGCGACGCGATGACGGGACGCTGCGCCGGCCGGAAGTCGGCATGACCGAAGTACCGGAGGAGCAGCGCCCGGGCCGAGGCAAGCGAGGCCATGCCGAAGCATGGCCTCAGTGGGGCGATCCACCGTCACCGGCGCCGCCCGCGACGGCGCCTTCGGACGCGATCAAGCGTTGGCAGGCCGCTGCGTCACAGTGTCGTTCGGCCGGCGCAAGCGAATCCGGCCGGTGGCCCCAGGCTTCGGGTCACCGGCCGGATCAGGCGCCGGGCATATCCGGGTTCAGCGGTCGGCCGCTCGCGGCGACGAGCCCCACACGGGCTCAGGGGGCGGTGAACTTGAACCCGGCGGTGATCGGGATGAGTCGGGTGGACGACGCCCTGCCATCAGCGCCGAGACCGGCTCCGAACACGTTGTGGAACCTGCTCTCCACGAACAGGGCGCCCGGGCCGAGATTGAGGTTCAGCCCGGCACCGCCGCTCACGCCGAACCGCGTCGTGCTGGCGTCGATGCCACGCTGAAACGTGTACACGCCGGCCCCGCCGATCACGTACGGGACCACCGTCGAGGTCCGGGACCGCCCAAACTCGTATACCAGGTTGGCCGTGCCGCTGAACACCTGCCGGCCGGCGTAGCTCACAGCGCCGGGCGTGATCCGCTGGTAACTGCCGTCGAGCTGGAACCCGAAATTACCGCCGAACGGCCTGATCTGGAGGAGCCCGATTCCCTGCCAGCCGGCGCCGAGGGCCGAGCTGCCATCGCCCAGCCCGAACCCGGGCGTCCCGCCGACCGGCACGGTGAGGCTGCCGCCGAGTCCAAAGGTGAGGGGCGACTGGGCATCGGCGCGACCGCCGGCAAGGGCAAGCCCGAGAACGAGAACAGACGTAGCAAGCCGCATGAAACGTCCTCCGCACGGGGACATTCCAACGTTCGGAAACGAGCCGCCGTTAGTCAAGCCCACCGCAGGTGCGCCGAAGTGCAAACCGCCTCACCCGGAGGTGAGGCGGTCGACCATCCCGGCTCAAGCGGGGGTCAGCTGCCGCCGAAGCGGAAGCCGACGGTGATCGGGATGAACTTGAAGTCCGTGCCCTCGAAGAAGACGTTGTGGAACCGACCCTCGGCGAAGAAAGTGCCACCCCCGAACCCCACGTCGAACCCGGCACCCGCGTTGAAACCGAACTTGGTCTCGGAGTCCGGATCGATTCCCGCTTCCGGCTTCGGGTTGATGTTGTAGACCCCACCTCCGCCAATGAGATACGGCCGGAACCGGGTCTCCTCGGACACGGGGAACGAGAAGACCACGTTGCCGGTCCCGTTGATGATCTGATCCTTGCCGCCGCTGGGATCGAACTTGAGCTCCTGGTACATACCGTCGATCTGGAACCCTATCGGCAGGTTCGCGGGCATGAAGCGGACGAGCGCCATGCCGTGCCAGCCGGTCTTGAGGAAGTCGCTGGTGGATCCCGTCGGAATCGTCACCCCGCCGCCAAGCCCGAACGAGACAGGAACCTGGGCGTTGGCCGCCCCGGTCGCCGTCAGCGTGCACACACCGAGTACCGCCAGACCCTTGAGCAGACCTGTCATACCGTCGCCTCCTGGATGCTTGCTGGTCAGTTCGCCCTGCCCGAGGACGCGCAGGACCGCGCGCCACGGCCGCGGATAGCAATCAGCTTGCCACCCGGCGTGTTCAGGAGATCGACACGAACTGCAAATGCTGCAACAACTTGCAACGTGCGAAGACGCCTAGTCGTCCGTTCGGTCGGACACCGTGTCCGGGCCGGAGGCCGACCGGCGTTCCCGAACTCCGGCGGCGAACCGCAGAATAAGCGATCCGGCCAGCAAGCCGACTGCGATCCACGTCACAATGTAGCTCTCGGTCGTAACAGCGAGCAGGGCCGCCAGGAAGCCCGCGACCGCCAGGTACCGGCGCGTGGCGGTCACCGGGCGAGAAACCGCGCGATGCGGTCACGGAAATCGGGCGTAGCGCGGGCCAGCGCGTTGATCCGCGCGCCGAGGCGGATCCCCTCGTCGAGGCCGAGCCCGTCGAGATCGTAGAGCAGCTTCTTGGTGAGCGCGAGTGCGGTGGCACTCCCGGCTGCCAGGGCGGTTACGACGGCGGCGGCCGCGTGCTCCAGATCGCCGTCGGCCGCGACCCGCGAGACGAGTCCGAGAGCCAGCGCCTCGCGGGCCGTTACGAGCCGGCCGGTGGCGACCAGGTCGAAGGCGGCCTTCTCCCCCACGGCGCGGCGGAGCAGCGTCATGACCATGGCGGGAACGAAGCCGCGCTGGATCTCGGGATAGCCGAGCCGCGCGCTCTCGGCGGCGAGGACGAGGTCGCACGCCGTGGCGAGACCGCACCCGCCGGCCACCGCGGCGCCATGGACGACCGCCACGGCGGGCTTGGGCAGTCGGCGGAGCGCGAGAAACACCTCACCCAGCCTCAGGGCGTCGGCCTCGTTGTCAGCCGGCGCGCGGCCGGCGGAGGCGAGCAGCTCGTCGAGGTCGGCACCGGCGCAAAAGTCCTTGCCAGCGCCGCGCAGCACCACGACCCGCACATCGGCGTCGAGCTCGGCGTCGGCCAGCGCGGCGCGCAATGCGTCGATGAGCTCCGCCGACAGCGCGTTGCGCTTGTCGGGCCGGTCGAGGGTGAGCGTCAGGGCGCTCGCCTCGCGCGTGGCGCGGAGAACGCCGCTCATCCCGCGCCTCGCAGCCGCCGCGCCAGCGGGGCGGGCACCGGAATCTCCATCCGGAGCAATGCGGTCGAGTACACCTTGCCCTGCGCGTCGGTCTTGAGGGAGATCGTGCCGCCGCCGTCGAGCGCGTCGTGCAGCAGGAAGTTGAGAGCTGCGAGGTTCGGCAGCTCGAACCGCTCGACCCGGCTCACCATTCCGCGGAAGTGCCGAGCCACCCGGGCGGCGGTGACTTCCTTCGCGAGGAGCGGGTAGAGCTCCGGCTCGAGCGCGATCAGGCCCACGTTGGCGGTGTTCCCCTTGTCGCCCGAGCGGGCGTGGGCGAGCCATCTCAACTGTACAGACGGACCGACGGCCAGGCGGTCAGTCCTCGAATCCGGCTTCTCTTCTCGATGGCGGGACGTGCCGGCTGACCGTCTGACCGTCCGGCCGTCTTTCCGTCTCCGCGTCATGTGGTGAGGATCTCCACCCGCACGTGGGGCTCGATCTCGCTCCGGTCGATCAGCGCCGGCCAGTACGCGACGATCTCCTCGACCGCTGGTCGTCCGCCCGCGAATCCGGTGACGCTCGGGGGGCCCGTGAGCACCAGCGGGGCGATCTCGCGGGTGAAGCGCTCCACCGGCGCCTTCTCGCGGGCGCGCACGCCGATGCGGAGCTGTACCTCGGGGGCGTCCGGGTCCGGTTCGCCGGCGAGGCGGCCATGGGTCGCGCCCGCCCCGACGAATTCGGTGAGGATCTGCTCGAACTCCAGCCCCAGGGCCCTCAGGCGCGCCCGGATGATGCGGTCGGCGGCCTTCGCCTTGTCATAGGCCTCCGGCCAGGCGTACACCAGCGTGCCGATCGCCTTGTAGCCGTAGAAGTACGCGATCGAGAGCTTGAGCATAGCGGTCCGGGGGGCGCCCCGGATGCCGCTGACGTGCACCCGGTCCTTGCCCGCCTGCCGCAGCCGGATGGTGGTGAAATCGGCGATCCCGTCCGGCGTGATGTAGCTCCGCGGGTCACCCATCTCGTAGACCAGCTGCTCCGTCACCGATGCGACTGACACGACGCCCCCGGTGCCCCGGTGCTTGGTGACCACAAACGACCCGTCGGCGCTGGCCTCGACGATGGGGAATCCCGGGTTGTCGAGCCCGCGCACGCTGCGCCAGCCCTTGAGCAGGTTCCCGCCCGAGGCCTGGGCCCCGCACTCGATGATGTGTCCGGCGACCGTCCCGGCCGCGATCCGGTCCCAGTCGTCGCTCGGCCAGCCGAACTCGTAGGCCAGCGGGCCTAGCGTGAGGCCGGTATCGGTCACGCGGCCCGTGAGCACGACGTTCGCGCCGCCCCGCAGCGCCTCCACGACCGGCGCCATGCCGAGATACGCATTGGCGGAGACGACTTTGTCGCGGATCTCCGCCAGCGGGCGGCCGCTGTCGAGGTCGCGGAGCGCGTGCCCCCTGGCCAGCAGCTCGTCGAGTCGGGGCAGGACGTCGTCGCCGGTCACCAATCCGACCCGCACCTTGCCGCCCAGCCCGAGCCGCCGGGCGCTCTCGAGCACCTTCTCGGCGCAGCCGCGGGGATTCACTCCGCCGGCGTTGGACGTGACCGTGATCCCTTTCGCGACCATCGCCGGCAGAATCCGCTCCAGGAGCGGGGGAAAGTCGCGGGCATACCCGAGGGCCGGGTCCCGCGCGCGCTGCTTCTGCATGATGGACATCGTCACCTCGGCGAGATAGTCCATCATCAGGTAGTCGATCGGACCGCCCTCCACCTGGCGGACGGGCGCCTCGAGCCAGTCTCCCCAGAACCCCTGTCCGGCAGCCACCCGCACCACCCGACCGGTCACGGGGTGCCCTCGGGCCCCAGCCCGATCTCCCGGGTCCATGCCTCGCCGCGCGCCGCAGCGATCACGATCGCGAGGGGATGAAACCGCTCGGGAAGGGGCCAGGGCGACGGCGGGCGCTCAAAGGCGGCTGCCAGAGTTTCGCCGCTGGCGAGGTGCATCCGATGGGTGCGCTCCACGCCGGCGTCGAGCGCCACCCCCGAGTCGGCGTAGAGGCGGATCGTGGCCGTCACACGCCACGGCTCGGTGCTGCCGGGTTCCGCCAGGCCCGGCAGCAGATGCAGGCGGAGCGCCAGGTCGCCGTGCTGCTCCGGCAGCGGCACCTGGAGGCGACCCACGGCGTAGTTGAGCGGCTGCTTCGCGACGATCCGCCCCGCCGCGTCGATCACGCTCACGCCGAAGTCGGTGAAGCGGGTCCACTGGGCGCGGTCCATGGTCAGGTCCACCACAGCCGCCCGCGCCCAGGCCGGCGCCGTGAACGGCACCAGCGCGATCTCGCCCCCGCGGCCGGCGATCGCATCGCGCCGCTCAGCCCCGCCCAGGACCGCGCGGATGTCCGCCTCTACCGGCTCCCGCACGAGGCTCTGGAGCAGGGTCACCAGCCTGCCTTCCTGCGCCTCACCGAAGAGCCGGAACGGGGCATGGTCCACCCG
>DASUAH010000203.1:0-25179 GCA_035763885.1 Gemmatimonadales bacterium
GCACGGCGGCGAGGACGCGGCGCCGGGTGGCGGGGTGGACCCGGTGCGGACTGCGGTTCACGACGCGCGAGACGGTGGCGACGGACACGCGGGCGCGCGCCGCCACATCCCGGATGGTCGCTGTCATGGAAAACGATTACCCTATTCGGCGCGTGGGGAAGGGGTTCCTGCGGCGGCGGGGGGGCGGGGAGATGGAAACGGCCCGGCTCACAGGACGTGGGCCGGGCCGGGGGACACGCGCGGAGTTCCCGCGGGGCGCCGTGCTCAGGGCGTGGGCTCGATGCTCTCGATGAGCCCCGACCGGCGCTCGAGGAAGGCCAGCCGGGCCTCCCCTCGCTTCGAGAGCCGGTACAGGTACATGCCTTGCTGAGGGTGGAAGCGGCGCGTGGCCAGTCCCTGGCGGACGAGGCGCAGCAGGCCCATCGCGGCCACGGCCGGCCGCACTCCGTACGCGGCGGCGGTCTCCCGGGCGCTCGACTCACCGGCCCGCGCCAGATAGCCCAACAGATCGCGCTTCGTCAGGGACATGGCCATGGATCGACAGAGACGTCGGTCAGAGCGTCCCCGAGGAGGGGTCCTGCGGCGGAGGGGGTGCGCCCCCGCCCTGTGTCTCGTCGTCCGGCGACCCGTTCTCCGCCTGCGCGGGATCAGTGGATCCTCTTCGGCGGAGACCGAAGTGCGATTCGACCCACTTCCAGAAGCTGCTCGAGCCACGGCTGGGATTTTGGTTCGGTTCCTGCTCGCTTATGGACCTCTCCCTGCCCTTTCTCCGTGTACAGAGGGTCGTGAGAATCGCCATCAAAGCGCAGCCGAATGTACTTCACACCTAGCAGTGAAAGCATCGAACACGGGTGTTTCATTGACGCTCGGGTGGGGCCGTGGTGCAATGCAGGCGACAGGCGGAAAGACCCCCCTTTCCGATAAAGGCAAACCCGTCGTGAGGCGGGGACGCAAAGCCTTGGATCAGGGCGCATGCCCTGACAGCCGGGCTGCCGAAGAAGGGAGCGGTCGCTCCTGCGGAAGTGGCGGTCTCCGCCGCATAGGAGGCCGCCATGCTTCGTTTCAACCGCACCGCGCTCGTCCGTCAGACCCTCTCCGTGTTCGTGATCGGCGCCCTGCTCTGCCTCGGGGCGATCCCGCTGGGCATCCGGGGGGACACTCCCGAGACCGCGCACGCCGCCACGCTGCCGGAGCGGCCGCGCGTGCTGCTCGACACCGCCTACGTGCCGCCCTCCGGGCGGACTATCGCCGTGCCCGCGGGCGGAGACTTCCAGGCCGCGCTGAACACGGCCCAGCGGGGCGACGTGATCACCCTGCAGGCGGGCGCCACATACAGCGGCAGCTTCACGCTGCCGGCGAAGGACGGCACGGGCTGGATCACCATCCGCAGCAGCGCCGCCGACGGCGTCCTGCCCCCGCCCGGCCGCCGCATCACCCCGGCCCACGCCCCCCTGATGCCGAAGATCGTGGGCAGCCCGGCGCTGACCGCGCCCTCGGGCGCGCAGTCCTACCGGCTCGTCGGCGTCGAGTTCCGGCCGCCCACGGGCGTGGCGGTGATGACGCTGATCGCCGTGAACGGCAGCCGCATCGTCCTCGACCGGAGCTACATCCACGGGGATCCCCTGGCGGGCGGGCGGCTGGGTGTCGCCCTGAACGGCTCGTCTAACGCCGTGATCGACTCGCACCTCTCCGACTGGAAGCATCTGACCTACGACTCGCAGGCGATTCAGAGCTGGAACGGCCCCGGTCCCTACAAGATCGTCAACAACTACCTGGAGGCCTCGGGCGAGAACATCCTCGTCGGCGGCACCGACGCCTCGAGCAGCGCCAACTGGCCGTCCGACATCGAGGTCCGCGGCAACCACCTCTTCAAGCCGCTCGTCTGGAAGGTCGGCGATGCCGCCTTCGCCGGCAGCAACTGGGTGGTCAAGAACCTCTTCGAGCTCAAGAACGCCCGGCGGGTGCTGATCGAGGGCAACGTCTTCGAGAACAACTGGACGGGCAACGCCCAGAGCCAGGGCGGCCTGGCGATCGTCTTCACCCCCCGCAACCAGGGCGGCGGGAACCTGTGGGCCGCGGTGGAGGACGTGACCTTCATCCGCAACATCGTCCGGGCCAGCACGGCCGGCATCTTCTTCCTCGGGTGGGATGATCTGAAGAGCTCGCAGCAGCTGCGGCGGGTCCTCGTGCAGGACAACCTCTTCGTCGACATCGGCGTCTTCCCCGATGTCCTGTGGAACTTCTTCACCGGGATGCTCTTCTTCATGAAGAACGGGCCGGCGGACATCGTCATCGACCACAACACCGCCCTCCAGACCGGCTACCCGCTGTACGGGCAGGACCAGGCCGGCCGGGGGCCCACCACGGGCCTCGTCTTCACCAACAACATCATGCGCGCCACCCGCGGGGTGGGCGGCGCCGGCAGCACGCTCTCGTCGCTCGACACCTACTTCACGGGGGCGCTGGTCATCCGCAACGCCCTCACCGGCGGGAAGGCCGCGGACTATCCGGGCGACAACTTCTTCCCGGCGGCGGTGAGCGACGTCGGCTTCACCGACCTGGCGCTCGGTGACTACAGCCTGGCCCCGGCGAGCCTCTACAAGCATCAGGCCACGGACGGCAAGGACCTCGGCGCCGACTTCGGCTCGCTCCTCGCCGCCACCGCGACGACGGTCAGCGGTGAGACGGCCGGGGAGACCGTGGATGCCGCCCCGCCGGTGATCTCGGCGGTCACGGTCTCCGGCCTCACCACCTCCGAGGCCACCATCACGTGGGCGACGAACGAGCCGGCCAGCGCGCAGGTGGAGTACGGGACGACCACCGGCTACGGGACGGCGAGCGCGCCGTCCGCGGTCGGATCCGTCACGCACACGGTCGTCCTCAGCGGCCTGGCTGCAGGGACCCCCTACCACTTCCGCGTGCGCTCGGGGGACGCGGCGGGGAACCTCGCCACCTCGGGCGACTACACGTTGGCGACGGCGGCGCCCGTCGTTCTCCAGTCTCCCTTCCGGGGATCGCCCATCGCCGTCCCCGGGCAGTTCGAGGCGGAAGACTTCGACATCGGCGGCGAGGCCGCCGCCTACCACGACAACGTCCGCGGCAACGCCGGCGGCGCCTACCGCACCGATGTGGACGTGGACATCTTCCTCCTCTCCAACGGGGCGCACGCGGTCCGCAACTTCGAGACCGGGGAGTGGTTGGAGTACACCATCGCCGTGTCCAAGAGCGGCACCTACCGGCTCGAGATCCTGGCCGCCAACGCGGCCTGGTCCCCCACCCCGCGCTGGCATGCCGAGATCGACGGCGCCCCCGTCACCGGGTCCCTGAGCGTCCCGAGCACCGGCGCCTGGTCCACCTATCAGTGGACCGGTACCGGCGGCATCGCGCTCACCGCCGGACGGCACGTGCTCCGCATCGTCGCCGACCAGCAGTACTTCGATCTCGCCGCCGTGCGCATCGCCGGGCGCCGGCCCTTCAAGGGCACGCCCTGGGCGGTGCCCGGCCAGATCGAGGCTGAAGACTTCGACGAGGGCGGCGAGGCCGTCGCGTACCACGACAACGTCCGCGGCAACGCCGGCGGCGCCTACCGCACCGACGTCGACGTGGACATCTTCACCCTCTACAACGGCGCGCTCGCCGTGCGCAACTTGGAGACCGGGGAGTGGCTCGAGTACACCATCGCGGTGTCCGAGACCGCCGTCTACCGGCTCGAGATCCTGGCGGCCAATGCGGCGTGGTCCCCCGCCCCGCGCTGGCACGCGGAGATCGACGGGCTGCCCATCACCGGGTCCCTGAACGTGCCGAGCACGGACGCCTGGTCCACCTACCAGTGGTCCGGCGCCGGCGGGATCACGCTCACGGCAGGCCAGCACGTGCTGCGGATCGCCGCCGATCAGCAGTACTTCGACCTCGCGGCGCTGCGGGTCGTGCGCTGACGGCCCGGTCTCCTAGATGGGGACCGGCTGCAGGGCCCAGGGCTCCGGCGTCCACGCCGCGCTGGATGCGGCGTCGTAGACGTGCTCGAGGGCGGCGACGGTCTGCTCCCAGGTGTACTGCGACTCCACCAGGGCCCGGGCGCGTGAGGCCATCGCGGCCGCGGCGGCCGGGTCCTCCAGCAGCCGGCGGACGTGGCCGGCCAGCTCTTCCTCTGTCGTCCCCACGAGGAGGTGGCGTCCCGGGGTCGCGTCGATCCCCCGCGCCACGGCGGGGGTCGTGACCACCGGGGTCCCCACCGCCATCGCCTCCAGCGCTTTGTTCTGGATCCCGGTGGCGCAGCGGAGGGGCGCGACCGCCACGGCGGCCCGGGCGAGATGGTCCGCCACGCTGGGGACGCGCCCGGTGACGACCACGCCGTCCACCCCCTGCAGGCGCCGCAGGCGGGGCGGCGGATCGGCTCCGACGATGAGGAAGCGCGCACCGGGAACGGCGGCCCGCACGCGGGGGAAGATACAACCCGCGAACCACGCCGCGGCGTCCGCGTTCGGCGGATAGCTCATGCGGCCGCTGAAGACGATGTCGTTCGACGCCGGACGCGCCGGCTCGAAGCGGAACCGCTCGACGTCGACGCCGTTCGGGATGACCACGCAGTTGGGAGGATCGCCGAGGGCCTCACGGTCGGCGGCAGAGGTCACGGTGGTGAAGACGGCCTTGCCCGCCACCAGCTGCTCGTACCGCCGGAGCCGGCCGGCCTCGCAGCGCAGCGCCCACGACCGCGGGCCCCGCGCCATCTCGGCCCGCCGCCGGACGTTCAGCGAGAACGCATCCTGGTAGTCCAGCACGCAGGGCACGGTGATCGCATCGAGCACCGGCGCCATGCGCAGCAGCTGGACGTGCGCCAGGTCGAAGCGGCCCCCGGCCAGCAGACGCGAGACGACGGTGTGCGTGCGGGGCGGGTACACGTACAGGACCTGCAGCGGGAAGCCCGTGACCGGCGCCCAGGCGAGGCGGGCCACACCGCGGCGGCGCGACCAGGGGACGCTCACGGCCTCGCACGGGACCTCCGCCGCCTCCGCATCCGGCGCGCCGGGCCCGAGCGGCGCGACGAGGGTCAGCTCGTGGCGGCGGGCAAGGACGCGCATCTGGTGGTACGCCCGCAGCGTGTCGCCGCGGGTCGGTGAGAACGGGGAGCGGGACGTGATGAAGAGGATCCTCACGGGGCGTGCCTCCACTGCGCGACCGCCGCGCTGATGGCCGCCAGGTCGGCGCCCGCCGGCGGGGCGGCGGCTCCTCCGCGCACGAGATCGGCGGCGCTGCGGCCGCGCGCCAGGACGTTGCCGGTGAACGGCGCTCCTGGAAAGTAGGCGCCGAGGGACGTGCCCGGATCGCCGTCCGCGCCCGATCCGTCTCCGGCCGGGCCTCCGGGCCGGACGAGCAGGTTGTTGCTGAAGACGAAGCCCCGCGCGGGCCACCGCCCGGCGATCTGATCGGTGGCCCGGATCGGAGCGCCCTCATGAAATGCGGTGTTGCTGTCGATGACCACGTCGGTGGGGCCGTCGCTGATGAGGAACAGCACGCCCTCGTCGGGCAGCGCCGTCTCGGTGAAGGCCCCGATGTCGACGAACAGGTTGCCCTGGATCAGCACGCGGCGCAGCTGGCGGCTGGACCGCAGGTTGTCCCATCCCAGGATGAAGAAACCCCCGGTGCTCTTCCGGATGATGTTGCGGCGAAACGTCACGTCCTCCACGGTGGACCATGGGGCGCGGCCGTGCTGGTTGCGCGGCGTGAAGACGATGGCCAGGCCGTGCTGGGTCTGCGCCCAGTTGCGCTCGAAGACGTTGCCTTCCACCAGCACCCGGCGCGCGTTCTTCAGCTCGAGCAGGTTCTTGACCGTCCAGGGCGTGCCGGCGTACGAGGGGTCGTGCTGCCGCCAGGCGAGCGGCTTGGAGAAGTTGTTCCCGCGGATCTCGATGTCGCCGGGGACGAGGCCGGCGATGCGCGGGTCATCCCCGCCGAACATGACATTCTCCCCCGCGCCTTCCAGATAGTTGTTCACGATCTTGAACGGACCCGGACCGTTCCATCCCATGATCGCCTGCGAGTCCGCCCCGACCTCCTTGAAGCCCGAGAGGTGGGAGTCGATCACGGCCAGGCGCATGCCGTTCAGGGCGACGCCGCGGCGCCCTCCGGCGGCCGGATCGGCGTACAGGTAGCAGCGGTCGACGACGATGTCCGCGGGCAGGGCCGCTGGCGACTCCTCGAGCGCGCCCAGCTCGACGAGGCTGTGGACGAAGACCCCGGGGGCCGGGGCGATCTCGATCCCCACCAGGCGGACGCCCCGCGCGCCCGGAGCCGTCCGGATCGCGGGACGGGCGTTGGGGGTGACGAGCCTCGGCATCAGCGCGGTGTGCGCCGGTGAGACCCGGGAGCCGGCGGGGGGCAGCCGCTCGTGGGCGGAGGACCGGACGATGATCCAGCCTCCCTCCCACTTGCTCCGGAGGATGAAGTTGCCGACGAAGGTGGCGCCGGCCTGGAGCTCCACGACGTCGCCCGGCCGGGCCCGGTCGAGAGCCGCCTGCAGGCGTCCGCCGGCCGGAAGCCGGAGCGCGCGCCGGAAGGCGTTGAGCGCCGACTCGACCCGCCCTTCCGCGGGGACGAAGAGCACCCGCCCCGTGGACCGCGGTGGGGTCGTGTCCAGGAACTCCCGGGGAAGCTCGGCGATCGCCGCGGCCGCGGGACGGGATAGGCTCTTCGCAACGATCGTCTCCCCGCTCAGCGTCTCCCCGCTCATCCGGAAAGGAGGCGCCGGGGCCTCACCCCGCCGGTATCCGGTGGCGGCCAGGGCCACGACGAGGAGGGTGAAGACCAGGAGGCGCCGCATCGGACTCAGGCGGGCACGCCCGATCCGGACGGCTCTCGCACGGCCGAGGACGCCGCCGCCCGCGTGAGATCGACGATGATCTGATCCTCGTGAGCCCCGGCCAGCGCCCGGGCCGCCTCCGTCCCCGCGCTGCCGATGACCAGCACCTCGGCGTGCGCGAGCAGCTCGTCCACACTGCCGCACATCAGCGAGGCGATGTGCGGGATCTCCTCCTCGATCGCCCGGCGGTTCGCGCCGACCAGGCGCGCGACCGCGACGTTCGGATCGAGGATGCGTACCTGGAGCCCCTTGCCGATCAGGGCCTCGACCAGCGTCACCAGCGGGCTCTCGCGCAGATCATCGGTCCCCGGCTTGAAGGCGAGCCCCACCACCCCTACGCGGCGGCGGCGCGTGGCCAGCACGGTCTCGATGCCGCGGCGGATTTGCCCCTCGTTGGAGGGGAGGATCGCCGACAGCACCGGCGCCGACACCTCGGCGGCCCGCCCCATCGCGACGAGGGCGCGCACGTCCTTCGGCAGGCACGATCCGCCGAAGGCGAAGCCCGGACGGAGGTAGGCCTCCGAGACATTGAGGGTATGGTCGCTCAGGAAGATCCGCATGACCTCGTGCGCGTCGACGTCGAGCGTCGCGCACAGGTCCGCGATCTCGTTCGCGAAGCAGACCTTGAGGGCGTGGAAGGCGTTGGAAACGTACTTCACCATCTCCGCGGCGCGGATGGAGGTCTGGACGAACGGCGCGTCCACCCCTCCGTACAGCTCCCGCAGTCCATGCGCGACGGCATCGTCGTCGCAGCCGGCCACGACCAGCGGGGGATGCTGGAAGTCGCGCAGCGAGGAGCCCTCGCGCATGAACTCGGGATTGACGGCGACCCGCAGTCCATCGCCGATCGCCTGTCCCGCAGCCTCCGTGAGGGCGGGGATCACGACGCGCTCCGTCGTCCCCGGCGGCACCGTGCTCCGTACGACGACGGTGAACGGACGGCTCCGCCCGCGGAGCGCGCGGCCGATCTCGCGGCTCACCGCCTGCAGGGCGCCGAGGTCGGCGTGCCCGTGCGCGCGGCTGGGCGTGCCGACGCAGATCAGGGCGGCCTCGCTGGCAGCGACCGCGTCGTCCGCCGCGATCGTGGCGCGGAGCGCCCCCGAGCGGACGGCCTCGGCCAGTACGGGGCCGAGCCCGGGCTCGACGACGGGCGCCAGGCCGGCAGTGACGAGGCTCACCTTCTCCTCATTGATGTCTACGCCGATCACCCGATGGCCGGCCCGGGCCAGGCAGGCCGCGGTGACGCATCCTACATAGCCGAGCCCGAAGACGCTAATCCGCATGATGCTCCAGCACCTCCGCACAGCAGGCTTCGAACGCCGACGCGGCGTGGGACCAGGAGAACCGCTCCTCGACCAGCCGTCTGCCCGCGGCGCCGAGGGCCTCGCGTCCGGCCTGATCCCGCAGGAGGCCGGTCACGGCGCGCGCGAACTCGCCGGGCGCGTCGGCGCGCAGAAAGTGCCGGCCCGGCGCCAGCGGGAGCCCCTCGGCTCCTACGGTTGTGGCGACCACGGCTTTGCCCATGGCCAGGGCCTCGAACAGCTTCAGGCGGGTCCCGCCGCCCACGCGCAGGGGGATGACGTACACTGCGGCCTCGGCCACGTATGGCCGCACGTCCTCGACGGTGCCGGTGACGTGCACGCCGGAGGGGGCGGCGGCCGCGCGCAGGCGCGCGGAGGGATTCCGCCCCGCGATGGTCAGCGCGGCCCCCGGAACCTCACGGCGGATGAGGGGCAGGATCGTCTCGATGAAGTAGAGCATCGCGTCCTCGTTCGGATGCCAGTCCATCGACCCCGTGAAGACGAGACGGTCCGCCGTCTCGCGCGCGGGATGCGGCGCGAAGTACGCCGTGTCCACCCCGGTCGGGATGGCGCGGATGCGGGCGCAGGGGTTGATCGCGGCGAGGATCTCCCTGTCCGCCTCGGACACCGCCACCGTGAGCCGGACGGTCCCGCAGGCCTCCGCCTCCCAGGCACGCACGCGCACCCCCTCGCGGGCCAAGGCGGCGCGCCGCCAGCGGCGTGTCTGAACCTGGCTCAACCGCTGCCAGATCACGTGCTCCGCGTTGTGGGCGAACAGGATCGTGGGGACGGGGCCGGGGATCGGCACGTTCGGCATGGCCTTCAGGAAGTCGGCGACGCAGAGGTCGATCTCGCCGGATGCGATGAGCCCGGCGACCATCCGGCGCAGATGCGGGACGCGCCAACGCCGGTAGTGCAGCGGCTGGGACGAGAGGCGCGCGCCCAGCGCCGCGGCGGCGAACCCCACGCTGCCCCGGCGCGGCGGCGCATGCGGCACCGCGACCACACGCGATCCGGGCGGCAGCGCCGCGGCGAGGGCCCCCGGGTCCTCCCCGGGGCCGTGCGTCGTCGCCACCGTCACCTCGTGCCGGCGGGCGAGCTCGGCCAGGATGTGGAAGCTGCGGAGGCGGCCGCCGGTGTTGGGCGGCCACAGCCCGTCCGCCTTCACCCAGAGGATCCGCATCCTACCACCACCGCAGCAGCGCCGCGGTGAGCGCGGCGATGTTCGCCCCGATGTCCGTGCCGTCGGTGGCCTGCCCGCGCAGCAGGCTGCCCTCGGCGAGGCGGTAGTCGCCGCCCGCATAGTCGACGAAGCCGACGTCGAAGACGGAGCCCGGGAAGACGTTGTTGTCGAGCGGCGGAGGATAGTCGGCCGGGCTGCCGCCGACGAAGGCGTTGCGGGCAAAGACCGATCCCGGGAACCAGGCGGCCAGGGTCTGCAGGGCCGTCCCGTTCCCCGCCACCCCGCCGTCGTTGAGGACCAGGTTGTTCGTGAAGACGAACCCCGCCGCCGGCCAGCGCAGGACGCGGGAGTCCACCGTCGCCGCCCGGAGCGGATGGCCGGTCTGGAACGCGGTGTTGTGGTCGATGACCAGATCCGCCGGCCCGTCGGAGACGAGGAACAGCACGCCGGCGTTGGGCAGCGGGCCCGCGAAGGCCCCGATCTCCTCGAACAGATTGTGCCTGATGACGATCCGCCGGGCCTGACCGCTGGGGCGGAAGTTGTCCCAGCCCAGGACGTTGATCCCCGCCGTCGAGCGGCGGATCAGGTTGTTCGCGATCACCACGTCCTCGACCGTCGACCAGGGTGCCTCCCCGCTCTGGTTCCGCGGGGTCAGCACGATCGCGAAGCCGTGCTGGGTCTGGGCCCAGTTGTGCTCGAAGACGTTGCCCTCCACGCGCACCTGCCGCGCGTTCTTGAGCTCGAGGAGGTTCTTGACGCTCCACCGGATGCCGGCGAACGACGGATCCCCCTCCCGCCAGGCGAGCGGCTTGCTGAACCGGTTCCCGCGGATAGTGATCCCGGTGGGAACGAGGTCGGGGATCGTCGTCCCGGCTCCGCCGAACATCACGTTCGCCCCCGCGCCTTCCAGATAGTTGCCGACGATCCAGAACGGCCCGGGGCCGTTCCAGCCCTGGATGGCGTGCGAGTCTTCCTCTGTATGGTGGAAGTCCGAGAGGTACGAGCCGATGACGGAGAGCCGGGCCCCGTTCAGAGCGACGCCCCGCCGGATCTGTCCCGTGCTGTTCCCGTGGATGTAGCAGCGGTACAGCACGATGTCGGTCGGGATCTGCTCGATGGTCTGGCCGGGGAAGTCCAGAAAGACGAGATCGGTGAGGGCGCCGCTCGTCGTGGTGATCTCGATCCCCGCCAGCACATAGTGGTGCGCGGCGGGAGCCGTCCGCACGGCCGGGGAGGCGTTCGGGCTGACGATGCGGGCCATGAAGCGCGCGTGATCCGGCGACATCGCCGTGCCGGGACCGGGCAGGCGCGGGAGACCGGAGGAGTAGATCACGACCCACGACCGGCCGCTCTTGTACGGCAGGACGAAGTTCCCCACATAGGTCGCGCCGGCGGGCAGCTCGATGAAGTCTCCCGGCCTCGCCGAGTCGAGCGCGGCCTGGAGGTCGCCGGAGGGCGCCACGCGGAGGATCCGGGGGAATGACAGGGTCGCTCCGCTCTGCGCGGACGCCCTGGGCGCCGGAGCCGCAGGCAGCGCCACCAGGAGACAGGCGAGCACGACGGCGCCGAGCGTCTTCATCTACGCGGTCCTCCCCGGACATGCGGTCATCCCCGGCGACGCCGAGGCCGACGCCTCGCCGTCGAGGAAGATCCGCTGCCACAGCTCGAGATTGGCGAGCAGCCAGAGCCGGTCGCCGTGATCCACGAGCCCGGCGCGATGCTCCGCGGCGAGCCGGTGGAGGACGGCGGGATCGAAGAGCCTCCGCCGCAGCGCGCGGGGACCCAGGACGAGCTCGTCCACGACCGTCCGGTAGGATCCGCGCAGCCAGGCGCTCACCGGCGTCGGGAACCCCATCTTCCTGCGGGTGAGGATCTCCGGGGGCACGAGGTCGCGCAGGGCTTCGCGCAGTACGAGCTTCGTGCGCCGGCCGCGCAGCTTGAGGCCCGCGGGCAGCGCGGCCGCGTACTCCACCAGGGGATGATCCAGGAACGGGACGCGGCTCTCGACGGACGCGGCCATGCTCATCTGGTCCTGCTTCATCAGCAGCTCCACGAGATAGGTCTGCAGGTCGGCATGGCTCATGCGCTCGAGCAGCCCGCCGGGGGCCTCCTCGAAGTACCGCAGTTCGTGCCCGTACGGGCTCTCCCCCGACAGGTCTCCGGCGAGCAGGCTGCGCTGCATCGCCGCCGGAAAGACCGCGAAGTTCTCGTACACCAGATCGTGCGGCGTCGGATCCAGCGCCAGGAACGACCGCCGGGCGTAGCGGCGCGCGCGCCAGGGCAGATGCGGGATGACCTCGCGGACGCCCGCGCGCACGCGCCCCGGCGTGACCGCGCGATAGGCCGCGCCGAGGCGGGCGTTCCAGGGTGTCACCTGGTAGCGCGGGTATCCCAGGAAGAGCTCATCGGCGCCCTCCCCCGTCAGCACGACCGTCACGCCGCGCTCCCGGGCGAGGCGCGACACGAAGTACAGGGGGATACTGGAGGGGAAGGCGATCGGCTCGTCCTCGTGCCAGATCAGACGCGGCAGCGCCTCGAAGAACTGCGCCGGTGTGACTACCACCTCGTGGTGCTCGGACCGGACGCGCTGCGCGGCCAAGCGCGCATACCGCAGCTCGTTCGCGCCGGGCTCCGCGAAGCCCACCGCGAAGGTCCGGATGGGCGAGGCCGTCCTCGCCGCCATCAGGGCGGCGATGCCGCTCGAGTCGAGCCCGCCCGACAGGAAGACACCGAGAGGCACGTCGCTCATCAGGTGGCTGGCCACGGCCTCTTCCAGCCGCTCCCGGACGTCGCGGGCCCGCTCCGCCAGGGGCATCCGGCGCTCGTCGATCGTCTGCGGCAGATGCCAGTAGCGGCGCTGGATGAGAGGCACTCCCGGCGACCAGGTGAGGGTCCGGCCGGGCAGCAGCTTGCGGATGCCTTCGAACAGCGTCTCCTCGCCGGCGATGAACCGGGAGGCCAGCAGCTCGGGCAGGACCGCCTCGTTGAGGGACCCCCGCACGCCCGCCGCGAGGATCGCCTTGATCTCCGAGGCGAAGAGCAGCTCCTCGTCCGTGACGGCATAGTAGAGGGGCTTGATGCCCAGGCGGTCCCGGGCAAGCAGCAGCCGCCGGCGGGTCTGGTCCCAGAGGCCGAAGGCGAACATCCCGCGCAGCCGCTGGACGCAGTGCTCCCCCACCTCTTCGTAGAGGTGGAGGATGGACTCGGTGTCGGCCCTCGTGCGGTAGCGGTGGCCGCCGGCCTCGAGCTCCTCCCGCAGGGCGAGGTGGTTGTACAGCTCGCCGTTGTAGGCGATGCGGACGGATCCGTCCTCGTTGGCCATGGGCTGGCGCCCGCCCGCGACGTCGATGATGGCCAGCCGCCGGCTGGCGAGACCCGCCGGCCCCTCGATCCAGCTCGCGGCGTCGTCCGGCCCGCGGTGACGGAGCACGTCCCTCATCCGTGCGAGGCGCGCGTCGGACACGCGCTCGGACGGGTCAACCCTGATGATCCCTGCGATCCCGCACATCGTCGGCCTCGGTGGTCAGAACCGGCTCACTGGAAGTGGAGGCACCATTCCCCCTCGAGCCGCGACAGGAACGCATCCCCGCGCAGGATGGCCTGCAGCAGGTCGGGGCGGCGCGAGTGCACCAGCGTGGAGAATCCGCGGCGGTACATGAGGAACCTTCGCTCCGACATCTCCCGGATGAGCGGAGGGTCGAGCCGTCCGGTCAGCGCGGCGACGTCCAGGCCCGCCGCTTCGTGGAGCAGATGATCGAGGACGGTGCCGGCGCTGCGCGCCCCGGATGCGACCTGCAGGACCTCGCCCACCGCGCCCCGGCCGGCGTAGTAGACGTACCATCCGATCACGCGGCCGTGCTCGTCGCGCACGAGGGTCCGGCGCAGCTCCCCGTGGCCGCGCAGCCGCCCGGCCCGGGCCAGGGTCCAGCGGAGGGATCGATCGTCGTAGTCGGGACGCAGCCTCCGCTCTCCCACGAGACCGGGCAGCCAGGCCGGGACGTGCGGCTCGTCGAGCGGCTCCCGCGATCCCCGCGGCGGCAGGGCGCCGGCGAGCGTGACGCCGAGCCGGCCCGCCATCCCATCCACGAGATGCGCCGCCGCCTCGGCCGGTCGGCCGGACCACCCGAGCCGCCTGCGTCGCTTCAGCACGGCCAGCGCCGCGGCCGCGGGCCGCAGGGGACGGATCCAGCGGATGCTGTGCAGGAGGGCCGTCGCCCCGCCGCACCACTGCCAGATCCGCTCGGTCGGCGCCAGCGCCTCGTCGGTCATGGAGAGATCCTGCGGGCCGCTCAGGCACTGCCTGACCAGCCGCAGCCCCACCGTGCCGCGCGAGCGGGGATCGACCACGAACTGCGAGCACACGGCCATGACGACGGGGCGGCCGTCGAAGGCCATCCGCCGGGGAACCACGCCGAGGAAGCCCGCGATCCCGCCGGCGCCGTCCTCGGCGACGAGCGACGCCGGCGCGCCGTCATCGGCGGGCGTCCTCAAGAACACCTCGGAGAGATACGCCCGGTACAGCTCAGGCCAGCCGGGGGCCTCGGCCGCGGCGGTGCGGAAGACGCGGCGGTGCAGATCGGCGACCTGGGGGATGTCGGCGGCCGCGAACGGCCGGATCGCGCTCACCGCGGCACGCACCGGCTGAGCAGAGCGCTGATCCCCGCGATGGTGGTGAACGCATCGCTGAAGATGTGCTCCTCCTCGAGCGTCACGGCGAAGGTGGATTCGATGAACGCGATGAGCTCCACGACCCCGGCGGAGTCCACGTAGCCGCTCTCGAACAGGTGCGCCTCGCGGGAGAAGTGCGGGTCGTCGGGCGTGACCCGGAAGGTCGTGCGGATGAACGCCTCGAGGGCCGCGGCCGCGTCAGGCTGCGAGATACCCATCGATCCAGGACCTCCTCGGTGGGATGGCGCTCATGCTGCGGTACCGCCCGGCGCGGATGAACGCGCTCAGGAACGCGGGATCCTTCACCCGGAACGTCCGGCAGAAGACCGTGCGCAGCGCCGCCGCGTCCAGGCCTGAGGCGGCCAGCACGTTGAGGATCCCCGGCGCTTCCCCCGGAGATCCGAGCTGCGCCCGGACCTTGGCGCGCTCGAAGACGAAGGCCGGCAGCCGTTCTCCCGCGATCGCGCGGCCGAGGCGCTGCTTCGCGCCGGGCTCGGCGATGAACGAGGCGGGCAGGCGCAGGTAGTGGCCGGCGACCAGACCGTAGGGCTGGATGACGTCGAAGCCGTGCCGGCCGAACATCCCCACCTCGCGGTCCCCCGCGTCGAGCCCGCGCACCAGCGCGTCCCGCAGCGGCGACGGCTGCACCCGCGGCAGCCGGTAGTACTCGGCGCCGGCGAGCACGACCGGCGTGTAGTCGGCGAGGAGCTCGTTGGCGAGGTCGCCGGTCAGGATGAGCGGTTCCCGTTCCGGCTCGGCGTCGCGCCGCATCGCCCGCGCGAGCAGCTCGTTCACGATCGCGCAGTGCACGTTGAAGTCCCGCCAGTCCTGGCCGTAGCAGACGGCGTCCTCGAGCGCGCCCAGGACGTCCTCCGCGCCGGCGGTCACCAGCCGGAACGGGATCCGGAGCCGGCCGGCCAGACGTTCGGCGGAGGCGGCGTCTTCGCTCCATGCGCCATCCCGTGCGCTGAAGGTGTAGGTATAGGCGGTGACGTCCGAGAAGTGCTCGCGGGCGAGGACGGCGATGAGCCCGCTGTCCAGGCCGCCCGAGAGGCAGACCCACACCGGACGCGTGCCGAACCGGCGGGCCAGCCTCGCGAACCACACCTCGAGCCCGGCGCGGATGTCTCGGGCGATCTCTTCGCTCCCTGCCCGCGGCGCCGGATCGGGATCGAGCGCCGCGCGGCAGGTCGTCGTCACCGTGAGATGGTCGAGATCGATCTCGAGGGCATGGCCCGAGGGCACGGAGTAGACCGCCTCGATCGGGACGCCCGCACTGACCAGGTCGATGAGGCGGTTGGCGGCGGACACCCGGCCGGCCCGGTGCACCGCGAAGAACAGCTTGTTGATGCCGAGCCGGTCGCGCGCGAGGGTGACGCGCCGGCCTTCGTCGCGGGCGAGCGCGAACCGCCCGGCCCAGCGGCGGGGCGCGCTGTCGTCGGTGAACGGAGGCCGGAACTGTTCGCCGTCCCAGTAGAAGTCCCGGACCGGCAGCGCCGCGCGCAGCATCCTCAGGCCACCCCCGCCGGCGCGCGGACTGCGCGGAACGCGCTGAGCCCGCGCCTGATCGCCTCGACACGGTCGGTGAGCGAGAGCCGGATGTACCCCGGCTCGTGGAACACCGTCGAGGGGATGACGAGCACACCCTGGGCGGCCAGCATCTCCGCGAAGCGGAAGTCGTCGGCGACCGGCGACCGCGCGTAGACGTAGAAGGCCGCGCCCCCCTCGAGGATCTCATAGCCGCAGTCCGCCAGCGCCCGGCGGACGAGCTGCTGCGTGTGGGCCTGCACCGTGAGGAGCGGCCGGTACTCGATCAGTTCGCACACGACGTGCTGCATCAGGCTGGTGGGGGTGCCGAAGCCCATCATCCGCACGCAGCGGCGCAGCCGCTCGCGGACCTCCTCACGCTCCGGCATGAGCGGCGAGACCGCGGCGTAGCCGATGCGCTGTCCCTGCAGGGCGAGCGCCTTGCCGAACGAGTAGACGCTGAGGCTGCGGGGGTAGCTCAGCAGCGGGCTGGTGAAGGCCTGCCGGCTCCAGATCACGTGGCGGTAGACCTCGTCGCTGACGAGGTAGATGGACGTCCCGAGCCGCGCCTCCGCTTCGCGCAGCACGCGGCTCAGCGCCTCCAGCTCGTCGGAGCGGTACAGCACGCCGGTGGGGCAGCAGGGCTGGCTGAAGAGGATGCCCCGCGTGCGGGGCGTGATCGCCCGCCCGACGGCGTCGACGTCCAGATGCTTGTCCGCCGCCAGCGGCACGAAGGTGAACGGCACGCCGAGGTTGCTGAGATACGTCGGGTAGTCCTGCCAGCACGGGGTGAGGACGAGCACCTCGTCCTCGCTGCCGAAGAGCGCCCGGAAGACGACGTTCAGCGCCGTCATCGCGCCGGTGGTCATCGTCACGTCCTGATAGTGGAACGGCAGGCCGTACTCGCGGCTCAGCCGGGAGGCGACGGCCCGCCGCACAGGGGTCCCCCCGCCGTACGGGGTGTACTGGAAGGCCCGGCCGCCCATGTCCACCGTGGCGCGCTGGAGCGCCGCGCGCACCTCGGCGTCCGGACCGTGGTACGGGTTGGCGTACGACAGGTCGACCACCCGGGGCCCGAGGCGGCGGAATGTCTCCGCGATCAGACGGTCAAGACGCTCTTGGGGCTGGAGCAGCGTGTTCAGCTCGATCCTCTCGTTCGGCATGGAGGGCTCGGATGCGGATGCGGTCCGGCTTGCCAGAGGGCGTGAGCGGGAGATCCGCCATCCGGCGAATCTCCCGCGGACGCATGTGCTCGGGCAGGACGGCCTTGCAGAACGACGCCAGCGCGTGCTCCGTGAACGCCGCGGGGTCGGCGGGAACGACGGCCAGCACGATCTCGTCGTCGCCCTCTCCGCCCGCCCGGCCGGCGAAGGCGACGGCGGAGGCGACCAGGCCCGACGCCAGCACGGCTGTCTCAATCTCCTCCGGGCTGACCCGCATCCCCCGGGACTTGATCTGCTGATCGCGCCGGCCGACGTAGTAGAGGAATCCGCCGTCGTCCATCCGGACCAGGTCGCCCGAGTACACGACACGCTCGCCGGCGCTGGCGAACGGCTCGAACGGGTGCGGCCGGAAGACGCGCGCCGTGGCCTCGAGATCGCGCCAGTATCCCATCGCGACCGTGGCGCCGCGCTGCACGAGCTCGCCCACCTCGCCGGGACCGCAGGGCGTTCCGTCCTCCCGCAGGAGCAGGATCTCGGCGTTGGGGATGGCCTTCCCGATCGAGGAAGGCCGGCGGTCCACCTCTTCCGGCGACAGGAAGGTCGCCCGGAAGGCCTCCGTGAGGCCATACATGAGGAAGATCTGGACCTCCGGGTGCGACGCGCGGATCGCGCGCACGACGGGCTCGGGGAGCCGCCCGCCGGTGTTGGTGATGTAGCGGAGGCGCGGGAACCTCATCGCGAGGAAGGGGGAGTGCCTCGCCGTGAGCTGCTGCCAGAGCGTCGGCACGCCGGCCAGTCCGGTGATCCCTTCCCGGGCGATCGTGGCGCAGATGTCGGGCGGGAAGAGCGACCGCTGGATCACGAGGGTGGCCCCCGCCCAGATCGCGGTCAGCAGCTGGTTCAGCCCGTAGTCGAAGCTGAACGGCAGGACGCTCAGGAGCACGTCACGATCCCCCACGCCGAGATAGCCCGACACGATGCGCGCGCCCCAGAGGAGGTTGTCATGACTGACCATCACGCCCTTGGGCAGGCCGGTCGAGCCGGAGGTGTAGATCAGCAGCGCGAGGTCGGCGCCGATGAGGGGCGCCGCCGGCGGCCGCCCCCGCGGCGCCTCGAGCCGATCGATGTCGATGACGCGGCAGTGGTCCGCATGGAGCTGCGGCACCCTGCGCAGCTGCGTGCCGTCCGTGACGAGGCAGGCGGCGTCGCTGTGCCGGAGGATGTGGCTGACCTGGGCCTCGCGCAGCCCCTCGTGGATCACGACCGCGACGGCCCCCACCCACCATGCGGCAAGCAGCGCGGCGGCGGCGTCGATCGAGCGGCGCAGGAAGATCGCCACGCGGTCGCCCCGCCGCACGCCCGCTCCGGCAAGCACCGCGGCGTGATCCCGGCAGCGGCCGGCGAGGTCGGCGTAGGTGAGGCGATGCGGCCCGTCGACGAGCGCAACCTTCCAGGGCGAGGTCTGCGCGGCCCGCCGGGTCAGGGCATCAACGATGGTGTGCATCGCGCACCAGGATGTCGTCGTCGGTGAAGCGGATCTCCGTGCCGCCTTCCAGCGCGATCCCGGCGATCTCCCCGGCCGGGCTCCACAGCGCCGACACGACGGGCGGGGGATCCTCCGGATCCCGCACGGGCAGGAGCAGCGTGGCGATCCGCAGGGGCAGCCCGGCCCACGCCGCGTAGACGAGCGCGGGGGCAGCGATGCGCCGGCCGTAGTCGCCGGCGACCCACCCCCGCGGTGGCGCATCGGTCCCTTCATACAGCTCCGCGGTGAGGGGGACGGGGGCGAACGGACGGAGGAGCAGCCCGGATCGGGACCGCCCCCGCACGCGGACCCAGCGGTCCGGCTCTACGGTGATCTCGAGAGGGGCGAACTGGAAGCACACCTCCACGCGGTGCCCACCACCCGCTCCGTGGAGGTCGTCGACGAGCACCCAGCACCGCGGCTTGACGAACACGACCCGGCGGCGGTGGATGACCGGCTCACCGCCGGCCCCGCGCAGCTCCTGCCGTCCGTCCACGAGGTCGTGCGAGGCGCACGATATCCACCGGCGGTCACGGCCCAGCGGGTGCGGATCGAACCGGAACGGACCGGAGCGCCGGACATGCTCGGTGCCGTCCACACGCACCGTCGAGTGCGCGGCGGCGCTGCGGAAGTGCTCCCGCCACGCGGGGTCGGCGTACGTGGAGATCCCGGGATCGACGATGCAGGGCTCGCCCGCCACCGCGCACTGCACGCCCAGGAGGTCCGTGTGCCAGTGCGATCCGGAGCGCGGGTCCGTGGGACCGGCATCCACGATCATCTGGTGGGCGCCCGGCCCCCAGCCGTCGCGCATCACCGCGTAGCCGCCCTCCGGGTACCATCGCGACGGGGGACCCTGCGGCGGCAACGGACGGAGCGCGGCGAACGCATCGGTCCCCGCCGGCCCAAGCAGCCAGAACGTCTCCGGCGCGGAGCCCCCGGCGGCCCAGGCGTAATCGTCGCGGCCGAACAGCGCGGCGGCGGCGGCGAACACGCCCCGGGTGTCCGCGGCCTGCCGGGGAACGAGCGGCAGGAGCCAGCCGCCGTCGGCATCGCCGATGAGGGGCATCGTCCCGCCGGGCAGGCGGACGGCGGCAAGAACGTCCAGCAGGCGCAGCAGGCGGTCCGCAACCTCGTGCGGGAGCGCGATCCCGTTCCGCGAGGCGAGGATGAGGAAGTGGAGGTAGAACTCGGCCGTATAGCGCTGGTAGCATGTGGCGCGCTCGAAGTAGACTCCGTCCGAGAGGATGTGCCGGGCGCACTGCTCGGTGAGGATCTCCTCGCCGGCCGTCCGCCACTGCCGCGCGCCGGGCAGACCCGGGAAGAGCACGCCCGCGTAGAAGAGGCCAAGCGCCTCCCCTGTGAGATGGGTGTTGGGCGCGAAGTAGATTGACGGGTAGCGTGCGATGCGCCGGGCGTGGACGCCGATCCCCCGGATCATCGCCTCGCGCAGCGGCGCGAACAGGGCCCGGGAGCCCTCGAGCAGCACGAGGACCCAGGACCAGGCGATCAGCCGGAACGCCGCTTCGAGGCTGCTCGCCCAGTTGATGCCGATCCCCGGCGGGTTGGCGCCCATCCATTCCCAGACGTGGCGGGCCGCCACCTCGGCGTACCGCTCGTCCCCGGTGAAGCGGTACGCCTGCCCGAGATGCAGCAGCCACTGGTGCCGGTTGAGCTCCCAGATCACCTTCGAATCGCCAACCGCGGCGTGGTCGAGCGGGTCGATCCGGCTCCAGTGGACGAGCGGGGCGCGGTGGCCGGACACGGGATCGAGGTGCCAGTCCACGGGCTCGCCGAAGTCGAGCCCGGCGTAGCCCAGCAGATCGAAGCGCCCGCCGCAGATCGCGTCCGCGGCGGCGACGATCCGGTCACGCTCGAGCGCGTCGGGAAGCATGCGCCCGCGCGCGGCTGCCGCCGCCCCGGCGAAGAAGCGGTTGGGATCCGGCGGGCTGATCCGGCGGGACGGGACCCCCGGCCTCACGGAGGAGACCGGCAGCATGCCCAGCCGGTCCAGCCATTTCGCGGCCTCCTGGCGGCCCCTCCCGGCCATCTCGGGCAGCGGCATCCGGAGCACCCGGGACAGCTTCGTGTTCACGAGACGGCCGCCGCCTCCACCGCGCCCGCGCGCCCGGCATAGACCTTCGCCCAGGCGCCGCGCACATGCGGCCAGGTGTACTGCTCCACCTCGTGCCGGGCCCGGCGGGCCATCCGGAGGGCGCGGTCTTCGTCGGCGAGCAGATCCGCCACCGCCGCGGCCATCGCCTCAGGATCGCCCTGCGGCACGAGCAGTCCGGTCTCCCCGTCCCGCACCAGCGTCCCGATGCCGCCGGTGGGCGTGGAGACGACCGGCAGGCCGGTGGCGAACGCTTCGAGCACCGAGAGCGGCTGGTTGTCGACGACGGAAGAGTTGACGAAGATGTCCGCCTCGCTGCACACGGCCGGCATCTCCTCGGGCTCGACGCGCCCGATGAAGCGCACGTCCGCCAGGCCGAGCGAACGGGCCAGGGCCCGCAGTCTCGGCTCCTCGCTCCCCGAACCGGCCACGGTGAGCGTCGCCCCCGGACAGCGGGCCCGCAGGCGGGCGAAGGCGCGCAGCGTGTTGTCCACGGCGTAGTGCGGCTCGAGGTTCCGCGTCGAGAGCAGCGCCGGCCGCAGGGGGCGCCGCTCCCGGTAGGCGAACCGCCGCGGATCGACGACGTTGGGGATCACGCGCGCCGCGTACCCGTAGCCGCCGAAGATCTCCCGCAGATACGCCGAGGGGACGACGATCTCGTCCACCAGACGGAGCCACGGATGGACGAGGAGTCCCCAGCGCCCCAGATGGTCGGCAGCTTCGCCGGTATGGTAGTGCAGCACCACGCGCCGGCCCAGGACGCGTGCGGCGAGGATGGCCGGCACCGGGAAGAGCACGAACGACCAGTAGGCTGCGGAGAAGATGTGCACCACATCGGCCCGCCGGAGCCGCCCGAGGCTGTTGAGGAAGAGCACCTCGTTGACCGCCGTGCGCAGGTATCTGACCCGCCGCAGGCCTCGCAGCGCCGCGGGGAAGCGCGGGTTGATCGGGAGGAAATCGGCGTCGCAGCCGTCCGCGCGCAGGCCCTCTATCAGGGCGCGCACCTGGACGGCGTGCCCGCCCAGGATCTCGGGACCGGCGGCGATCATCGCGACCCTCATCGCGCCCCGGCCGCCTCCGCGTCCGCCGCCTCCGGGCGCTCTCCGCGCCGGTGCAGCCCCGCGCCGATACCCCACCAGCTCCCGCCGGTCAGGGCCGCCGCCGGGCCGTCCGCGGGCCCAGCCGCATCCTGCACCGCCGTTGCGGCGGGTTTCTGAAGCACGCAGAAGACCGCCTTCGTCACGTACTCGTCGAGACCGGGAAGCTGCGCCAGGCGCGAGAGGTGCCGGGAGAGCGGCACCCGCTTTCCCTCGAACCCCAGCTTCTGGAAGTGGACGACCTCGAAGGGCAGCTCGCCGATGAGGCGGAGGAATCCGTGCACGGTCAGGCGGTTCAGGTACTCCTGCCACCGTCCGTGATCGCGGTACGGGTTGGGCCGGCGCGCCCCCGTCTCGGGGTCGAACCAGTAGCAGGCGGGGACGTACCGGGGCGAGTCGTACAGCGCTGCGGCCGCCGTCAGCAGCGTCTCCATGGAGAAGAGCACATGCGCCCAGGGGACGACGATGATGTCCTCGAGGTGCGCGCCCATCGGGCCCCACCAGGGGTAGAAGTGCACGAGGAAGATCCCGCCCGGCCGCAGGATGCGGAGGCACTCGAGGAAGATCTCGCGGGGCGGCCGCAGGTGCTCGACGGTGTCGATGCTGTACAGCACGTCGACGCTGTTCGACGGGAGCGGGATCGCCGCCGGCGCCGACTGGACGAAGGTGATGCGGTCGCCGTACATCTCCCGCCCCAGGGCCAGCACCCCCGGGTCGATGTCGATGCCGATCGCGCTGAACGTTTCGCCGCGCCGGAAGCCGTCGAGCAGGTAGCCGAGCGAGCATCCCAGCTCGGCGACGACCTTCCCCTCGAACGACCCGAAGGGAGCGAACAGGCGGCGATACGCCGGCAGCTCCGCCAGGCGGTCGGCGACGTACTGCTCCGTACTGTGATAGCGCGCGGTGTGCTCAGTCCGCAGGGCCAGCCTCTTCAGCGGCGCGCGCTGGAAGAGGGATACCAGGGCCAGGCACAATCGCACGGCGATCGCTCGCCGGGTGCCGTGCATCACGGTCCTCCTCTCTCCACCGTCTCATCATGTCTCTGAGGCCCGAGACGGCGACGATGAACCGCATGAAGCTCACGCTGTCGGACACGCCGATCCGCCGGACGGCGAAGGGGTCGGGGATGCCGTCGTTCAGCCCCTCCTCGATGGCCGCGACGGCCGCGACATAGCCGGCCTCCTTCGCGGCCGCGGCCGCCTCCGGCCCGAACTGGCCGTAAGGGTAGGCAAGCCACCGGACCGGCCCGCCGGTGACCGCTTCCAGCGCAGCCTTCGACCGCGCGAGCTCCGCGGCGAGCTGCGCGCGGTCGAGATGAAGGAACGAGTCGTGGGTGCAGCCGTGCGCTCCGACCGTCATCTCCGCCTCGCTCAGGGTCCGGAGCTGATCCGCCGTGAGGGACGGCGGTGTCTCGAACCGGGCCGTCCCGGCCACCCCGAACGCGCAGGCCAGCTCGCCGAGCGCCGCCTCGCGCCGCGCAGGCGGGAGGGCGAGGAGCTCGCGGGTCAGCACGCGCAGCGCCTTGCGCTTCTGCGCCGCCGTCCACAGCGGGAGGGACCGGGAGCCGGCGAGGTCCGTGCACAGCTCGTGGCGGGGCGATGCGGCCGCCATCGCGGCGAGCCGGTCCCACCAGGGCACCCCGCGCCCTTCCAGAAAGTCGGTGGTCACGAAGACGGTGGCCGGAAGACCGAGCTCGCGCAGCACCGGCCGGGCGTGGAGGAACAGGCCGCCGTACCCGTCGTCGAAGGTGATCGCGGCGAGCGGCTTCCCGTCCGCCTCGCTCGGCGGCTCGAGGATGCGGTCGAGTGGAACCACCCGGTAGCGGGAGGCGATGTAGCGCATCTGCGCCCTGAAGCGGTCCGCGCGCACGTGGAGGTCGTCGTAGTTCCGGACCGGATCGATCTCCCCCCCGTGCACACCGTGGTACAGCAGCACCAGAGCCTTCCGGCGGTTGAGGCGCGTCGCGGCCCGGGCCAGCCCGGAGGCGACGCAGCCCGCCGCGGCGATCTCCTTCGCGGCCCGCACCACCGCCGCGCGCACGCCCTCGTCCCACGCCGCCAGGATGGCCAGGTAGACGGCGCCGTAGGCGGCTGCGGTGAGCAGCAGCCTCGGAAGCGGATCCCCCTCCAGGCGGCTCCGGATCACGAGCGCGGCCATCATCGCGACGGCGGCGGCGGCAAGGAGACCTGCCAGCACGCGCCAGGGGAGCACCCCGGCTGCTCCGACCCGCATCAGCCCGCCCGCGCGCACGACCAGCAGCCCTCGGCAGACGTAGATCGCGAGGACGGTCCCCGCCGCCGCCCCAACGAGACCGAGGGGTCCCATCAGAACCGGCACGAGGAGCGCGATGAGCAGCAGCTGCAGGCCTTGCGTCAGCGCGATCACGCGAGTGTCGCCGTAGGCGGCCAGGACGCCGTCGGCCGGCATGGCGAGGACGAGAGCGATCGTCGACCAGCACATCAAGATCGGGGCGGCGGCGGCGTAGCGGTCGGTGAAGAGCACCGGGATCAGATCGCCAGCCGCGGCGACCAGCAGGCCCACGAGCGGGAAAAAGACGAGCGCCAGGCGGCGCACGGTGTCATGCCAGAGGTCGAGCGCCGTCCGCGGGCGCTGCGCGGTGACGGCCCCGCGCACCCCGAGCGTCAGCAGGTTCCTCGCGGGCGTGGACAGGATATCCACGATCGGGATCTGCAGGCAGCCGACCGCGTAGAGGGCGAACACCGCGGGCGGCATCTTCGCCGCGACGATGTAGTAATGAAGGTTCTGGGCCAGGATCCAGAGCGCTACGCCGAGCTGGAGCGGCAGGGCGTAGCCGAGCTGGGCGCGCAGCGCTCCACGTTCGACCGCCATCTCCCCGCCGTAGGCGCGCGCGGTGAAGAGCAGCATCGCCGCGAGCCGCACGACTCCGAAGAGGATGATCGCGACCAGGACCCCCTCCAGGCTCCGCATGACCAGCGCGGCGGCAACGATCGCCCCCACGCGGATCAGGTCGGAGAGCCCGTAGACCAGTCCGGCGGCCGCGTAGCGCCGGCGCGCGGTGAGCACGATCTCCAGGGGAGCCGCGGGCAGGAGCAGCAGCAGCGAGGCGCCCAGGAGCACGGACAGAGGCGGCAGGGACGCGTTTCCAAACCACGACCCGAGGAGCCCCCCGCCCGCGGCGAAGGCGGCCAGGCAGATCGCGCCGCTGCCGGCCAGGACGAGCATCGCCTGCAGGACGTAGCGTCCGGACCGGCGCGGCTCCGACGGCAGGAAGTACAGCAGGCTGTCGGCCATGCCGAGCTGGGCGATGGCCAGGACCGTCGCGGAGAGGATCACGATCTGCTTGTAGGTCCCGAACTCGGCCTCGCTGAAGATCCGGGCGAGCACGAGCGGCGCGGCGAAGGTGACCGCGAACGCCGCGGCCCGGCCCGCGGTCAGCAGCATGCCGGGACGGGCGCTGCGGTGCGCGGCGAGGTCGATCATCTCGTGCGTCATCCGCGCTGACCCGCGAGCCGCTCGGCGAGCGCGTCGCCCAGCACCCGGCGCGCGGTGCGGCGCGCTCCCCTGCCCCCCGCGACGAGCCAGCGGTACACCGCCCCCCGGGCGCCGGGAGCCACCAGCTCGAAACGGCTCAGCGGCCGCGCGGCGCGGGCCCACCGGAACTTGTACGGCTCGTCCCCGTGCAGGAAGTCGAACTCCTCCGCCCCTTCCTCGATCGCGGCCCGGATCGCCAGGCCGATGGTCACGAGCCCCACCGCGTGCCGCGCGTA
>DASUAH010000204.1:0-3307 GCA_035763885.1 Gemmatimonadales bacterium
CGTGAGCTGGAACAGCTCGAGCCCCAGTCCCCAGGCCACGCCGGCCGGCAGCCCCCGCCGCCCGAGCAGGAGGCCGAAGGCCAGACCGAAGGCGGAGCCGTTCAGGAGATGGAACGCGATGCCCGAGGCGAGGATCGCCGCGTTGGGCGCGGATGGTCCGGCGAGGAGCACCCCGAAGGCGCGGAGCGCTTCAAACGGGTTGTACGGCGAGGGATCGAAGACCGACAGGGCTGCCCGCGATGCGTCGTAGGCGAGCGTCGCGACCAGCCCTGCCCCGGCCCCGGCCAGCGCGGCGCGCCCGAGCCGCCGGCGCTGAGCTGGATGAGCCCGCCGGAGCGCCAGACCCAGGCCGAGTGCGACGATGAGCGCGGCCGTCACGAGGGCGGCGCGCAGCGACACCCCGCCGATGATGTTCGTGACCAGGGCGGCGCCGCTCATCAGGCCCCCCGCGCCCGTGATCCGAAGCAGGGAACGCCCGCCCTCCGTCTCAGGCTGCATCAGGGCACCCAGATCGTGGGAAGCTGGTGGGCCCCGGGCATCCCCTGCATGAAGTCACGGAGGACCTGATCCCACGCCCTGGAGCCGGGATTGAACCAGCGGGTCCGCCTCCACGGCCTGCCCACCCCGTTCACCACTTCTCGGTAGACCATGCGCGCCCGGTTGGTCGTCTTGCTGCGCTCGATTTGATACTCGACGACCACCTGGTGCAGCCCCTCGTCGGTAACGGCGACGGTCTGCCCCGACCCGGGCGCCACCCTCCACCAGGCCAGCCGCGGGCGACCGTCCATGACCACCGGCTTCTCAGGAACCACCGCGATGAAGGCGCCGTCGGCTTCGTCCTGCAGCCGCGCCTTCGTCTCCTCAGGCAGGCCGCGGTCGAGGCGGCCCGAGTCCCGCGGCAGCAGGAGCATGCGCACCCGCGCGTCCCGGGCCCGTCTCAAGAGCGCCGTCGTGCTCAGCAGCGCACCCCAGCCGTCCTGCTCCCGCCGGAGGTCCGTCGTCACATAGTCGATGAGCGCCTCCTCCACCGCGCCCTCGACCACCCCGCGAAGGATGCGGGCCCGCACGACCTCCTGCGGATCGACGTTCGTCGCCGCGGCCCGGACGTCTGTGCGGCGCAGATCGAGTGAGAGGCGTCCCACGCCGGGCTGGGGCCAGAACTCGGCGATAGTGAGACGCGGGCTGTCGGGATAGAAGGTGATCACCGAGCGGTCCCTGGACAGCTGCGGCATCAGCCCGTCGATCACGGTGGTGAAGAGGATACTGAACCGGCGGAGGGCCATCAGGAGGTCCCCCGGTTCATCGGGATCCACCGGGCGGGAGGGGATGCGCTCCAGGTGGGCGTGATCGAGGGCGCCGGCCGTGAAGAAGAGGCTGTAGACGCCGTGGGTGACGTCAGGCCCCCCTTCCGCCCGCACGCGCGCCTCCTCCGCGCTCAAAGCCAGACCCGCCCGGCGGCCTGCCCTGCCGATGGTGTCGAAGAGATCCCGCCGCACCGCGCCCGCGGCGCCTGAGGGCCCCGTGAGTCGGACCTCGAGCCACTCCGCCGTCGCCAGCGGGGTGTCTCGCCGCGTCCCCTCACCACTCAGCATCGATGGGAGGCCGCCAAGGCCCGAGGGCACGCGCTGGCGGAACGGCTCACCCATCACGACGTCGGGACCGATCAGGAGGGCCGGCTTTACCCGTCCGGTCGACTCCAGGGCGGCGGCGATCCCGCTTCCGAGGTCCTCGACCGGGCCCTTCCAGTTCTCCGGCCAGTGGGTCAGAACGACGTCCGCCGCCGCCAGGTCCGCAGATTTCGCCTCATACCGGAGGACCTCGCGGACCGCGGACGTCGCCCCGGCATACTCCTCCACCCGTACGTGGATCGCGATGCGGTGGTAGAGCGTCTCGGGCAGCTCGCTCAGCGTCTCCGCGCTGCGGGCGAAGGTCCGGCCCACTCCCGCCTCGGGGAAGCTCGGATCGAGATCCACCCACCGCCCGTCCCGCTGCCACTGGACCCAGGCGTGGTCGGCGGCCTCCTCCAGGAGCGCGCTCAGCGGAGGGCCGCCGATCGGCTGCGCGGGCGGCGCGTTCCTGAGCTCCTCCCGGATGGAGGCGTACTCACGCACCACCGTGGGCATGATGCCATCCACGATGCGCCGCAGATCGGTGGAGCTCCCACCGGCAGCGGCGACGGCGGGCGTCGACCGCGGGGCCCACATCGAGGCCAGCAGGGCGCGCGCCTCGGCATCGGGAAGCCTGCCGCGCACGAAACGAACCTCCTGGCCGGCCTCCCGGAGAAGCGCAGCAAGGAGGAGCGCGCGGTCCGCGGCGTTGCCCGCGCGCGCCAGCAGCGTCCCGCGGGGCCCCCGCAGCACGCCGGGATATGCCTCGTAGGCCACCTGGTCGCGGACGAACTCGAAGAGGCGCACGGGATCGCGCCCCAGGGCGGCGGCAAAGGCCGCCGGGGTGACGTGCGAGAGGTCGAACGAGCGCGCCACGGGATAGGGCAGTTGGTGCAGGGGCTGCTTCCGCAGGCCGGGGCCGCGGGTACCGGGGGCGAGCGTGACCTCTCCCGATGACGGACGGGCCCGCGGGGTGGAGGCCGAACCCTGACAGGCGCCCGCCAGCAGGACGGCCGCCAGGACGAGGGCTACCCCTGCGGGCCCGCCCCGAGTCGGGCTGCTCGTGCCATGCCGCCGCGCCGACCTTCGCGCTCTCGGCTGGATCAGGGCGTCCATGGGACCACCCTAGAGGAGGGACCTGAACAAAACCTGGACGCCCGCCGGTCAGCTGGTGGGCAGTGAGAACCTCGACGCTGTGGGCTAGGTGCCGGAGACGGGAGTGGAGCGGGGCGTGAAGAGCTTGCGGACGCCGAGGAGGCCCGCAACCAGGGCGTCCACGTCGGCTTCGGTGTTGTAGATGTAGAGACTGGCCCGGGTGGTGGCCCCTACGTCCAGGGCCCGGTGGAGCGGCTGCGCGCAGTGGTGGCCGGCGCGCACCGCGATGCCCTCCTGATCGAGGACCTGGGCGACGTCGTGCGGGTGGGCGACGTCCATCGCGAAGGCGATGGCCCCGCCCCGGCGCTGCGGACTCTCCGGCCCGAAGACCCGCAGCCCCGGCACCTCGGCCAGGCGGCGGAGGGCGTAGGCGGTCAGGCGCATCTCGTGCTCGCGGACGGCATCCATCCCGATCGCGGTGAGGTAGTCCACGGCCTCGCCCCAGACGATGCAGTCGGCGATGTTCGGCGTGCCGGCCTCGAACTTGTGGGGCGGATCCTTGTAGGTCGACCGGTCGTGGCGGACCAGCATGATCATCTCGCCGC
>DASUAH010000205.1:0-36903 GCA_035763885.1 Gemmatimonadales bacterium
CTTACTGCTCACTGCTCACTGCTCACTGCTCACTGCTTACTGCTCACTGCTCACTGCTCACTGCTCACTTCCCCAGCAGCCGCTGCAGGTTCTCCCGGTATCCGCGCGTGGACGTCAGCCGCGTGCGGTCCTGCAGGATCACCACGTGGTCGCCCTGGAACCAGGGCTGGATCTCCGCGATCCGGTCGATGTTGACGATCGCCGACCGGCTGATCCGGACGAAGCGGGCGGCGTCGAGCTCCCGCTCGAGGTTGGTCATGCTCTCGCGGATGGCGTGTGCGGCTTTCCCCACGTGCAGATGGACGAACTTGCCCGCGGCCTCGATCCAGTCGATCGACTCGGTCTTGAGAAAGAACGCGCGATCATGGGTGCGGACCACCAGGCGCTCGAGTCCGCGCTCCTGCCGTGCCTGCAGGCTCTCGAGCAGCGCGAGCATACGCTGGCTGGTATCCTGTGGCGCCGGGGGCCCCCGCTCCCGGACCCGGGCGAGCGCGGTGCGGAGCCGCTCCTCGTCCACCGGCTTGAGCAGGTAGTCGAAGGCGTGCACCTCGAACGCGCGCACGGCATAATGGTCGTGCGCGGTCACGAACACGAACGCGGGGGCCTGCTCCTCCTCGCGGATGGCATCGACGACGCCGAAGCCGTCGAGGCCGGGCATCTGGATATCGAGAAAGGCGGCGTCGGGCGCGTGGGTGCGGATCGCCTCGACCGCCTGCTCCCCGGTGTCGCACGCCTCGAGCACCTCCACCTCGGGTTCGGCGCGGAGCATGCGCACCAGCCGCTGGCGGCCCATCGGCTCGTCGTCTGCCACGATCACGCGGAGGGTCATAGCAGGAGCACGTGGAGGTCGGCGGTGCGGAGCGGGACCGGCGTGTGCGCCGAGGCGCAGGGAGCGTAGGGCAGCCGCACGGACGCGAGCGCGCCGCCGCCCGGCGCATTCACCAGCTCGAATCTTCCCGCGGGGCCATAGAGCCGCTCCACCCGCTCCCGCGTGTTGCGGAGTCCCAGGTTGTCCCGGACCGGCCGGCCGGCCGGAAGCCCGGGGCCGTGGTCCCGGATCCAGAGCACGACCTCCTCGCCCTCCCGCCGCGCGCCGACCTCGATCCGGGCCTCGCCGGTGCGCGGGTCGCGTCCGTGGCGGATCGCGTTCTCCAGCAGCGGCTGCCAGAGCAGCGTCGGGACCGCCGCGTCGAGCGCCTCCGGGGCGATGGCCCAGGTCACCACCAGCCGCTCGCCGAAGCGGATCTGCTCGATCTCGACGTACGCCTTGACGAAGTCGAGCTCCTGCCGCAGCGGCACCACCTGGTGGCCGGCATGGTCGAGCGACAGCCGGAGAAAGTGGCCGAGCCGGGTGATCATGAGGTCGGCGGCGCGCGGGTCGGTGTGCACCAGCTCGGCCGTCGTGTTCAGCGTGTTGAACAGGAAGTGTGGCTGCAGCTGCATCTTGAGGACCTGCAGCTTGGTCTTGGCCAGCCGGGCCTCGAGTTCCGCCGCCTGCAGCTCCCGTGCACGGTAGAGCCCGAACCAGCGCGCGGCCTGCGTCAGCGTCACCACGAGGATGTAGCCCAGCACGCGTGCGTCCAGGCCGGGGAGCACGGCGCGCACGGCCGGGAGATCCGGCACGGGGGTGAGCCCGACGACCAGCTCGCGCTCCAGTGCCGCGGCGGCGAGCACCAGCACCACGCCGGCCCCGACCTGGGCGGCCAGCCCGCGCGCCCACCCTTCAGGGCTTCGGGTCAGCCGGCGCGACAGCCAGAGCGCCGGCACAGTGAGTCCCGCCCAGAGCGCCAGGCTCGTGAGCTCGACCAGGGCGACGCGGAGCCAGGGAAACGCCGGCGCAGCCGGCACGCCGCCGGCCAAGGTCGTCGCCAGCGACAGCAGCGCCACGACTCCCCAGCCCCCGATGACCAGAGCGAGATCCTGTGCCGGCATGTCTGTGTTCATCCACGACGCGCGCCCCGGGCCGAGGGTTTCGGGCCCGCCGCTTGTCCCCGCGGGAGGGCCGCGGTAGCTTCGGATGCGTCCCCTGGGGAGCTGCCTAAGTCCGGTTCCTGCAAGAATATACGGAATGAGATGGGGATCATGCGTCAGGGGTTGCTCTGGCTCTCGGAACGGCAGGGTATCTTCAACTTCGTGCGCCGGAACGGGCTCGCGCGGAAGTTCGCCGGCCGCTTCGTGGCGGGGGAGACGGTCGACACCGCGGTCCAGGCGGCGCGGGAGCTGGCCGCGCGGGGAATCACCTCGTCGCTCGATCTGCTGGGCGAGAGCGTGACCGACGAGCGCGAGGCGCTCGCGGCGCGCGACCAGTATCTCACCATGCTCGACCGGATGGCAGGAAGCGGTGTCGAGGTGAACGTCTCGGTGAAGCTCACCCAAATGGGCCTCGACATCGACGAGGATCTCTGCGCCGCCAACCTCACGCGCATCCTGGACCAGGCGCAGACGGTGAACGGGTTCGTCAGGCTCGACATGGAGGGCTCGGACTACACCCAGCGGAGCCTGGATTTCTTCGAGCGCCGGCTCTTCGATCGGTTCGGCCGGCATTGCGGGGTGGTCATTCAGGCGATGCTCCGCCGCTCGGAGGCCGACGTCGCGAAGCTCATCGCGATGAAGGCGCGGGTGCGGCTCTGCAAGGGGGCGTACCTCGAGCCGCCGTCGGTGGCGTTTCCCGACAAGGCGGACGTCGATCGCAACTACGTCATGCTGATGGAGCGGCTCCTCGCCGAGGGGAACTACCCCGCGCTCGCGACGCACGACGGGGCCATCATCGACCATGCGCGCCGGTTCACCCAGCGACAGGGTATCGGTGCCCCAAGGTTCGAGTTCCAGATGCTCTACGGGGTGCGCCGCGACCTGCAGCTCCAGCTTCGGCGCGCCGGATACGGGATGCGCGTCTACATTCCCTTCGGCACGCAGTGGTACCCCTATCTGATGCGCCGGCTCGCCGAGCGCCCCGCCAACATCGCGTTCATCCTGGGCAACGTCGTAAGGGAGTCGGTGCAGCGGTCGTGAGCGAGCTGACCCTGGGTGGCTACATGGCGAAGCACGAACGGGCCGCCGCCTTCAGCGGCCGGGACGGGCACGCCTACTCCGTGGCCATCTACATCGACGATGAGCCCGACGAGCGCGGACGCTACGGCGCCTCGCTCCTGTTCGTCCGCTGGTCGGCCGCCGGCGACCGGCCGGTCGGTCACGTGGAGACGGCGGTGCTGGCGTGGGGTCACACGCCCGAGGCCGCGCGCGACCGGCTGGGGGCCCTGTCGCTGTACGACGTGAAGGCCGCGCTCGACGAGGCGATCGCCCGCGCGCCGGGCGACTGGTGAGCACGCTCCTCGGCACGGTCCTCGAGCGGGAGGGGGCGAGCTACCGGGTGGGAACCGCGGCGGGAGAGGTGCGCGCCGTGCTGCGCGGGCGGATCAAGCGCGCCCAGCCCCGTGTCGTCGTCGGAGACGTGGTGCGGCTCGAGCCCGAGGCCGGCGGCGAGCTGTTCGGCGTCCTCGGCGTCGAGCCGCGGAGGTCGCTGCTCGCGCGCCGGATGCCGGAGCGGCGCGGCACGCGCCCAGTGGCGGCCAACGTGGACCAGGTGATCGCGATGACGGCGACCCGGGATCCCGCCCCGGTGCCGCAGCTCATCGACCGTCTGCTGGTTCTCGCCGAAGCGAACTCCATCCCCGCCGCCGTCGTCATCAACAAGATCGATCTCGATCCGGGGCTCGCGCTGGCGGAGCGCCTGCGCCGGGCCGGCTACCCGGTGCACCGGACCAGCGCCGCCACCGGCGAGGGCATCGCCGAGATGCGCGAGGCGCTCGCCGGCCGTACCTCGGTGGTGACCGGGCCCTCTGGCGTGGGCAAGTCGAGCCTGCTCAACGCCGTTCAGCCCGGGCTCAGGCTCCGCACCCGGACGGTGAGCGAGCGGATCGGCCGGGGACGCCACACGACGGTGTCGGCGGTGATGATCCCGCTGTCCGGCGGCGGCTTCATCATGGACACGCCCGGCTTCAGCGAGGTGGGTCTCTGGGGGATCGAGGCGCGGGAGCTGGCGCAGTGCTTTCCCGAGATGCGCCCGCTCGCCAGCGCGTGCCGCTACGGCGACTGCCGGCACGTCACGGAGCCGGGCTGCGCGGTACGCCGGGGAGTGGAGGAGGGGACGGTCGCCGCCGACCGCTACGCGAGCTACCGGGCCCTGCTGGAGGAGATCGAGACCGCGCCCAAGGATTGGGAGTGAAGTGACGAGCCCTGCTCACTGCTCACTGCTCGCTCTTTTCGTCCACCGCGTCTCGTCCCGGGTCTCGACCTTCTGCATCATCCGGTCGAACGCTTCCTCCAGGTCGATGCCCTCCCGGTTCGCCATGCAGATGAGCACGAACAGGATGTCCGCCATCTCCATGGCGATGTCTCCTTCCGGTTCCTCCTTCTTCTTCGTCTTCTGACCGAAGCGGTGGTTGATCTCCCGGGCGAGCTCGCCCACCTCCTCGGCGAGCCGGGCGAGATTGGTGAGCGGGTGGAAGTAGCCTTCCTCGAACTGGCCGATCCAGGCGTCGACACGCCGCTGGGCATCGCGGAGAGACATGGGGCCTTCCACGGGGACGCGGGTGGATGGGGAAGCGGGCACGGCGGCGGGTGAGCCGGCGGGAAGGCTACCGGCGACGACCCGGTGCGGCGACTCGGGCCCCCGGCCCCGGTTTCCGCGACTGCGTCGTTCGAAGCGCCGCGATCAGCGCCCGGCAGAACTGCGGCAGATCCGCCGGCGTCCGCGAGGAGATCAGGTTCCCATCGACCACGACAGCGCTGTCCTCCCAGAGCATCCCCGCGTTCACCAGATCGTCGCGGATCGCGCCGACGCTGGTGCCGCGCCTGCCGCGGACGATTCCGGCGGAGATCGGCACCCAGCCGGCATGACAGATGAAGGCCACCGGCTTCCCTGCCTCGAACATCTCCCGCGTAATCTCCAGCACCTTCTTGGAGCGCCGCAGGATGTCGGGGGCGTAGCCGCCCGGGATCACCAGGCCGTCGAACTCCCCGGCCGTGATCCGGTCGACGCTCGTGTCCGGCGTCAGCGGATACCCGCGCTTGCCGGTATAGCTGGTCTCGCCGAGCCCGGCCACGACGGTCTTCGCTCCCTCCTCCTCGAGCCGGATCTTGGGGTACCAGAGCTCGAGGTCTTCGTACCATGCGGCGGCGAAGAAGAGTACCTTCCTGCCTTCGAGGGACATCGTCACTCCTCGGTTTGCGTAACCGCCGATGAGGCAGATCACAGCCGTGCGGCGGTCCGGCTAGTAAGCTGGCGGCGCTGAACCGACCTCAGCCGGAGGCAGCCATGGCGTTCGTGTGGGACCTCATCCAGCAGATCCAGCTGCACAATACCAGGTCGCGGGCCAGGTCCGCCGGGTCCCAGGCCAAGTCCGCGGAGTTGCGGGCCCGGGTCGCGGAGAGCCGGAGCCGCTCGGCCGAGTCGCGGGCGCGCGACCTCGAGCCCCGGATCGAGGAGCTCGAGGCCGAGGTGAGCGAGATGCGGACGACCATGGCGGTGCTCCTGGACCGGCTCGAGCGGCGCTTCGGCGAGGAGTCCGTGCCGCCCGCCCGCCGATAGCGCATCGCCCGCAGGCTCACATCCTGCCGTATTTCCGCAGCGCGGCGACGAGCCGGTCGGCGGGAAGCGCGAAGACCCGGTTGCCGTCCGCGCCGGTCATCGTCTGCGCGGCGACCATCGCGTTCACGATCGCCTCCTCGGTGGCCTCGACCACGGCCTCGAACAGTGGATTGACGCGGTCATTCGGGAGCATGGTCAGCGCGACCGTGCCCGAAGCGGCCGCGGCACCCGGATTCGCCGTGGAGAACGCGAGGAAGATGTCGCCCGACGAGTCCTCACCCAGTCCGCCCGTGCGGCCGACGCCGAGTCCGGCCCGCCGCGCGAGCCGCTCGAGCTGGTGGGGCAGGAGCGGCGCGTCGGTCGCGATGACGACGATGATCGAGCCGGCGTCGCGGTCGGGGGAGGTGATCCCGGACGCGGTGCCGCAGGTCGGCAGCTGGTCCGCGTGGGTCGTATCCCGCGGCAGCACCGAACAGGGCCTCAGCCCGGGGGTCTCCGCACCGACGGGGACGCCGAGCACCGAGAGCCGCGAGCGCCGCCCGTAATTGCACTGCACCAGTATGCCGACGATGTAGCCGCCGCTCTCGGCCGGGAGTCGGCGCGAAGCGGTTCCGATGCCGCCCTTGAACTGGTGGCACACCATTCCGGTGCCCCCGCCGACGTTGCCCTCGGCCACCGGGCCGCCCGCCGCCGCTTCGAGCGCCCGAAACGCGTGCTCCGGTCGCACATGGAAGCCGTCGATGTCGTTGAGCGGGCCGTCCCAGGTCTCGGCGACGACCGGCAGCGCGAACCCCCACGAGGGCCAGCCCCGGCGGAGCGCCCATGCCACCACCGCGTCGCGTACCACGCCGACACTGAGCGTGTTGGTGAGCATCACCGGACCGGCGAGAAAGCCGGATTCCCGGAGCCAGTGCGTGCCGGTCATCTCGCCGTTCCCGTTGAGCGTGACGAACGCCGCGAACACCGGGTCGGGCGAGCGCTTTCCGCGGGGCAGGATCGCGGTGACGCCCGTGCGGACCGGGCCCTTCCCCACGACCAGGCGGCCATTTCCCGAGATCAGCGTGACGTGGCCGACCTCGACCCCGGCCACGTCCGTGATGGCGTTGTGCGACCCCGGCATCCCGGGGAACGGTACGCCAAGATCGCGGGCGCGCTGCTGGGCGAAGGCCGAGAGCGGCGGTGCCAGTGCCATTGCCAGAGCGAGGGAGAGGCGCATGACCGGTGGGCGGTGGGCGGTGGGCGATGGGCGGTGAGCGGGGACGACACGCGAGCTATAATACCGCTGATCCGCGGGGCCGCCACCGGCGCCCGCTCACCGCTCACCGCTCACCCTCCGCCCCAGCCATGCGCTCCCGCGACCGGATCCTGGCCAACCTCGAGGGCATTTATCGCGAGACCTACGACCGCGCTCAGGCGCAGGGGGACGCCGCGCGGATGAGCGACCTGGAGAGCGCCTACATGCGCGACCAGTTGATGATGGAGGTGCTGCTGGATATTCGGGATCTCTTCTCCGTGGCGCCGGCCGCGTCCGGCAGGAGCGCGCTGGAGAAACTCGAGGCCCTGCGGCGACTGAGGAGGGGATGAGCGGATGCTCATCTGCCCATCGCCACGCTATCTTACGCCGCTGAGACGCGGACCCTCGCCCCGGAGCCCCATTGGCCACACGCACCTCGAGCCGCACCCGAGCATCCGCCCGGCTGGACAAGGCGGAGCTGCTCGAGCTCTATCGCATCATCCTCCTCTCCCGGCGCATTGATGATCGGGAGATCCAGCTCAAGCGCCAGAACCGCATTTTCTTCCAGATCTCGGGCGCCGGCCACGAGGCGGTGACCGCCGCGGCGGGCAAGGTGTTCCGTCCCGGCTACGACTGGTTCTACCTCTACTATCGGGACCGCGCGCTCTGCCTTGCCCTGGGCATGACCGCGACGGAGCAGCTCCTGTCCGCGGTCGGGGCTGCGGACGACCCCAACTCCGGCGGGCGGCAGATGCCGTCGCACTGGGGCCATCGCGAGCTCAACATCGCGAGCACGTCCAGCCCCACGGGCACCCAGTTTCTGCAGGCGGTGGGCGCCGCGGAGGCGTGGCTCCGGTACTCGAGCATCCCCGAGCTCGCCGGCCGCGACGAGTTGTACCGCGGCGACGAGGTGGTCCTCTGTACCACCGGAGAGGGCACCACCAGCGAGGGCGAGTTCTGGGAGGCGCTCAACATCGCGTCGAACCTCAAGCTGCCGATCGTGTTCCTGGTCGAGGACAACGAGTACGCGATCTCCGTCCCGGTCGAGGTGAGCACCGCCGGCGGCTCGATCTCGAAGCTCGTCACCGGGTTCCCCAACCTGTTCATCGAGGAGGTGGACGGCTGCGACGTGCTGGCGTCGTTCGACACGCTCGCGCGGGCCCATGAGTACTGCCGCAGCCGCAAGGGCCCGGCGCTGGTGCACGCGCACGTGATCCGGCCCTACTCGCACTCGCTCTCCGACGATGAGGTGCAGTACCGGCCGCCGGCCGAGCGCGCGGCCGACGCGGCACGCGATCCGCTACGGCGGCTTCCGGAGCACCTGCTCGCTCACGGCGTCGCAACGCAGGCCGAGATCGACCACGTCCGGCAGCTGGTCGACGAGGAGTTGCGCGTGGCGACCGAGGTCGCGCTCGCGGCCCCGCAGCCCGCGCGCGACACAGTCTACCATCACGTCTACTCGATGGACGTGGATCCCTCCTCCGAGGGGTTCGACACGGAGGACGATCCGCGCTTCGCCGGCGACCCGACCACGATGGTGGACCTGCTCAACGCCTGTCTCAAGGACGAGATGGCCCGCGATCCGCGCATCGTGATCTTCGGCGAGGATGTCGCCGACTGCTCCCGGGAGGAGAACCTGCCCGGCGTGAAGGGCAAGGGCGGCGTGTTCAAGGTCACGTGGGGGCTGCAGCGCGCATTCGGGAGCCGGCGGGTGTACAACTCGCCTCTGGCCGAAGCCGGCATCGTGGGGCGGGCCATCGGCCTGGCCCACCGCGGGCTCAAGCCGGTGGTCGAGATTCAGTTCTTCGATTACATCTGGCCCGCGTACATGCAGCTCCGCGACGAGCTCGCCATCATGCGCTGGCGGTCGAACAATGCCTGGGCCGCACCGGTGGTGGTGCGGGTGAGCTACGGCGGATACCTCAAGGGCGGCGGGCCATACCACTCGCAGACCGGCGCAGCGGTGTTCACCGGCCTGCCGGGCCTCCGGGTGGTCTGTCCCGCCACCGCGCTCGACGCCAACGGCCTCCTGCGCACCGCCATCCGGTGCGAGGATCCGGTGCTCTTCCTCGAGCACAAGCATCTGTACCGGCAGACCTACAACAAGGCGCCGAACCCCGGTCCGAACTTCATGATCCCGTTCGGCAAGGCCAAGACCGTGCGGGAGGGAACCGACCTCACGGTGGTGACCTATGGTGCGGTGGTGCAACGCGCGCTGGTCGCGGCGAAGGAGCTGGAGGCGGAGCGCGGCCTCCGCGCCGAGATCATCGACCTGCGCTCGCTCTCGCCGGTGGACTGGCCGGCCGTCCACGCGTCGGTGCGCAAGACCAGCCGGGTGCTGGTGGCCTACGAGGACGCCCTGTCCTGGGGCTACGGCGCCGAAGTCGCCGCCCGCATCGCCGACGAGACCTTCGCGTTCCTCGACGCGCCGGTGCGCCGTCTGGCGGCCACGGACACCTTCGTCGCCTACGCGCCCGAGCTGGAGGACGTGATTCTGCCGCAGGTGGCGGGCCTGAAGACGGCGATGGCGGAGCTGGCGGCGTTCTGAGTGAGCAGTGAGCGGCGAGCAGTGAGCAGGGGCTCCGGTTGAATCCGGACCCCCTTTGACTGCGTACTGCTCACCGCTCACCGCTCACTGCTTACTGCTCACCCCCCATGCCCGACGCTGCCCCGACCGAGGAGTCGCTCGACCCCGCAGACTGGACCGATCTGCGCGCCCTCGCACACCGCATGGTCGACGACATGATCGACTACACCCGCGACCTGCGCGAGCGTCGGGTGTGGCAGGCGGTGCCGGCGGAGGTGCGCGCCGCCCTTCGGGCGCCGCTCCCCCGCGCCGGTGAGGGGGCGGAACGGGCCTACGATGACTTCCGGCGCCTCGTGCTGCCGTTCCCCATGGGCAACATTCACCCCCGGTTCTGGGCCTGGGTCATGGGCACCGGCACCCCGCTCGGCGCGCTTGCCGAGATGCTGGCCGCTACGCTGAACCCGAACATGGGCGGCGGGGAGCACGGCGCCAACTACGTCGAGCGCCAGGTGCTCGATTGGTGCAAGGAGATGTTGGGCTACCCGGCGGCCGCCAGCGGGTTGCTGGTGAGCGGGGGCTCGATGGCCAATCTGGTGGGGCTCGCCGTCGCCCGCCACGCCCATGCCGGGTTCGACGTGCGGAAACTCGGAGTGCGGGCCGGCCCCGGCCCGCTCACCGTCTACTCGTCCCGCGAGGCGCACAGCTCGGTCCAGAAGGCGGTGGAGCTGCTCGGCCTCGGCAGCGACGCGCTCCGCCTCGCGGCGGTGGATGCCGACTTCCGGGTGGACGTCGGCGCGCTCGCGGCGATGATCCGCGATGACCGGGCCGCCGGCGCGGTGCCGTGCTGTATCGTGGGGAACCTCGGCACCGTCATGACCGGAGCCATCGACGATCTCGCCGGGCTGGCCGACCTGGCGGCCCGGGAGCACGTCTGGCTCCATGTGGACGGGGCGTTCGGCGCGTTCGCGTCGCTGGTCCCGGAGTACGCTGCGCAGACCGCCGCGATGGCGCGGGCCGACTCGGTGGCGTTCGACCTGCACAAGTGGATGTACGTCCCGTTCGAGGCCGGCTGCGTGCTGGTTCGGAACGAGGACACCCACCGCCGCGCGTTTTCGCTCACACCCGAATACCTCGCCCACGCCGAGCGCGGCGTGGCCGCAGGGGATCTCTGGCTCAGTGACTACGGTCTTCAGCTCACCCGCGGCTTCCGCGCGCTCAAGGTGTGGATGTCGCTCAAGGAGCACGGGATCGACCGGTACGCCCGGCTGGTGCGGCAGAACATCGAGCAGGCCCGTTACCTGGCGGATCTCGTGCGGGCGGCGCCCGACCTCCAGTTGATGGCCCCCGTACCGCTGAACATCGTCTGCTTCCGCTGGGCCGGCGGCGGCACTGAGGAGACGGCGCTCGATGGGCTGAACCAGGAGCTGCTGATGCGGCTGCACGAGAGCGGTGTCGCCGTCCCCTCGAACGCGGTGATCGGGGGCAGGTACGCCCTCCGGGTGGCGATCACGAATCACCGGAGCCGGCGCGAGGATTTCGATCTGCTGGTGCGCGAGGTGCGGCGGCTGGGCGAACAGCTGGCGGGCGCGTGAGCAACAAAAGGAGCCGGGCGCTGTTCATGGTCTCGGGAACGCGCCCGGCGATAGCGGCGGTCGTGCCGCTCTGGCTCTTACGTCCCGGTGCGCCGAGGCGTACCGAGCTCGGTTGTCAGGCTGATGTGTCCTGGCAGCTCCGACAGTGTTCCATGGCTGGGTTGTCCGCCCTACGGGGCCCTTCGCGGGGCGAGCGACCCGCATCCTCCCTTCGTGACAGAGGACGCTGCATTCCTACGCCGCGGGCACGGGCCTGTCAACCCGAAGGGCCACCGCACGGGCCTATGGCCGCATCGCTTCCCTGATCTCGCCGGCAGCCGCGATCGCGTGATCGACGTCGCGCGAGAGCGCCTTCGCCTGCTGGGTCGCGTTGGTGAGGTCGCCCAGCACCGCCGCCACCCCGGCGGACCGCAGCCGCAGCAGGTCGAAGCGGACGTTCTGCATCGCGAGCACGCAGGACTCCAGGTGGCTCGATACCTGGCTGCGGCGGCCCTGCAGGTCGCTGATCGTCTGGCGTTGCTTCTCGAGCAAGGCGAGCCGGCGGCCGCGCTCGGCATCCTCGGCCTCGCGCTGGATTGCCGCGATCCGCTCCTCGATCTGCCCCAGGCCGCTCGTGTCGAGGTTGCTGTCCATCGCCTGGAGCGTCCGCGCCAGGTCGGTGGCGCGCTCGTACAGGCCGTCCACCGTCGAGGCGATCTCCGGCAGCATCTGTCGTTCGGATGGGGGCAGGCGGTCGAGCAGCTTGTAGATCGCTGCGCGGTCTCCGTGCGCCTGAAGCACCGCCGTCACGTGCGCCCCGAACTCGTCCGCCTTCGGGAGCGGCAGCTGCCGGGGGAGCCTGCCGCCCCGCACCAGCGTCGTCTCGATGGCGTCCGGGGCCGGCGGGCGGGTGAGGACGTCCCTCCAGCTGTACCCCGCCTGCCAGAGCTTCCCGTAGGTCGTGAGCACGCCGATGCCCATTCCGAACGTCGGGAACAGGAACCAGGGACTGTCGAGCCCCGTGGCGATGTTGATCCCGAAGCACCCCAGCGATACCGCGGCCCACTTGGCGAATCGGGCGCGGGTGCGGAGGATGATCTCGGGCTCCCCGGTGTTGGGGAGCGGCGTGTCGTGAGAGACGGCCGGACGGGCGGATGGCCGGACCGGCGGAGACGGCCGGGCGGATAGCCGCGCTGACGGACGATCGGCCGCCGGTGCCCGCCCTGCTGCGGAGGCCCGAGCCGGTCGGGGGGGCCGGTCGAACCGGCTGTCCGTCTGACCGGCCGCCCGTCCGCCCGTCTCGCGCCCCGCCCGCCACCCCAGGCCGGTGGGCTGATACCCCCCCACGGTCCGGTTCTCCAGCGACCGCCGGAGAGCGTCGGCGCTCGGCCACCGGTTCTGCGGATCCTTCTCGAGGCAGCGGCTCACGGCGAGCGCCAGATCCTCGGGCACCTCGGGCCGCGCGCTCCGCACGTCGGGGGCCACTTCGGTGATCTGCTTCATCAGGATGCCGGCCACCGTGGGCGCATGGAAGGGCAGCTCGCCGGTGAGCATCTGATAGCCCACGATACCGAGGCTGTAGACATCGCTCCGGCCGTCGATCTCCCGCTCGCCCGCTGCCTGCTCGGGACTCATGAAGGAGGGGGTACCGATTGCCACGCCGGCGCCGGTGAGCGTGGCGCCCGAGGCGCTCGAGAGCGCCTTCGCGATGCCGAAGTCAGTCACCATGACCCGGCCCCTGTTGCCCTCCAGCAGGATGTTGTCCGGCTTGATGTCCCGGTGGATGACGCCGAGGCCATGGGCGGCGCTGAGCGCGTCGGCGGTCTCTCGCATGATCCGCCGGACCTCCTCCACAGGCAGCCGCCCGCGCCGCTTGATGCGGCTGGCCACCGATTCGCCGTCCACGAAGCCCATCACGAAGTAGACCAGCCCTCCGCCTTCACCGACGGTGTGGATCGGGACGATGTGGGGATGGGAGAGCCGCGCCGCCGTCTGGGCCTCGCGGGTGAAGCGCTCGCGGATATCCTTCTGGAAGGCGAGCTCCGGCGGGAGCACCTTGATCGCCACCCGGCGCTGGAGCCGCTCGTCGCGCGCCCGGTAGACGACGCCATCCCGCCCCGGCCGATCTCGCCCTCCAGCGTATACTGCCCGGCAAGGGCGTCGGCGAGGCGCGCCGCAAGGGGACGATCTTTCGGGTCGCTCATCCCGTGCGCTGCCTCACGGGCTCAGGCGTGGTCGCCGGACACTGGCGCAAGTGCGCGAGGGGGGCTGCCATGGGTCGGCAGGAATCTGCGCTCGCGACATCGGCCCGGCAACGGCTGAAGCGCGACGGGCATTCACCCTCCGGGCCGCGCGAGGAACCTGACGCGGCGGGGCACCGGCGGCTGCAGGCCACGTCAAACTGGCAGGCTCGACGTCGCGACCGGCCAAATCGCGCCTTCGGTCGCTGTGCCGGGGAACATTGCGGCGCTCTAAGTTGTTGAGACACAATGTGGAGCCGGCGTATGGCGTGGCACGTCTGGTGCACGTCCCAAGCGGGTTCATAGGCAGTCCTGACATTTCGTGCCCGGACGGGCGCGAGAAGGAGTTTTCATAGCAATGAGTGAACGCCTGACCCTGCCCGTGCTGCCGTTGCGCGAGGTCGTGCTGTTTCCCGGAGTGACCGCGCCCATCGGCGCCGGCCGCCCCGCGACGCTGCGCGCCATCGAGGCGGCGCTGACGACGCAGGACCGGCTGGTGTTTGCGGTTTCTCAGCGCCAGAACGTCGATACGGTGACGTCGGAGGTCCTCTACACGGTGGGTACCGTGGCGCGTATCGGCCAGATGCAGCGCGGCCTCTCCGGGGTGCAGCTCCTCCTGCACGGCGAGCGGCGCGGCATCGCGATCCACTATACCGAACGCGACGGCTACCTCCAGGCGATCGTCCGCGAGGCGGAGGAGATGCTGCCGCTGAACCCCGAGGACCCGGCGTTCCTGGCGCTCCATCGCGAGGCCCGGCTGCGGGCGGCGGAGCTGGGGCAGAAGTCCGGGCTTCCGGAAGACGTGGTGCAGCAGGTGCTTGCCGGCGTCAACGAGCCCGGCAGGTTCGCCGACCTGGTCGCGGGCTACATCGACATCACCCCGCCCCAGCGGCAGGCGCTGCTGGAGACGCTCTCGGTCGAGGAGCGGCTCCGGCGGGTGCTGGTGCACATGCAGCGCCAGATCCAGCTACTCGACGTCCAGGAGGACATCAAGTCCCAGGTGCAGGAGGAGCTGGGCGAGCGGCAGCGGGAAATGTTCCTCCGCGAGCAGCTCAAGCAGATCCGCAAGGAATTGGGCGAAGACGAGGAAGCGGGCGAGGTGGACGAGCTCAAGCAGAAGCTGGAGCAGCTCGACCTGCCGCCCGAGGCCCGCAAGGAGGTGGACCGCGAGCTCAACCGGCTCAGCCGCATCGGGCGCGAGTCGATGGAGTCGCAGGTGATCCGGACGTTCCTCGAGAACGTCGCGGAGCTGCCGTGGAACACCCGGACCCACGACCATCTCGATCTCCGCGAGGCGCAGCGTATCCTCGACGAGGACCACTACGCGCTCGGCGACGTGAAGGATCGGGTGCTGGAGTTCCTGGCGGTGCGGCAGCTGCGGGAGATGGAGAGACGGCCGGACGGCCGGACGGCGGGAGGGCCGGATGGACAGGCGGGCCCTGATGGCGACGAGTCGGTTCGGGGTCCGCAGCCGGATCTGACTCTCGGGCCGTCCGACCGTCCGGCCGTCTCGCCGCTGGCCACGGCGACGGTCCCGGAGCCCAACAAGCCCACGGGGAACGAGGACGACAAGCAGGCGAAGGGGCCGATCCTCCTCTTCGTTGGCCCGCCGGGCGTCGGCAAGACCTCCATCGCGAAGTCGATCGCGCGGGCCATGGGACGCAAGTACGTCCGGATCTCGCTCGGCGGCGCGCGGGACGAGGCCGACATCCGCGGCCACCGGCGGACGTACGTCGGGGCCATGCCGGGCCGGATCCTCCAGGGCATGAAGCAGGCCGGCACCAAGAATCCCGTGTTCCTGCTCGACGAGGTGGACAAGCTCGGGGTGTCGTTCCAGGGCGATCCGGCCAGCGCGCTCCTGGAGGTGCTCGACCCGGCGCAGAACGACAGCTTCGTGGACCACTATTTCGGCGTGCCGTTCGACCTGAGCGAGGTGCTGTTCATCTGCACCGCGAACTTCCTTCAGAGCATCCCCGGGCCGCTGCTCGACCGGATGGAGGTGGTGGAGTTCGCCGGATACACGGAGAAGGAAAAGCAGTCGATTGCACGCCGGTACCTGATTCCGCGTCAGCTCCTGGAGAACGGGCTGCGGCCGGAGCAGATCGAGATCACCGACGACGCCCTGTCGGAGGTGATCACGGGCTACACCCGCGAATCCGGGGTGCGGCAGCTGGAGCGTGAGATCGGGCGTCTGGCGCGGAAGGTCGCGCGCAAGATCGCCGCGCAGGAGGTCGACCGGCTCACCATCGACAAGCCGATGGTGGACGATCTCCTCGGCCGGCCGAAGGTGCATCCGGAGAAGGCGGCGCGCGAGGACCAGGTCGGCGTGGCGACGGGGATGTACTACACGCCCGCGGGCGGCGACATCATGTTCGTCGAGGCGAGCACGATGCGCGGCAAGGGCGAGCTGGTCCTCACCGGCCAGCTCGGCGACGTGATGAAGGAATCGGCGCGAGCGGCGTGGACCTACGCACGCTCGCACGCCGCGGCGCTCCAGATCCCCGACGAGATGTTCGACCGCGACATCCACATCCACGTCCCCGCGGGCGCCATTCCGAAGGACGGCCCCTCGGCGGGGGTCACGATGGCCTCGGCCATCGTCTCGGCGATGAGCGGCCGGGCGGTGCGGCACGACATCGCGATGACCGGCGAGATCACGCTGCGGGGTCGCGTGCTCCCGATCGGCGGGGTGAAGGAGAAGGTCCTCGGCGCCGTCCGGGCCGGGATCAACGCGATCATCCTGCCGCGGGACAACGAGGCGGATCTCGAGGACCTGCCGACGGAGGTGCGGGACCAGCTGGGCGTGCATCTCGTCGGCGAGCTGGGCGAGGTCCTTGCCCTCACGCTGCGGGGCGCGTCGTTCCGCGAGGGCAGGCTGCTGTTCGGAGACGAGACGAACCCGAAGGACGTGGTGCCGCTGTCGCTGGGGTACCGCCACTAGCGGGTGCGAAGCGAGAAGGGGGCTCCGGTGCACCGCCAAGTCGTCCGCGGCCGTCCGGCCTCATAGTGCACCGAGCAGCGGGGCTGAGGCGGAGCCTCAGCTGACGCCCTCCCGACGCCCCAGCACCACGCATCCGGCGCGGGTGGGATGATCCTGCAGCATCGTGGAGCCCGGGAGGTTCCGGATCAGCCACAAGACCACGAAGTCGCCGCCCGCAGCGAGGGTCATGAACCATCCGAACGCCGCGACGCCGCCGTGGCCGGTCGATGAGCCCGCGAGCGCGGGTATGATCCCCAGCACCACCCCCGGCGCCGCCGCGCCGAAGCGGTAGGCGGACGCGGGGAGTGGCACGGTGCAGCGCGCGTGCGGCGCGAGCGCCCGCCAGTTCACCCCGAACCGGATCACGCGCAGTGGCTGGCCTGATGCCGCGGCCCAGGCCAGTCCGTGCAGCAGCTCGTGGCCCGCGACCCCGACCACGAGAGCACCGATCCACAGCCAGGTGTGCCCGAGAAACGCATCCATCGCCGCGAGCACGCTGCCGGCCCCGTTGAGGCGGTGGTGTAGCCACAGCAGCAATGCCAGGGGGACCAGCGCGCTCGCGATCGCGGCGACGGTCGCGAACGCCATCGAAACAGAATAGTCCTCGCGCGGCGCCGCTGGGTCGTCGTCACCGGTGGAGGGCGCCTCCGGCGGCAAGCTCACGGCTCAATCCTCGCGGACGCGACGATGGCGACCTTGGGCGCGACTCTGGGAGCGGTCGTAGAGCTCAGCCCTCGAGCTGCGCCCGCGCCCGGGCGAGTTCCTCCGCCAGCCGGTCTACCCGACTCTCCACCGCGACGACCTCGCCTGCTCCCAGCTCTGGCTGTGCCACGACCCATTGCTCGGCTTCCTTCGCGATCGCGCTGATTCCGGGGAATCCATACGAGCCGCCCGACCCGGCGAGGCGATGGAACAGCGTCTTGAACCGTGCCCGCATGTCTGGTGCGCCCGAGCGGAGGTCGGCCAGACCGGCGCGCAGCTCCGCCATCCGCTCGGCGGCCTCGATCAGGTACTCGTGGCGGAGCACCTCCATGACCCTGTCGAACTCGTCCCTACCGGTCACGGAGCCGCCCTGAATCGCTCCAGGGCAAAGCGCGCGGCGGCGACCAGGGCTGGCGCGGTGCTCCAGTGGCCGTGTACCTCGGTCCCTTGACGATAGGCGAGCACGGCGCTCCGGTCGTCCACGACGCTGATCAGCGGCGCACCCGGCCAGGCAGGCTCGGGGGCGACCACCGCCACCGGCGCAAAATCGAGCGAGACGGGCGCCGACGCGAACAGCCGCAGGACGACGCCGGCCGCGGCCGGCCGGCGCAGAGCCGGGGCGAGCAAGGGGTAGGCTTCAGGCGGCGCGAGCAGCGCGACCTCCGACGCGGCCCGCGCGATGTCCCTCGAGATGAGTTGCAGGGCGGCGCGGGGGGACTCCACCTCCACGACGGTGGGAGTGCGGGGAACGGTGACCCCCTCCAGCTCCGCGCTGAGCCGATCCAGCGCCTCACCCTGCCGGGTCGCGAGTCGCGCGAGCAGCGCGGCGGTGTCTTCCGGCCGGAATCGTTTTGGCCGTCCGCCGTCCGCCCGTGCCGCTCCTTTGGCCACCAAGCCCTCGAGCGCGCTGTAGACGTTCGCCCGTGCGAGCCCGGCAGCACGCGCAATGGCGTACCCGGTGCCGGGCCCGTCCCGGAGCAGAACCTCGTAGACGAGGCTCTCGGTAGGGGTGAACCCGAATGGGGTGAGATCGATAGTCAACATGCGTTGTAGTATGCGATACTACCGTGGAACGCGCTATACCGCGGACCCGGCGGCTACCGGTACTCCAACGGCCACCCCAGCAGCTTCGCGATGAGGGCCAGGCGGAACGTCACGTCCGCCTCCCGTCCCTCGATCGTCTTCGGATCGGCGACGAGCGGGAAGTAATGGTAGGTGATCCGATTGAGCGGACGGGGCTGCGTTCGGAGTCCTTTGGGGGTCCACACGCCACGCTCGTCGCAGTCGCGGAGCAGGCGGCTCAGCACCTTCGTCGCCACCGGCGCGGTGTGCAGGGCGCCGATGCGGGCCAGCAGCTCGATGTAGTGCAGCGCGAGCGGCAGGTCCTTGGGCGTCCCCTTTGCGTCGGCCTCGATCGGGTCACCCAGCAGCAGATGGGTCGGCCTGACCTGCCTCCTCCCCAGCTGGACCGCAAACGCCTTCTTCGGGGCGGGCTGCGCGAGATAGTGACCCAGCCGCTCGGTGAACCCGGCGCGCTCCCGCTGCAGGTTCGGCATGGCGGCGAGCATCGCGACCGAGTACCAGCTGGGCGGGTGCGCCTCCGGATGCAGGAGGAGGTCGGCGCCCGACTTGACGAACGGCTTCTCGGCGATGGGGCCCCGCAGGAACTGCGACACCGCGGTCGCGATCCGGTGCCCACTGCCTCGGAGCCGCGGGTCGTCAGCGTGGCCGGCCTCCGCCAGCGCGGCCGTGGCGGCTTCCCGCAGCAGGTCGCGAACCCACTCCTCTCCCGCAGGCTCGGCGGCGACGAGCTTCTGGTACTCGAAGAGGAGCGCGGGGTTCTCGTCCCGGGTCAGGAGTCGGAAGAGCAGCCGGTTGGCCAGCTTGTACGGTCTGCCGTCGCGGGGCCAAGCCAGCTGCAGCAGCCGGCGGTATTGGGGGATGGTCCCGACGTCCTTGATCCCCTGCGCAGCGGCTGGCGCGAGCCCCAGCAGATTGCCGCCCCAGACCCCGGTGTCTTTCTGCTTCTTGACGACTGCGAGCGCGGCCTTGGAGTGCTGGATTGCCTGCTGGGCGACCTCGACTGGCTCGGGCGCGGCATAGCCGTCCGGGGCGACCTCCCGGAGGGTCCGGTACCGGATGGTTTCGCCGCCGTGCTCGAGCAGCCACGAGAGCGGAACCCGGTGCTGGGATGGCAGTTCCAGATGCGCTCCGCAGCCTGGGGATCGACGGGGGGCGGCCAAAACGGCGGCAAGATAGTGGGGTGCGTAAGATCTCGCTACTACGTTGTTCGGGATTCGCGACCCGATACCCGCCTGCCCGATGCAGCCGAGCCTCCGATGTTGGCAGGCAGGGGCCTCGCTACCTGACTCTGGCCTCGCCCGCTTCCCGGAACTCCGACCCCGCCGCCCACTTCGGCTGCCGGGGGGCCTCGGCGACCAGCACTGCGGTGCGCGCGATGACGCGGAGCTGCTGCGCGGCACCGTCGTAGCTGAACCAGTCGAGGATCTCGTCGTCCGGCTGGTGGTATCGGTGTTCCGTGTACTCGTCCTCCTGCTGCTGCCCCCAGCCCGCCGGACGACCGACGATGTCGAGCCCCTTCTGGAGGGAGATGGCCGGCACGCCGACGCGCGCCAGCGGAAAGTGGTCCGACCGGAAGAAGTAGCCTTTGATCAGGGCATCTTCATTCACCGACACGCGGAGCCCCTCGGCCCGGGCCGCGGCGGTGAAGGCGCGGCCGAGCGTAGACTGGTCGAGTCCCAGCGCGGCGATGTCCCGCGCGCGGCCATACAGGTTCATCCCATCCATGTTCAGCACCGCGGCGATGTTCCTGAGCGGAATCGAGGGCCGGGCGGCATACGCCGTGGAGCCGAGGAGGCCCGACTCCTCGGCGGCGAAGGCCATGAACACGATCGAGCGGGCCGTGGTGACACCGCTGCGGTGGAAAGCCTCCGCGGCGGCGAGGACGGCTGCGGTGCCGGACGCATTGTCCTCGGCGCCATTATAGACGGAGTCACCGTTCACCGCGGGCCCGAAGCCGAGGTGATCGTAGTGCCCGCCGATGATGACGGCCTCGCTCGCCTTGGGACCGCGGCCCGGCCGCCGGCCGAGTACGTTGTACGTCTCCGAGCGCTGGATTGCGCTGCGGACCGTGGTGCCAAGCCGGGCGTCCAGCGGGACGGGGCGGAATCCCTTCCGGGACGCCGCCTCGGCCAGCCGCTGCAGCCCGCCCGCCGGCTGGAGCAGCCGATCCGACGCGCTCTCGCTCAGCCACCCCGCGACAACCAGCGGGCCCGACTTCCGCGCCACCCGGGTCTGCGGCCCGGTCCACGAGCCGGTGACCGTCGCCCACCCGTAGGTCGCGGTCGGCGTCGTGTGGACCATCAGCAGGCCGGCCGCACCCTGTCGCTCGGCCTCCTCGATCTTGTAGGTCCAGCGCCCGTAGTAGGTGAGGTACTTCCCGCGAAACAGCGTCGAGTCGCGGAGGCCGGGCGTATTCACCAGCACGACCACGACCTTTCCCTTCACGTCGGTGCCCTCATAGTCGTTCCATCCGTACTCCGGCGCGACGATCCCGTAGCCTGCAAAGACGAGGTCTCCCCCGGTGCTCACCACCGAGTCGTCGTGCATGGACCACATCACGTAGTCCCGCTCGTACTCCAGGGGCCACTCGCGGCCGCCGCTCACAATCGAGGCCTGGGGTGACGGGTCGAGCGAGACGATGAGCACCCGGTGCAGGTAGCCGTTGTCGTCGCCGGCGGGCTTGAGCCCGAGCCGCGCGAACTGCGCCGCGACGTATTTCGCGGCGAGATCGCCGCCGCGCGTGCCGGGCGCACGGCCCTCGAGTGCGTCGTCGGCGAGGTAGAGGAGGTGTCCCCGGATCACGTCGGGGTCGACCGCCTTCGCCACGCGGGCGGCGGGGGACGCCTGCTGCGCGGTCAGCGCTGAGCGGTCGGCGGTGAGCGGGAGCAGGCCGCAGGCGAGGATCATGCAAGCGAGGTGTCGCAAGACTGGGCTCCAGTTGATTGTCGTCATGTCACTGGTCACGGCTGACCCGCCGCTCTCCCGCACTCCGGTACGGCGCGTTGGCGGACCACACCGCCTGGGAGCGCTGGTTGGCGGCCGCGAGCAGCGTCCGGGTGACTACGCGCAGCTGGCGGACCGCGACGCGCGGGTCGAGGCCCTGCCGAAGATCGTCGCTCGGCTGGTGGTAGTGCCGCTCGAGGTAGCGGTCCAGCTCCGCCTTGCCCGCGCCGGCCGGTCGGCCCACCAGATCGTGGGCGGCCGCGTAGAGAAAGAGGGCCGGTACGCCGGCCCGGGCGAAGGGTGCCTGGTCGGACCGGTTGAAGAAGTCCTGCTGCATCGCCTCGACGAGCACCGGCGAGCTCCGAGGCGTCAGGCGATACCCCTCGGCGGCGGCGGCTGACCGGAACAGGGAGCCGAGGGACGACAGTTCCGCGCCCAGCGCCGCGATGTCCCGGGACTCCGATGTCAGGTTCAGCGCATCGAGGTTGACCATGGCCGCGATCTGCCGCAACGGCACGGGAGGGCGATTCACGAACGATTCCGAGCCCAGCAGGCCTTGCTCCTCCGCTCCGAATCCGACGAACAGGACCGAGCGTGCCGGCCGTGCGGCGCCGCGCACCATGGCCTCGGCGACGGTAAGCATGCCCGCGGTGCCGGAGGCGTTGTCCACCGCGCCGTTGTAGATCGAGTCCTCCGCGACCGGCGCGCCGATGCCGAGATGGTCGTAGTGGGCGCCGAGCACGACGGCCTCCCCCGCCAGCGAGCCGCGCCCCGGGAGCCGGCCCACGACGTTTGCGGCCGGGATCCGCCGCGTGCGTGCTGCGACCCCCACGTCGAGAGCCGCCCGCAGCGGCACCGCACGGAACCCGGGGCGCGCCGCCGACTCTGCCAGCGTGCGGAAATCGGCGCCCCCCTGCTCGACGAGCCGGCGGGCGGCCGGTTCGTTGAGCCAGCCGCCGATCAGCAGGGAGCCGGCGCGCGCCGGCGGGTCGAGTTGTACCTGCTCGCCGAGCCAGGACTGTGCGATGGACGGCCAGGGCACCGGCATGACCCCGCCGCGATAGACGACCAGCGCCGCGGCCGCGCCCCGGCGGGCGGCTTCGTCCACTTTGTATTGCCGGAACGCGTACTCGGGGCGGGCGTCGCGGAAGAGGGCGGAGTCCTGGTCGGCCGGCGTGCCGGCAAGCGCGACGACGATCTTGCCGCGCACGTCCGCGCCGGCGTAGTCGTTCCAGCGCTGCTCCGGCGCCACGATGCCGTAGCCCACGAACACGGCCTCCCCGCGCGCCGTCGCCATCGTATCCGTCCCGGCCAGGTACGCGACGAAGTCCTCGCCGGGTACGAGTGTATCGGCGCTGAGGCGGAGGGTGGACGTGAACCTGCGCCCGACGAGCGGGATGTGGTGATAGTACGTACCGGCGTCGCCGGCGGGCTCGAGGCCGAGCCGCGCGAACTGCGCCGCGAGGTACTTCGCCGCGGTCTCGCCGCCCCGCTCGCCGGTGCCGCGCCCCTCCAGCGCATCATCGGCGAGGAGCGTGAGGTGGGCCGCGAAGACGTCGGCGTTCACCGCCTGCGCCACGCGGGCCGCCGGCTGCTGCTGGGCGGCGACCGGCCGGTGGTGTGCGGCGAGCGGGAGGGCGAGAGCCAGCATTCCCGTCAGCCCGGGTGCTCTCATCGGGAGGCCTCTTCTCTCGGGGAGGCCGGAGCGAAATCGGCGCTCGCGGCCCACGCCGGGGCCGCGGGCGCGTCGGCGAGCCGCATCAGGATGCGGGCCGCGACGCGCGCCTGCTGTACCAGGCCATCCACCGACATCCACTCGGCCAGTTCGTCGTCGGGCTGGTGGTAGCGCTCGGTCCAGTACCGCTCCCGCTGCTCCCTACCCCATTCCGGCGGGCGGCCCACGTAGTCCACGCCGTTGACGATACGCACCGCTGGAATTCCCGCCCGCGCGAACGGATAGTTGTCCGACCGGAAGAACCGCGCGCGGCGCACGTCATCGGGGTCTACCCGCACGGTCAGGCTCTCGGCGCGCGCGGCCACCTCGAGCGTCGCGCCGAGGGACGAGAGCTCGTTGCCCACGGTGCCGATGTCGCGGGTGCGGCCGTAGAGATTGAGGTAATCTCCGTTCACCATGCCGACCACCCGGCCCATCGCCTCCGGCGGCGCGAGCACCAGCGCCTCGGAGCCGAGCAGCCCCTCCTCCTCCGCGACGAACGCTGCGAACACCACCGTACGCTCCGGTCGCACGCCGCTGCGCGCGAACGCCTCCGCGGCGCCGAGCACGGCGGCGGTGCCCGACGCGTTGTCCTCGGCCCCGTTGTAGATCGAGTCCCCGTCCTCGGGTGGTCCAATGCCCTCGTGGTCGTAGTGGGCCCCCAGCAGGACCGACTCTCCCGCGTGCGGCCCGCGGCCGGGGAGCTTCGCCAGGACATTGACTGCGGAGACCGGAGACACCGTGGCGCGCAACGTCGCGTCCAGCCGGAACGGGAGGGTCACCGGGGTGAAGTCGCGCCACGCGGCCGCAGCGGCCAGCTCCGGCAGGCTCCGCCCCCCCGCCGCCACGAGGGGCGCCGCGGCGCTGTCCCGGATCCAGCCCCAGTAGGCCAGGCCGTCGTCGTATACCAGCCCGAGGCGTTCGTCCCCGAGCGCGCGGACCGCGTCCCACGGCGGAGCGCCGGCCCCGTGAAGGACCAGGAGGCCGGCGGCGCCGCGCCGCGCCGCGACTTCCACCTTTTCGCGCACCGAGCTCCACGGCCGTCCCATGCGCCGGTCGAAGATGGTGGAGTCCGGGTCGCCGGGGAGGACGAGCACGACCTTGCCGCGCACGTCCGTCTGCTTGTAGTCGTCCCACCCGCGATTCGGCGCGACGATCCCGTAGCCGGCGAAGACCACCTCGCCGGAAACGTCTGCCACCGAATCGGCCAGGCGGGGCACCAGCACGTAGTCGTCCAGCCAGCGGAGCGCGCCCGCGGCCTCCCCCGACGCGCGGAGAATCGGATCCGGCCGGCGCACCACGAGCGGGATGCGATGGAAGTAGGTGCCGCTGTCGCCGGCGGGCTGGAGGCCGAGGCGCTGGAACTGCGCGGCGATATACCTGGCGGCCACGGCCGCTCCGTGGGTGCCCGTCCTCCGGCCCTCGAGCGCGTCGTCGGCCAGGAAGCCCAGATGGGCCTGCAGGGCCGCGGAGCTCACCTCGCGGGCGACCCGTTCCGGGGGCGGTTGACGGCTTTGGGCCGAGGCGGAGCCGGCGGCGAGGAGGGCGAAGGGAACCAGGAGCAGCGGGCGGCGCAACGCGGCAAGGGGCATGCGTATCATCGGTTTCGCGATGCCGGAGCCGCGCCCGCCGCCGGGACCGGGGGCCCGGAACGCAGCGGACACCGCACGACGGCGACCGTGCCCCGGGGCCGGATGGCGCGCTCGCTCGTGAGCACGAGCGAGCTGCCGTCGAGCCACGCGACCCCTTCTCCCTGCAGGTCGATTCCGCCAAGCGTACAGGCGATCGGACGCGGAGGCAGTGCGAGCGTTCCGTCGGTCCCGGTGGCGAAGAAGTAGATCTCGCGGTAGGTGCGCACCGCGACCCAGCGCCCGTCCGGCGAGATCGCGGCACCCGTCACGAATCGGTCGAGCCGATGGTCGGCCCCGATCGGGAGGACGCCCACCGCCTCGGCGATGGCGACCCCCTTGCGGCTCCAAGCGCTGGCGGGCACGCGGTAGTGCCGGATGCCGACGGTGCGTCCCTTGGTGACGAGGTGCGTGTCCCCCGCCGGATCCACCCACATCGCCTCCACGTCGTGCGGGCCGTCGGGATAGCGCAGCTCGATCGAGACGGCCGGCCGGCTGCGACCGCTCTCACCCCGCGCGGGAAGATCCGGCTCCGGGATGCGGATGAGGCGGACCGTGCGCCGTCGCTCGCGGTTGTCGCCCGTGTCCGCGAGATAGACGCACGTGCCCCGCCCGCAGGGGCCGACCGCTATGTCCTCGGCGTCATCGACCTTCGCGCCGGTCAGTTTCACGCGCGCGAGCGCCGTCCCGGCGGTATCGGTCGCGAACAGCATCGGCTGTCCGCCGTCGTTGTGGGTCCACAGAACGCCCGGGTGGCGGCGGCTCACCGCCACGCCCGAGCTCTCGGTGAGCTCCGGGTCCTCGAACGCCCCGGTGCGGCGGGCCTCGTCGGGCCGGCTGAACACCCAGGGACCCTGACCCTGCGCGGACGACGAGCAGAACGAGCAGAGCAGCAGCAGCAGCAACGGCGCGTAGCGCATGGCGGGAATTCTAAACCGGTCCGCACGACGCGACGGACCTGACGGCGTCGCACGGTCTTCGATTGCCTTCGTGCGAGCGCGTCTTACTTGAAGGCGGAAGGGCAGACGTCCGCCAGCACGCAGTCTCCGCACCGCGGCTGCCGCGCGATGCAGACCTGGCGGCCGTGGAAGATCAGGAGATGCGAGAGGAGCGCCCAGTCCTTGCGCGGGAAGGCCAGCATGAGATCCTGCTCGATCTTGAGCGGGTCGTCGTGCTTCGAGAGGCCGAGCCGGCGGCTGAGTCGTCCCACATGCGTGTCCACCGTCACGCCCTCGTTGATGCCGAAGGCATTGCCGAGCACCACGTTCGCGGTCTTGCGGCCGACGCCGGGCAGGACGCGCAGCTCCTCCATGCTTCGCGGAACCTTGCCGCCGTGCTCCGTGACCAGCGCCTGCGCCATCCCGATGAGGCTCTTCGTCTTGTTGCGGAAGAACCCGGTGGACTTGACGATCTCCTCCACATCGGCCGGCTTCGCGCGCGCGAGGGCGAACGCGTCGGGATAACGGGCGAAGAGCACCGGCGTGACCATGTTCACCCGCGCGTCGGTGCACTGTGCCGAGAGGATGGTGGCGACGATGAGCTCGAACGCGTTGCGGTGGTCCAGCGCGCAGCGGGCGTCCGGATAGGCGCGCCTGAGGCGCCGGAGCAGGACCGCCGGACGGCCGGCCCGTCGGACGGCCGGTTTGCGCACGGCCGCGCCCCGGCGGCCGCCGGTCGGCCCCTCGGCCCGTCCGGCCGTCCTCATCGCCTCGCCCGCGCGAACGCCAGGAACCCGTCCACCGGCCGTGTGTTCAGCACGTCCTCCGGCCCGAGCCACCCCTTCCGGGCCATCCCGATTCCGTACTCGACGTTCGCGATCCCCGCGGCATTGTGCGCGTCCGCGCCGATCGAGATCGTCACGCCGCGCTCGCGTGCCCGGCGCAGCACCCGCCAATCGAGGTCGAGCCGGTGCGGGTCGGCGTTGATCTCCATCGCGACGCCGCACGCCGCCGCCTTCTCAAACACCGCGTCGAGGTCGATGCCGTACGGATCGCGCGAGAGCAGCAGCCGGCCCGTCGGGTGTCCGATGATGGTGACGTACGGGTTGTCCATCGCCGCCAGCATCCGGGCGGTCATCTCCCTCTCGCCCAGGTTGAAGCGGCTGTGGACCGAGGCGATCACGAAATCGAGCCGCTCGAGCACCCGGTCCTCGTAGTCGAGCCGCCCGTCCACCAGAATGTCGGCCTCGATCCCCTTGAGCACCCGGATTCCGCCGAGTTTCGCGCTCACCGCGTCCACCTCGTCGGCCTGGCGCGCCAGATCCTCGGGGCGGAGACCGCCGGCATACGCGGCCGTCTGGCTGTGATCGGTGAGCCCGACATAGGCATAGCCCGCGGCCTGGCAGGCCCGGGCCAGCTCTTCGACCGTGTTCGAGCCGTCGGAGTAGGTCGTGTGGCAATGGAGAACCCCGCACACATCCGCGGGCTCGAGCAGGCGGGGGAGCCGCTTCGCCGCGGCCGCCTCCAGCTCGCCGCTCCCCTCGCGCAGCTCCGGCGGGATCTCGTCCAGGCCCAGCTCGCCGTACAGGTGCGCCTCGGTCGGGGTGGCCACGAACTCGCTCCCGCGCCAGAGCGCGGCCCCACTCAGGTTGTAGCCGCGCGCGACGGCGTGGTGCTGCAGCGCCTCGAGATGAGCGTCACTGCCGGTGGCCTGCACCAGCACCGCCCCGAGGTTGACCGGAGTCGTCACCACGACCTGCGCGCTGGCCCCGCCCGCGAACCGGAGCGTCACCCGCCGCTCGTCCTGTCCGGCGAACTCATGCACGCCCGTTTGCCGGCTCAGCCGGTCGAAGACCTCCGCGGCCGGAACGTCGGCCACGAGCACCAGCACCAGGTCGCGCACGATCTCCGCGCGGCGGCGCACGTCGCCGGCCACGAAGGCGTGCGACACGCCCGGCAGCTTCTCCAGGGCATGTCGCAGCCCCTCTGCCTCCTCGGCGGCATGGTGCGACAGGCGGAACGCGCTGGCCTGCCGGAGATAGGCGATGCCGCGGAGGATGTTCTCCGACGTTTTCTGCCCGAAGCGGGGGAGCTTCGCCAGGCGGCCGTCGAGCGCGGCGGCCTCGAGCTCGGGCAGCGAGTCGATGCCGAGCACCTCGTGAATCTGGCGGATACGCGCCACGCCGAGGCCCGAGATCGCGAGCATCTCCACCAGGCCCGGCGGCACCTGCTCGCGCAGCTCCTCGAGCAGGCTCGCGCGACCGGTGGTCGCCACCTCGGTTACGATCTGGAGGGTGGCGGGGCCGATTCCCTTGGTGCCGGCGAGCGAGCCGTCTTCCAGCGACTCGCGCAGGTCGCCCGGAAGGCCGTTGATGGCCCGGGCCGCCGTCCGGAACGCGCGGATGCGGAAGGGGTTCTCGCCCTTGAGCTCCAGGAACGAAGCGATCTGCTCCAACACCTGGGCGACCGCCTTCTTGTCGAGCGCATCGATGGTTTTCATTCCGTCTCCTGCCCGCCGGCCCGCGTAGCCGCCCGCCCCGCCACGAGCCGCCACCCGAGCTCGAGCAGCTCATCTCCTCCGGTCACGGACCGGAGCCCCGCAGCCGCCCCGCCGGCAAGCGCCGGAGCAAAGGGCGGAGCGCCGTCCGCGCGGGCCAATGGCCCCGGGCGGGGGCCGGAGGCTTCTACCACAGTGAACCCCGGTCGGTCCGGGTGCAAGCCGAACACGCCCAGGACCCGGAGCGAGCCCTCCGGATCGGTCGCGGTATGGAGGAAGCAGCCGTCGAGCGGCTCGTGCGGCCCTCCCTCCACCGGCTGGGCCCAGATCAGGCGCGGAGGGAGCTGGGCGTACAGCGGCAGGCAGTCGCACACCACGGGGGTCGGCCCGGCCCGGTCCAGCAGCTCGACCGTCTCCGCCCTGCCGAACGCCACCGTGCGCTGGCCGGCGTCCCAGAAAAGGTACGCGTGGTGGATCAGGGCGGTGAGCTGGTCGATCGCCTCGCCCGGCGACTCGTCGGGGCGCAGGTCACGGACAAGCGTGACCGCCTCCGGGATCATGAGGAACGCGTCCCGGTCGCGGCCGTTCGCGCCGGCAGCGGCGATCCCGTCCCGGATCGGCGGGAAGCGCTCGTCAGCAAACGGTGCGAAGGCGACGTCGAAGGGTGTCGTGCGCGTAGGCACCCGCCCCCCGCTCACGTCAAGAAGCCGCCGAGGATCCAGGCGAATTCCCCGGGCTGCTCGACATGCGGGCAGTGGCCGCACCGGTCGAGGGCATGGAACTCCGCGCCGAGCAGGCGGGCCGTCTCCCTGGCGGCCTCGATCGGGATAGGATCGTTCGCGCCGTGGAGCACGAGCGCGGGCGTCCCGCGGAGCGCGGGCAGGCTGGGCCTCAGGTCGTAATGGCCGAGGCTCTGCCAGATCTCGTGTTGCGTCCGGCCGACGACGCGGAACGGCCGCAGCCCGTGCACCTTGGCCGGGTCGAAGAAGTAGCCGATGACCGACAACTCGAACATCCGGCGCTGGAACGCCTCGGGATCGCGCACCCGCAGGTCGCTGTTGCGGAGCGCTTGCCGCTCGGCCTGCACGTCCGGCGCGAGGTTCCGCTCGGCGAACCGGCGCTCGAATTCCTCCCGCGCGGCGCGCCACGGCGGCGCGGGGGACACCAGCGCGAGCTGCTCGACCCGGGCCGGGTGCTCGGTCGCATACAGCAACGCGAGGAGGCCGCCCCAGGAGTAGCCCACCAGGGTGAGCCGCGGGAGTCCCCACACCTCCCGGAGCGCCTCGAGGTCCGCCACCTGCTCCCGCCATCCGACCGGTACCTCGCGCGGCACCGGTGACCGGCCCCCGCCGCGCTGGTCGTAGTAGATCAGCGTTCGGCCCCTCGCGAGCGCGTCGAATCCCGGCAGCAGGTAATCGTGGCTCGCGCCCGGGCCGCCGTGCAGCACCACGGCAGGGGGGCCGCTGCCCACCCGGCGCTCGAACAGGGTGACGCCGGAGACGGTCCGGTGCGCGGTCTCAGGCATGGGCCCGTCGCAGCTCGCTCACCGTGCAGGGTGAGGGTCACCCGGTGCGGCTCGTCGATCTCCGCGGGCTCGAGCAGCCGTGTGCTCACAGAAGCACTGCCAACGCATCCGCGACCCTCCGGACTTCCGCTTCCTCCTCCGGGGTAAACGGATCCGGCTCGTCGCTGTCCACGTCGATCTGCCCGAGAATCGTCGGTCCGCGACGGATGAGCACGACGAGCTCGGAGCGGGTCCAGGTGTTGCAGGCGAGGTAGTTCGAGACGGCCCGCACGTCGGGGACGTTCTGGTCCCGCCCGGTCGCGGCGGCGGTGCCGCACACGCCCCGGCCGACCGGAATTCGCGTGTGGTCGGTGTTCCGGCCGGCATGCGCTTCCAGCACCAGGTCCTGCCCGTGCAGCATGTACATGTAGACCGACGTGTAGGGCGGCCCCGCCGCCCGGATCCGCTCCGCCGCCATCCGCAGCAGCTCCGCGCGACCGACGCCGCGCGCGAAGGCCCCGCGCAGTGCGGCCACGATCCGTTGGGCCTCGAGCGCCGGCATGGGTCAGCTTCCGCGGGATCCGAGGGTGGCCGTGAGGGTGGTGAGCGTGTCGCCCCGCCGCACGACGATCTCCACGACGTCGCCCGGCCGGTGGCTGCGCAGCGCCTGGGTCATCGCCTCGAGATCGGGGGTATCGCGCTCGCCGATCCGGGTGATCACGTCGTCGGCCCGGAGGCCGGCCTTCTCCGCGGGGCTCCCCGCCCGGACCCCGGCAAGTCGGACGCCGGCCACCCCGCCGCCCATGTCGGGCACGGTGCCGAGGTAGGCGCCGTACCCGCCGATGCCCGCGGCATCCCGTCCGTGCGCGGGCACCCGCTGCTGCACGAACGTGAGTCGCTGCGGCTGCCCGGCGATCGCGGTCACCAGATCCGCGGCGAGGCCCGCGACCCGCGCGAGGCCGCCGGCGTCGATCTTGGGCCAGTCGTCGGTGGCGCGGTGATAGTCCTCGTGCACGTTGGTGAACAGGTGTAGCACCGGGACGCCGGCGGCGTAGAACGAGGACTGATCGCTCGGCCCGTACCCGTCGGGACGCGACGCGACGTCGAACCCGAAGTCGCGGTTGAGTGAATCGATCAGGGCGGGGAACTCGGTCGCGGTGCCGGTGCCGTAGACGATCAGCCGGTCGTCGCGCAGGCGGCCGACCATGTCGAGGTTGACCATGGCCAGGGTCTGCTCGATCGGCGCCACGGGGTTCCGGACGTAGTGGCTCGATCCGAGGAGCCCGAGCTCCTCGCCGGCGAACGCGACGAACACGACCGTCTGCGCCGGCGGGCGGCGTCCCAGCTGCCGCGCGATATCGATGAGCGCGGCCGTGCCGGACGCGTTATCATCGGCGCCGTTGTGCACCGCACCCGTGCTGTCCGGGTCGAGCGCGAACGACCCCCCGCGGCCCAGATGGTCATAATGGGCGCCGACGACGACCACCCCGGTGCGGCGCTTCGGGTCGGTGCCGTGCAGCACGCCGATCACATTGCGGCCCCGAACGCCCCCGACCTCCGCGTGGCGTGCGGCGGGCGCATCGGCCGAGACGACGAAGTCCTGGAACCACCCCCCGGCCGGCGGCGCGAGCCCGGCCGCCTCGAAGGCTCGCGCGATGAACGCCGCCGCGGAGTCCGCGCCGGGCGAGCCGGTGAGCCGGCCCTCGAGCCGGTCGTCGGCGAGGTACCGGACGTCCGCCAGAACCCGGTCGGCGGCGGACGTCTGCGCGGACGTCTGCGCGGCGACCGGCACGGCGAGGACCGCGTACGCGAGCAGGAGGGATAGGGGACGAAGCATGGCCCCGAGGAATATAGGGGCCTGCAGGGGGCGGTGCCGCGCCCCCGCGCCGGCTATCGGGGCACGAAATCCGTCGTCGCGTCCACCCCCCGCGCGAACGCTGCCAGCAGCCGGGCGGCGCGCTCGAGGTCCTCCAGCGCCACCATCTCGTTCGGGCTGTGCATGTACCGGTTGGGGACCGAGACGAGCCCGGTCGCGATCCCCCGGTGCGCGGTGTAGATCGCGTCCGCGTCGGTGCCGGTGTACTTGGGCGCCGCCTGGATGGTGAACGGGATCTTCTCCCGCTCGGCCGCCGCGACGAGCAGGTCGAACACCACCGTGTTGACCGCGGAGCCGCGGGCGAGCACCACGCCGCCGCCCAGCCGGATGTCGCCATGGCGCTTCTTCTCGACACCGGGATGGTCGGTGGCGTGCGTGACGTCCACCACGATCGCGGCCTGCGCGTCGAGCCCCACGGCCGTCGTCCGGGCACCGCCGCCGGTGGTGTAGGCGATCTCCTCCTGCGTCGTGGCCACGGCCGTCACCTGCGCCCCGGGCCGGTCGGCGGCGAGGAGCCGGATCGCCTCGAGCACCACGAACGCGCCGATCCGGTTGTCCAGGCTCCGGCTCACGATCCGCCCGTTGGGCAGCTCCTGCACCGTCGCCGCCAGCACGCCCGCGTCGCCCACCCGGAGCCGCGCCTCCGCGTCGGCCCGGCTCGCGGCGCCGATGTCGATCCAGAGGTCCTCCGGCTTCGAGACCTTCTCCCGATCCTCCTTCTCCAGCAGGTGGATGGCCCGCTTCCCGATCACGCCGGCCACTGGGCCGTTCCGGCCGAGGAGCAGGACGCGCTGCCCCACGAACACCTGGTAGTCCCATCCGCCGATGGGGTCGAAGTGGACGTAGCCCTCGTCATCGATGTGGAGGACCATCAGGCCGATCTCGTCGATGTGGCCGGCGAACATGATCCGGGGGGTGCGGCCGGGGTTCACCGTCGCGAGCGAGTTGCCCCCCACGTCGGCCCGCACCTCGTCGGCGAAGCCCTCGGCTTCCGCGCGCCACACCCGCGCCGGGCCGGTCTCGAACCCGCTCGGGCCGGGGGTGTCGAGCAGCCGCTTGAGAAATCCGAGCGAGCGCTCGTTCATGCGGCGCTCCCCGCCGCCGCGGGGCGGGCGGGCGGGATGCGCCCGGCATCGGCCCGAGTGGGTGCCTCTCTGAGCATTCTATCCCCCGATCTGGTGTCTGACCGCGATGCGTCCTCAGCCATGGACCGCGCCGTCCGGGCCGCCGTAACCTGCCAGGCCGTGCCGGGCCGCTTCGACGTCCAGCTCGCGCTCCAGCACGAGCAGCACGTCGTCGCTGATCACTCCCCGGTCGCGGAGCTCGAGCAGGACCTGGCGCTCGGCCGCGAGCGTCTCGTGCCGCGCGCGCTTGAACGCAGCCTCCGCGAGCGAGGAGGCCGGCGGCGCCCCGGCCCGCCGCTCGGCCACGAGCTGCGCGCGCTCCTCGTAGTGCCGGCGCAGGTCCTCCACCTGCTCGTTCGCCGCCCACGGCTCCCGCTGCAGCGTGGCGAGCCGGTCGAGGGCGGCGCGAAGGGCGTGCTCCTCCGCCTGGAGCCGCTCCTCCTCGAGCGTGCGGTCCTCCGGCAGCCGGAGCCACCGGATGAGCGGCCCGAGCGACAGCCCCTGCACCACCAGCGTCACCAGGATGACGACGAAGGTGAGGACGATGATCTCCTCACGGTGGGGGAGGGGTGCCCCCGACGCAGTCGTGAGCGGCAGGGCGAGCGCGGCCGCGAGGGAGACGATTCCGCGCATGCTCGTCCACGAGAGTACAGCGAGGGAGCGCCAGGACGGAAGCGGGTCCCGCCGCCGGATGCTGGGCACCAGCCGCGGCACGGCGGCCGCGATCGGCACCCAGACGATGCGCGTCAGGATGGCTGCGGCGCTCACGATCAAGCCCTGCACGGCCAGCGTGCCCACGCTCATCCGCGTCCCCATCGACTGGAACAGGGTGCGGAGCTGGAGACCGATGAGGATGAAGATGACGCCGTTCAGCGCGAAGAGCAGCAGGTCCCACACCGCGCGCGCCTGGAGCCGCGTTGCCGGCGCCACTACCAGGCTGAAATAGCGCCGGAGCAGCAGCCCGCCGGCCACGCAGGCCAGCACCGCCGAGGTATGCGCCCGGTCGGCCAGAATCCAGGCGATGTAGGGCGCGAGCAGCGTGATCGCGATCTCCACCAGGCTGTCGGTGGTGGACCGGAGCACCAGGACGGCGACGCCCGCCACGGCCAGGCCGATGAGTGTGCCTCCCACCGCCGCCGCCACGAACTCGCCCGCCACCTGCTCGAGGCTGAACACACCGGTCACGATGGCGGCCACGGCCGCGCGGTACAGCACGAGCGCCGTGGCGTCGTTCACCAGGCTCTCGCCCTCGAGGATGACGACCAGGCGGTGCGGGAGGCGCAGCCGGCGGAGGATGGCGACCGCGGCGACCGCGTCGGGTGGCGAGACGATGGCGCCGAGCGCAACCGCACCGGCCCAGGCCAGACCCGGGACCACGGCCCGGGCGACCACGGCGACCGCGGCGGTGGTGGCGCAGACGAGCCCGAGCGCGAGCAGCGTGATCGGACGGAGGTTCGCCCGGAAATCGCGCAGCGAGGTGAAGTACGCCGCCGCCCAGAGGATGGGCGGCAGGAAGACGAAGAAGACGAGGTCGGGGTGGAGCCGCAGCGGCGGCAGCCCGGGAACGAGAGCCAGCACCAGGCCGCCGAGCACGAGCAGGATCGGGAAAGGCACGGCCAGTCGCTGCCCGATCGTCGCCAGGAGAAGCACCACGGCGAACAGCACGACCACCAGCTCGACGGCGCGCGCGTCGATCATGCGGTTCCGGCCGGAGGCGCCCCCACCCTGGGCTCAGCGATCAATAAGCCGGCCGGGTCCGTTGACGAGGAGCAGGGCGAACGCCGCCGCGGCGGCCAGGAGGCCGAGCGGGTCGGCGGCGAGGAAGTGGAGCACGAGGGCGATCGTGGCCGAGGACTCGAGCAGCGCCCAGACCGGAATCGCCCGGCCCAGATTCGCGGTCCACCAGACGTCCTCGCTCGCACCGGTGGGCAGTGGGGGAACCCGGCCGCGGAACCAGAACCCCGCCAGGAGCGCCGCGGCGGCGGCCCCCAGCAGCGCGGGGCGCAGCGCCGGGACCGCGATCGCGGGCGCCGCGCCGGCGGCGCGGAGCCCGAACGCCACCACGCCGAACGTGACCACGGCCGCGCAGAGCGCCCGGTGAACGATGCGCGCCGTCGCGGCCGGCGAGGCTCCCCCGCCCATTGCTACCGCCGGGCTACCCGGTAGAGCAGAACGCCGAGCGCGAAGAAGGCGATGAGCGCAAACACGTCGCTCGACGCGATGGCGCCGGCGCGCTCGTGCAGGCCGACGGCGTGCGCCACGTAGTCCGCCGCCGGCACTCCGGCCGCCTCGGCCTGCCGCGCGAGCAGCGCTGCGATGCCGGCCACCACGACGCCGGCGATGGCGCCGCCCGCGATCAGCCCGCTCGAGAAGAGCACGCCCGGTCCCGAATCCGATCCCGCGGAGCGCCCTTCGGCCGCGAGCTTCCGCTCGACCAGCCAGCGAACGATCCCGCCGGCGAACATCGCCGACGAGGTCGAGATCGGGAGGTACACGCCCACGGCGACCGGGAGCGACTGGAGTCCCATCAGCTCGATGGCGATCGTGATGAACACGCCGAGCAGGACCAGGCCCCAGGGCAGGCGCTGGGTCAGGATCCCGTCGGTCACCAGCGCCATGATCGTCGCCTTGGGCGAGTCGAGCTTGGTCACCGGTGCGCCGTTCAGCTCTTTGATCCGTCCGCCGATGCCGGGATCGACCAGGTACGCGATCTCCCGTGTCCGGGGGTCGACGAGGTACTTCCCGGGCGCGACCCCCTCGGTCGGCAGGTTCACCCGCACGACGGCGTACGGCCGGCCGGCGTGCGTCATCTGCTCGCCGTACAGCGTATAGCTGCGGGTGGCCTCGGGCGTGTCCTGCAGGGTGAACTGCACCCCCGGGTGCGGCTCCGGCACGACCGTCGTGTACGTGTTGTTGAGCAGTGTGAGGGTCCAGCCGATGGCGAGCGCCGACGTGATCGTCCCGACCAGCACGGCGAGCTGCTGGTGCCGCGGCGTGGCGCCCACCAGGAAGCCGGTCTTCAGGTCCTGGCTCGTGGCGCCGGCGTTCGCGGCGCTCACCGCGATCACTGCGGCGATCGAGATCGCCGCCACCCGGTAATCGATCCCGGTCCAGCCGATCGCGAAGAAGATCACGGTCGTGCCGATCAGCGCGGCGATCGTCATGCCCGAGATCGGGTTCGCGCTCACGCCGATCTCGCCGGTGATGCGGGAGGAGACCGTGACGAAGAAGAAGCCGAAGATCACGATCAGCGCCGCCCCCAGCAGATTCACGCCCACCTGCGGCAGGACCGAGAGGAGCAGTGCGAGGGCGAGCGCGCCGCCCACCGTGACCCAGATGGGAAGATCGCGCTCGGTGCGGAGCCGCGACCCGGCCTCCCCGAAGGTGCCGCGGAGGTCCTGGAACCCGTGGCGGAACGCCGCGACGATCGTCGGCAGCGCGCGGATGAGGGCGATGATCCCCGCTGACGCCACCGCGCCGGCGCCGATGTAGAAGACGTAGTTCGAGCGGATCTGGCCCGGGCTCATCTCGGAGATGAGCGTGGTCGCGGGGAAGATCGGCTCGGTGAGGCCGCTCCCGAACAGCTTGATCGCGGGGGCGAGCACGAGATACGCGAGGGTGCCGCCGGCGAAGAGGAACCCGGCGATGCGGGGGCCGATGATGTAGCCCACCCCCATGAGCTCGGGCGAGACCTCGGTGGCCACCGCCGCCCCCGGATAGCCGGGGAACGCCTTGCCCGGGACCTCCTTCCAGGTCTTGAGGCCCGCCATCAGGAACTTGTAGGCGAAGGCCAGCCCGAATGCCTGGAAGAGGAGCCGGGCGCGGAGACCGCCCTGCTCGCCGGCGATGAGCACCTCGGCGCACGCGGTGCCTTCGGGGTACGTGAGCCGGCCGTGCTCTTTGACGATCAGCGCCCGGCGGAGCGGGATCATGAGCAGGGCACCGAGCACGCCGCCCACCAGCGCGATCACCGTCACCTTCGCGATGCTCAGGTCGTAGCCCATCAGCAGGATCGCGGGGATGGTGAACACGATGCCGGCCGCGATCGACTCACCCGACGAGCCGGTCGTCTGGACGATGTTGTTCTCGAGAATGGTGGAGCGGCCGAGCGTGCGGAAGAAGGCGACGGCGAGCACCGCGATGGGGATCGAGGCGCTGACGGTGAGCCCGATCTTGAGCGCGAGGTAGACGCTCGACGCGGCGAAAACGATACCGAGAATTGCGCCGAGCACCAACGCCCGCGGGGTGAACTCGGCCCGATGCTCGGCCGGCGGAACGTATGGCTGGAACGGGGGCGCCTCGGGAGGAGGCGCGGACGGGGCAACGGTCGCCATTCGGTATCCTGGAGGAGTCGACAGCCCTGGGAACGGCCGGGGTGAAGAAGTGTACGGGCGCCGCGTGGGCGCGTCCAGTTGTGGCGCGGGAGCGCGCGGCTGTGTCGCGAGAGCGACAGATCGGCGCGCGCCCCGGGTGTTGCACTCTGGCAAACGGCTTGGGGAGCCGGTAGTTTGGCGCGTCGACTTTCCCGGCCGCCGAGGGCCCCGATCTTGCAAGGCCCGGTTGCGTTCCGGAACGTCCCTGCTCCGGACCCAGTCTCTCATTCCGCGTCCACTCGACGCGCCTGCCGGGCTCGATGGCGGTGGGCGCGGCCGCTGCACTTCTGCAGGAAAGGGACTCCATGACGCGAAATTGTCTGCTCGCGCTCGGACTCGCCCTGTTCGTCGCCGCCTGCGGCGACAACGCGGGTCCCAC
>DASUAH010000206.1:0-7522 GCA_035763885.1 Gemmatimonadales bacterium
GCGGACGATCGCCCGTGCGATGCGCCGCGACCACCGCTCCTCGCCGTACCGCCAGATCAGGTCGGCCAGCTCCCGCTCACCCAGGTGGTTGACCAGGTCCGCCGCGGTCTGCGGCTCGCGCCGGTCCATCCGCATGTCGAGCGGGCCGCTCTGCTGGAACGAGAACCCGCGGCCCGGGTCATTGAACTGCATCGAGGAGGCCCCCAGGTCGAACAGCACCCCGTCGACCCGGTCGAGACCCTGGCGGGCCAGGATCGCTTTGAGCGCCGCGTAGTTGTCGCGGACGATCACGACCGCCTCTCCGAACCGCCCCAGGCGCGCGGCCGCCGCCTCCACGGCGGCCTGATCCCGGTCGATCCCGATCAGCCGGCCCCCCGGGGTGATCCGCTCGAGTATCGCCTCGGCGTGCCCCCCGGCCCCCAGCGTGGCGTCCACGTAGACGCCCCCGCGCCGGGGACTGAGCCAGTGCATCGTTTCGTCCAGCAGGACCGGGACGTGCTCCACCGGTCCTAGATGCTCAGGTCCTGCAGCTCACTCGCCAGGGCGGGCGCCTTGGCCTGCACCTCGGCGATGTAGCGCTTCCAGTTGGCTTCGCCCCAGATCTCGAGCCGGTTGCCCATGCCGACGACCACGGCCTCGCGATCGATCTTCGCATACTCCCGCAGGTGCTGCGGGATCGAGATCCGGCCCTGCTTGTCCAGCTCGATGTCCTCCGCGCTGCTGAGCATGAAACGCGCGAAGTCGCGCCGGCTGACGGGCAGCGCGCGGAGCTTCTTCTCGTTCTTCGCCCACTCCGCCGGCGCGTACACGGCCACGCACTCGTCCAGGCCGCGCGTGACCACCACCGTCGCACCGAGGGCACGGCGGAATTTGGGGGGCAGGACCACCCGCCCCTTGTCGTCCAGGGAATAGTGATGTTCTCCTCTGAACAAGCTCCCCACCGTTCCCCACTTTGTGGCACTTTCTATTCCACCCCTTCCCCTGAACTCCTCCTCTCAGACACAAAATCCCGCGAATATCGCGGGAAATTGAGCAAACGCAAGATACAGGAGGACGGAGCGCGGAGGACCCCAGATGTTGGGCGGGCGGGTCCGGTCTAGGCCCCGAACCAGCTCTCCAGACGGGTGCGCTCGAACTCGATCTTCTGCCGCAGGGCCTCCGCGGAGGGGGCCGCGATGGTCAGCGCCGGGGCCGGGGAGGCCAGGAATTGGCCCTGCACCATCGTGGCCTGCCCGCCGCCGGTCTCGATGAAGCAGTGCCCGCGGCCGTCGAAGGGGGCCGGCGAGGGACTGCGGTGCAGCTCGGCGATGATCTGCCCCGCCGCCACCTTCGCCTCCGACTCGGCGAAGAGCCCCGCCTTGGGAAGCGCCATGCCGTTGGCCAGCGGAATCTCGTTGACGTCGCCCACCGCGAAGACGCCGTCGGCGGAGGCGCGCAGCGTCGCGGGATCCACGGCGAGCCACTCCCCGCGCATCTCCAGACCGCTCTCCCTGACCACCACCGGCGGGCGGTGCGGCGGCACCCCCATCAGCAGATCGGCCTCGACGCGGGAGCCGTCGTCGAAGACCAGGACCGGGCCTTCCAGGCGCGCCACTTTGCGGTTGGGGGTGAAGCCGATGCCCTTGGCCGCAAGCAGGCCTTCCACCTGGGCGCAGTTCTGCCGCCCCACGACGGGCAGCGACATCGGCTGCGGCGTGAAGGTCTGGATCTGGATCGCGCCCCGCGTGCCGCGGGCACGAAAGAGGTCGTCGAGCATCATCGCCGCCTCGTACGGCGCGGGCGGGCATTTGTAGGGCACGCCGAGGATGGCGATGACGAGGCGGCCGGCGCGGAACTCCCGGACGCGCTGAGCCAGCCGCTCCGCGTCCGCGACCCCGTACAGGTTGTAGGCGGCCGGCGAGAAGCCGGACACGAGATCCGGCCGGGGCTCGGCGCCGAGGGCGATGATGAGATAGTCGAAGGAGACGTCGCCGCCGTCGGTGCGCACAACTCGGGCGCGCACGTCGATCGCCTGCACGCTCGCCTGCCGCACCTCCACGGCGGCCGCGCGCAGCTGCGCCAGCGCCCGCTCGCCCTCCCGGCGCGTCCCCTTCCCCGTGACCATCCACAGCTTGCGCAGCCCCATCATGAAGACCGGAGCGCGCTCGATCAGCACGACGCTGTGCTCGCCGCCGAGGGCCGCCCCGAGCTCGAGGGCCGCCGTGATCCCGCCGAATCCGCCGCCGAGGATGACGATCTTCACAGCTCGACCTCCCGCCCCACGCCGCGCGCGCGGGCCTGCTGATAGACGAACGCCGCCGCGGCGACGTCTTCCGCCGCCATGCCGAGCGACTTGAACAGGGTGATCTCCTGCGGCGCGGTGCGGCCGCCGAGCCGGCCGGCCAGGACCTCGCCGATCTCGCCCGCGACGTGGCCCTCCTCGATCGCGCCTTCCTTCAACGCGAGGAGCAGGTCCCCCGATTCCGCGAGCGCGCCCGCGCGCGAGTCGACGAAGACCCGCGCGCGCGCCACGGCATCCGCGTCGAGCTCTCGCCAGTCCGGCCGGGGGGCTCCCACCGCGGTGATGTGCGCGCCCGGGGAAACCCAGCGTCCCTGCAGGACCGGCGTGGGCGACGACGTCGCGGTGACGAGCAGATCCGCGCCGCGCACCGCCTCCTCCGCCGTCCGGCACCCTCTCGCCGCCAGTCCTCCCGCCCCCGCCTCGCGGACCAGCGCCTCGGCGTTGGCGGGGGTCCGCGACCACACCCGCACCTCCCGGATCGCGCGCACGTGCCGGAACGCCTCGAGGTGGCTGCGGCCCTGCACGCCCGCGCCGAGCAGCGCGAGCACGCCCGCCTCAGGCCGCGCGAGCGCCTTCGCCGCGGCGGCGGAGGTGGCCGCCGTGCGCACCTCGGTGATCAGGCGCCCGTCCATGATCGCCAGCAGCGCGCCGGTCCGGGCGTCCCAGAGGAGGATCACAGCCATGTGCGTGGGGATCCCGCGCGCGGCGTTCGCGGTGTAGAAGGTCACGGCCTTGGCGCCGAGCGCCTCCCCCGCGCCTCCTGCTCCCGGGCGGAGATGAGCCGGCATCAGCCCGAGGTACCCGGCGTGGGGCTCGATGGCGAGGGCCTGCCGGACAGGCTGCAGGACGCCGCCAGTCGAGAAGGCCGCGAGCGCGCGCTCCATGATGCCGATTGCCGCCTCCATCGGCAGCAGGGCGGTGACCTCGGACTCGCGGAGCAGCAGGGCCATGGCCCCATCTTCCGTAGAGCAGCACACGGAACCTGTCTGGCGCGTAGGCTGTGGGCACCCGGGCCACAGGGCCCGGCGCAGGCAAGGCGCGGAGGCCAAGGAATGGGTCCGCGCGGTCCCGAAACCCTGGGACACCCCCTGCACGCATCGGGACGGCAGCCGGAGAGGGCTCGCCGTCCGTACGCCGGCACCACAAGACGGTGAGGAGGACCGCGGTGGAGACGCTCGCCGATCTCTTCGCGCACGTCATCGCATCGAACCCCCCGGACCGCGAGATCCTGCGCATCCGGGACGGCCGGGAGTGGCGAGGCTACACCACGCGGCGCTTCGAGGAGACGGTGCAGGAGACCGCGGGCCGGCTGACGCACGCGGGCATCCGGGCCGGGGACCGCGTCGGATTGTTCTGCGAGAACCGGCCGGAGTGGCACATTGTCGACTTCGCCTGCCACCTCCTCGGCGCCGTCCTCGTGCCGATGTATCCTTCGATCCCCGCGGCCACTGTGGCCTACGTGGTGAACGACGCGGGTGCCAAGGCCCTCCTGGTGTCGGGCCGTGAACGTGCGGAGCTGGCGCGCGCGGCGCTGGGAACCACCGCAGGCGTGCGGCTCCTGGCCCTCGATCCCGGACTGGGCCTGGAGCATCTCAACGACCTGCCGGCCGGCGCGCCGGCGATCGTCCGGCCGGCGCCCGATGACCTGGCCAGCCTCATCTACACCTCGGGCACCACCGGCGATCCCAAAGGGGTGATGCTCACCCACCGGAACTTCGTCGTGCAATTGGTGGGTCTGCAGCCGCTCTACCCGATCACGGCGCGGGACGAAGTGATGTCGTTCCTGCCGCTGGCGCACGTCTTCCAGCGCATCCTGGACTACCTCTTCCTCTACTGCCGGTGCCGCATCACCTACGTCGAGGCGGTGGAGAAGGCCGGCCCGATGCTTCCGCTGGTGCGGCCGACGATCATGGCCTCGGTGCCCCGCGTCTACGAGCGTGCCTACGTGCAGATCATGGCCCGCGTGCAGAAGAACGCCCGGCTCCGCCGGCTCTTCACCTGGGCGACGCGCGTCGGCCGGCGGGTGAAAGAGGCGCACTGGCATGGCCGCCCCGCCCCGCTGGGCGCCCGGCTCCAGTATCTGGTGGCGAAGCGCCTGGTCTTCCGGAAGGTCCTCCAGCGCTTCGGCGGGCGGCTGCGGTTCACGGTCTCCGGCGGGGCCCCGCTGGCCCGGGAAATCGCGGAGTTCTTCGACATCGTAGGGCTCCCGCTGCTGAACGGCTACGGCCTGACCGAGAGCGCGCCGGTCATCGCCGTGAACCGCCTGGAGACCAACCGGCTGGGCTCGGTCGGACCCGTCCCGCCCTTCGTCGAGGTGCGGATCGCGCCTGACGGCGAGATCCTCGCGCGCGGCCCCAACATCATGAAGGGGTACTGGAAGAAGCCCGAGGCCACGGCCGAGGTGCTGGATGCGGACGGCTGGCTGCACACCGGGGACGTCGGCCACCTGGACAAGGACGGGTTCCTGTACATCACCGACCGGAAGAAGGACATCTTAGTCACCGCCGGCGGGAAGAACGTGGCCCCTCAGCCGATCGAAGCCCAGCTGGCCACCAGCCCCTATATCACCCACGCGGTGGCGGTAGGCGACAGCTTCCCCTACATCACGGCGCTGATCATCCCCAACTTCGAGGCCCTGGAAGCCTACTTCAACGAGCAGGGCATCAACGGCAAGAGCCGCGCCGAGATGGCCTCCCATCCGGTGACCGAGGCGCTCGTCGCGCAGACCGTGAAGGATGTCAACGCGCGATTGGCCTCCTACGAGCGCATCCGCCGCTTCACCGTGCTGGCCGCCGAGTTCAGCCAGGAGTCCGGCGAGATCACGCCGTCCCTGAAGGTGAAGCGCAAGCTCGTCGCGCAGCGGTACCGCCCGCAGATCGAGGAGATGTACCTGAAGACGCACCGCGCCCAGGACTACGGCCTGGACGAGTAGAGCCCATGCGCTCTGGGCTGCGACGGTTGAAGGAATGGTCCGGCGCCGCGGCGGTGTGGCTGTTCGCCCTCGTCGCCGTGGCGATGTTCCGGCTGGTCGACGCCACGCTCGATCTGCGCATCTTCGGCTACGAGCACCTCGGCGCGCTGCTGCGCGCCCGGCGGCCCGTCCTGATCGTCGTCTGGCACGGCAAGGGGCTGCTGCCGGTGTTCTTCCTGCAGGGACTGCCGCTGGTCGTCTACTCCAGCCAGCCGCGCAATGGTGCGATGCCGGCGCTCTCCCGCGCCGTGCGGCAGCTGACCCTGGCCTCCCTCACCCACCTCGGCTACGAGGTTCTGGACGCGGCCCGGTTCAGCAGCGAGTCCCGCGGGGTGATCCGCTTCCTGCAGCACCTCGAGCGGGGCGAGGGCGGGGTGATCGCAGCGGACGGCCCCAGCGGGCCGGTCTTCCGGGCGAAGCCCGGAGCGGCCTACCTGGCGAGGAAGACCGGCGTCGCGCTCGTCCCCGTCGGCGCGGCGATCCGCGACGCGATCGCGCTCGACTCCTGGGACGGCTTCGAGATCCCGCGGGTCTTCACCAAAGCGGCCCTCGCCATCGGCAAGGCGATGGAGGTGCCCGAGGAGCTGGACGACGCCGGCCTGGAGATGTTCTCGCAGCGGCTCGAAGCCGTCCTCAACGACCTCACCGCGCAGGCGGAGCTGGAAGCCTTCGCACGGCCGGTCCGGCGCCCGGGGACGCCCCTAGAAGTGGCGTAGGATCCACAGCACCGCCATTCCCGCCGCGGTGAGCAGACCGAGCAGCAGCAGCGGGAACACCAGGAACCACAGCGCCGACGTCGCCCGCCAGGCGATGCCCACCAGGACGGCCAGCAGCAGCAGTCCGGCGAACGCGATGGCCCCGGCCCCGCGCCCGGTGAGGACCGGCGTGCGATGCGCCCTCACCGCGGCCCCTGGCGGAGCTCGGCGATCTCGTGGCGCAGAGCCGCGATGACCTCCTCGTAGGACTGGAGGATGCGGGCCTGCCGCTGGAACCGCATCGCCAGGTACCCGCCGTACAGCGCGATCCCCCAGAAGGCGAAGATCTTGACCGCCTCGATGGTCAGGTCGCCGGCCGGCGGGGCGGAGGCGAGCAGGCCGGCGTACAACAGGTTGAAGCCCGTCGCTACATAGAGCGCCATCCCCATCCCGTAGCGGAAACTGTTACTGACCAGCACGATGAAGTAGGCGAAGAAGAAGACGCTGGATCTGCCCCCCGTGAAGGCGATGAGGGCGGAGATCAGCGCCAGATCCGTTGCCGTGGTGAGGTACTTCAGCCACGGCGGCGCGCCGCGGCGCAGGATGGCCCAGTACGTCAGGTTGAGCGCGGCGAGCAGCGCGGTCAGACCGATCACCACCGGCCAGCCGACGGCCACCTCGCCGCGCCCCTTCAGGATGACAACCGCGCCGGCGAGCGCGGACCCCACGATCCAGCGGACGACCACCTTGCTGCGCTCAATCTGCTGCTCCATCCGACCCGCCCTCCTTCCGGTCGAGATGACGGCGCAGGAAAGCCGCCACTTCCCGGTACAGCAGGCCACGGTCGCGGTCCAGCGTCGCGACGTGCCCGGAGCGCGGCAGCCAGAGCACCTCTCCGCCGGTGGCCCCGGCGATCTCCCGCGCGCTCTCGCGCGGGATGATCCAGTCCCGCCGGCCCTGCACGACCAGCACGGGCACGCGGACGTGGGGGAGCGCCCGGCCCATCGTCCCCAGCAGCCGCTCCACCTCGGCGGTGGCCCGCAGCGGGATGCGCCGCGCGGGCGATCGGTAGCGCCGCATCTCGCGCTCACGCGGACCCAGCTTCATCACCACAGGGACATAAGGGAGGACGCGCGCGGCGACCCGTGAGGCGCGGGCGATCAGCCGCTTCATACGGACGGGCGTCGAGATGGCGACGACCGCGGCCGGATGCGCCGATGCGGCGAGCACCAGGCCGACGGCGCCGCCCATGGACAGGCCCACGACGGCCACCCGGGCGCAGCGCGTCCGCAGCGCCTCGTAGGCGGACCGCCCCGAATGCAGCCAGTCCTCCGCCCTCGCGCCGGCCAGCTCGGCGGGGGAACCGTGACCGGCCAGCTGGGCGACGGCGACTGTCCAGCCGCCTCGCCCGAGCGCCTCCGCCAGCGGCATCATCTCCAGCGGGGAGCCGGAGAACCCGTGCAGGAGGAGACAGCCTGACTGGCTCCCCTCGATCAGCCGGGAGATCGGCTCATCCGGCATCACTGTCCACTACGCCCCGTCCCCTCGCCGGCCCTGTGCCCCGAAGCCGGGACA
>DASUAH010000207.1:0-11745 GCA_035763885.1 Gemmatimonadales bacterium
AACGGCAGCGCTGCCGCGAGCGCGAGGACCGGCAGCAGCCGAGCCCAGGTTCGTCCCCCGCCGGCGGGCACCGGAAGTGCGGCGGGGCCGCCGCCGGAGCGCGGCGCGGGCGCGGTCGGCTGCGCCGGCGTGCGCTCGATCGCGCGGTCGATCTCCGCGAGCTCCTTGTCCCAGTCCCGGGGGCCGGTCACGCCGATTCCCGCGTGAGACCGTAGCGCTCGATCTTCTTGTAGAGGTTCGAGCGCGGCATCTTGAGCGCCCGCGCGGTCTCCGAGACATTCCAGTCGTGCTCGCGCAGCTTGGCCTGGAGGAACGCCTTCTCCGCCTCGTGCTTGAACGTCTCGAAGGTCTGGGGTCCCGCGGTCTCGAGCGGCGGCGGGGCGCCCTCGGGTGGCGGAAAGAGCCGGTCGACGTCGGCCGCGGTGACGACCTTGCCTGGGGCCAGGATCAGCGCCCGCTCCACGGCGTTGCGGAGCTCGCGGACGTTGCCCGGCCACGTCCGGCCCTGCAGCCGGCGCACGGCGTCGTCGCTGAACGTGCGGGCGGGGACGCCGGCGCTGGCCGTGAGCTGCTCGGCGAAGTGCGCCACCAGCGCGGGGACGTCTTCGATCCGCTCCCGCAGCGCGGGGACGTGGATCTCCACCACGTTGAGCCGGTAGAGCAAGTCTTCGCGGAACCGCTGCTCGGCGATCTCCAGCCCCAAATCCTTGTTGGTCGCCGCGATCACGCGCACCTCCACCTGGATCGACTTGGCGCCGCCGATCCTGGTCACCACGCCCTCCTGCAGCACGCGCAGCAGCTTCGCCTGGGCCGGCAGCGACATGTCGCCGATCTCGTCCAGAAAGAGCGTCCCCCCGTCGGCTTGCTCGAACTTCCCGGCCCGATCGGCAAACGCGCCGGTGAAGGAGCCCTTCATGTGGCCGAACAGCTCGCTCTCGATCAGCTCCGAGGGGATCGCGGCGCAGTTCACCTCGACGAACGCCCGGTTCCGCCGCGGCGAGGCCTCGTGCAGTGCGCGCGCCACCAGCTCCTTGCCGGTCCCGTTGTCGCCCGTGATCAGCACCCGCGCACCGGTCGGACCGACCTTGGCGATGAGATCGCGCACCGTCTGGAGGGCCGGGCTCGACCCCACCATCGCATAGCGCCGCGCCGCGGCGTCGCGCAGCCGCGCGTTCTCGCCGACCAGCGCGGCGTGGTCCAGCCCGTTGCGGACCGTGACCAGGAGCCGGTCGGTGTCCAGCGGCTTCTCCAGGAAGTCGAACGCACCGCGCTGGGTGGCGTCGACCGCGGTCGCGATGGTGCCGTGTCCGGAGATCATGATCACAACGGCGCCGGGATCGAGATCGCGGAGCCGCGTGAGCGTCTCGAGGCCGTCGAGACCTGCCATCTTGACGTCGAGAAACACGAGGTGGGGTCGGAGCTCGCCATAGGCGGTGATGCCCTCGCCCCCGGACGAGGCCACCCGCACCTCCATGCCCTCGTACTCGAGCACCTGCTTCAGGGCCTGCCGGATGCCGGGTTCGTCGTCGATGATCAGTACGCGGTGGCTCATCGCTTGTTTGCTCCGAGAAGCACCAGGCCCGAGGGCCGGACCCGTATGCCGTGCACCCCGCGTGGCAGCGCGACCGGCAGCGCGTGGCGCCCAGGCTCACCGAACAGCCGGTCGAGCACGACCGGCACGAGGTCGGCCGGCACGGGAACCCCGCGGAGGGTGAGCTGCTCGAGCGTCCACTCGCCGCGGCCCGGCTCCCGCACTGCGAGCGGCCCCGCCGCCCGCACCGGCTCCCGGTCCCGCAGCACGAATCCCCACAGGCCGACCAGGTCGCGCGGGAGCCGGCCGGTCGCGAGCCGGGCGCCGACCTCGATCCGGCCGTCGCGCAGCCGCAGCTCGAGCGAGTCCAGCTGGCGCCGCACGAGGGGATCGAGTCCGGCGCCGAGGAGCGATGCCGCCTCCGCCGCACCGAGCACCACCGAGTCGGCCGTGCCGCGCGCCAGCGAGTCGATCCGCGCCCGGCCCGCCGCGAGGGCGCGCGTGCCCGGCCGCCCGGGCGGGCTGCCCACGCCGGTCCCATCGCCCCGCAGCCACCCGCGGCCCGTGTCCCAGAGCCGGTCCCGGTAGAGCCACGCGGCCGCGAGGCCGACCAGCAGCAGCAGACAGCCAAGCGCCCGGAAGGGCGCCAGCAGGCAGCCCATCAGGTCGCGAGCGGGAGCGTGAGCCTCGCCTGGTAGCGCGGGCCCTCCGGGGTGAGGACGCTCTCGTAGAGCACGAGCTCCTCGGCGAGCAGCGGCAGGCGCTCGAAGGTCCCTGCGTGCATCTCCAGCGCGCGCGGCGGCAGCCGGTGACCCTCGCGCACCCGTCCCAGCGTGAGGTGCGGCCGGAACGGGCGGCCCTCGGGGGGGAACCCGATCTCCTCCCCGCCGCGCTCCAGCCGGTCCTGCAGCAGCTCGAGCGCGGGCGGCGCCTCGAAGCTGAGCCAGAGCACCCGCGCGTGCTGGGAGCTGGGAAAGGCGCCGAGATCCTCGAGCCGGAGCGGCAGCGGCCCCGTGCCCCGCGCGGCCAGCCGCACCGACTCCTCGATCACGTCCAGCCGCTCCGGCGCGACCTCGCCGTAGAATTTGAGCGTGACGTGGAGCCCCTCGTCCGACACCCAGCGCACCGGCCAGTCGCACGCCCGCAGGCGGCCGAGCAACTGCACGATCTCGTCGCGCGCGGGCTCCGGGATCGGCAATGCTGCGAAGAGCCGCATCAGTGGCCGGAGTCCGGGAGGATGGCGAGGAGACTTCCGCGGCGGTATCCGTGCGGATCGAGCTCCACGTGAGCGAAGCCGAGCCCGGCGAATGTCTCGCGCACCGCGTCCCACCGCGCCCGGAGCGTGCCGTGCTCCTCGGGGGCGGTCTCGACCCGTGCAGTCGCGCCGTGGTGGCGGACCCGCAAGTCGCCCGTCACCCCCAGCCGGCGGAGGTACGCCTCGCCCGCCTCGACCTGCCGGAGCCGCTGGGGGGTGACCGCGAGCCCATACCGCACGCGGCTCGACAGGCAGGGGGACGCCGGCGCGTCCCAGCTCGGCAGACCGAGCGCGCGCGAGGCGGAGCGGATGTCCGCCTTCGTCCAGCCGAGGTCGGCGAGCGGCGACCGCACCGCGTGCTCGCCCGCGGCGCGGAGGCCGGGCCGGTGCTCGCCGAGATCGTCGGCGTTGGTCCCGTCGATCACGACGTCGAAGCCGCGCTCGCGCGCGACCGCGTCGAGACGGCTCCACAGCTCCGACTTGCAGAAGTAGCAGCGATCCGGCGTGTTGGCGACGTAGCGGGCATCGTCGAGCTCGTGGGTGTCGAGCTCGAGCAGCGGCACGCCGAACCGCCCGGCGATGTCGACCGCGGCGCACCACTGCGCCTCGGGGTACGAGGCGCTCCGGCCGAGCACCGCGAGGAACCGCCCGGATCCCAGCGCGCGGGTGCTCACGACGGCGAGCAGCGCGGAGTCCACGCCGCCCGAGTAACCGAGCAGCACGCGCCCGAGGCCGGCGACGTGGTGCCCGAGCGCGGCGAGGGATGGCATGGCAGTAACGTAATGCGATCGCCCTCGGGCGGTAGCAGGTTTACTCTTGAGCCATGAGCGCAGCCGCACTCGAGATCGCGCCCGGAGTGAGCCTGCCCGCGAGCGAGCTGGAATACCGCGCATCCCGCGCCGGCGGCCCGGGAGGGCAGCACGTGAACACCTCCTCGACCCGTGTGGAGCTGGTCTGGAACGTCGCGACGTCCGCTGCGCTGGACGAGGACCAGCGCGCGCGGGTGCTGGCGCGGCTCGGCCATCGGCTCGACTCGGCGGGGCGGCTGCGGCTGGTGTCCGGCGCCGAGCGCAGCCAGCTGCGCAACCGCGCAAACGTGACCGAGCGCCTGCGCCGCCTGGTGGCCGAGGCGCTGGTCCCGCCCAAGCCACGCAAACGCACCCGGCCCACGGCCGCCTCGAAGGCCCGCAGGCTGGAGAGCAAGCGTCGCCGCTCCGCGCTCAAGCGGTCCCGGCGCCCCGAGCCCGGCGAGGATTGAGCCGCCGCCGCGGAAACCGCCGCGGTCCGCGACCCGTACGCGATCATATCCTCTTTCCTTCCCGACCATGAGCAACGCACGTCTGGTATTCGCGCTCGCTCTGCTTCCGTCCGCCGGCCTCGCGCAGGCCGCACCCGAGCGCGGCGGCTTCGTCGTCCGCCTGGGCACCGACACCCTCTCGGTCGAGCGGTTCACCCGCACGGCCACCCGGCTCGAGGGCGAGATCGCGAGCCGGGTCCCCCAGGCCCGCTACGCCCGCTATGTCGCCACGCTCAACCCCGACGCAACGGTGGCGCGCATCGAGATCCGCGGCGAGCCGGCGGATCCGGCGGGCGAGGAGCCACGCCTTACCGCGGAAGTGGTGTTCGGACCTGATTCGGCACGCACGACGGCCACCTGGAACGACAGCACGCAGACCTTCACGCTCAAGATGGGACCGGGGGCCATGCCCTACATCCCGTTCTCGTACGCCCTCGAGGAGCAGTACGTGCGGCGCCTGCGGCGAAGCGGCCAGGACAGCCTCGGGATCCAGACGCTGCAGCCCGGAGGGCGGCAGGCGGTCGGCATCTCGATCGCGCGCCGCGGCGCCGACGCGGCCGACCTCGACTTCCTGGCGGTGCCCGGCTTCTACCCGGGAGGGCAGCCGTCCCGCGCCCGGATCGACCGCGAGGGACGCATCCTGGCTCTGGACGGATCGAACAGCACGTTCAAGGTGGCGGTGGAGCGGGTGCGCGGCGTGGACGTCGAGAAGTTCCGCAAGGCGTTCGCCGCGCTCGACGCCGCGGGCCGGTCGATGGGGCAGCTGTCCCCCACCGACACGCTGCACGCGGCGGTCGGCGGGGCCCACCTCACCATCGCCTATGGCCGGCCGCGAAAGCGCGGCCGTGAGATCTTCGGCGGGGTGGTGCCGTGGGATCGGGTCTGGCGCACCGGGGCCAACGCCGCGACGCAGTTCGAGACCGACGCGGATCTCATCGTGCAGGGAACCACGATCCCGAAGGGCCGGTACACCCTCTTCAGCATCCCCGCGCGGAGCGGCTCCAAGCTGATCGTGAACCGGCAGACCGGCCAGTGGGGCACCGCGTACGATGCGACGCAGGACCTCGCCCGGCTCGATCTCGCCACCGAATCCGTCGCCGAGCCGGTCGAGACGTTCACGATTGCGGTGGAGCCTGCGGGAGCGGGCGGCGTCCTGCGCTTCCGCTGGGACCGGACGCAGTTCTCGCTGCCGTTCACGGTGAGGCAGTAGAGCGGACTACTCCACGGCGAACTCGCCGACCTCGCCCCCGAACTCGCTCGGCACCGGGCGCGTGCCCGGCGGCGCGACCCAGGTGCCGCCGTCCGCGCGGACCACCACCCGGTGGAGTCCGGGGGCGATGGGCAGCACGATGCGCCATTCGCTCTCGCCTTCGCGCTCGAAGGCAACCGGCTGCCAGTCGGTGAAGTCGCCGGCAAGCTCCATGGTCCCTGCGTCGGGCGCGTGGAGCGTGATCTCGCGGCCGGCGGGCCCGGAGGGTCCCACGCGGAAGCCGGCGCGCGGGAACCCGCGCGGCTCGCGCTCGCGCTCGCGATCGAATGCACGTCCCACCTGGAGGCGCAGCCCCAGGACGATGTAGCGAGAGCCCGGCAGCGCGGTCACCGGGTCGGACCCGGCCCGCCCGGCGGCCGCGACCAGCGCGAGCCCGGGTACGACGGTGCGGGCCGCAGAGACGCTCCAGAGCAGCACCTCGGGTGTGCTGCGGCTGAACCGCCGTCCAACCGATAGATCGACGTCGAGCGCGCGGTGGCTCCAGCGACCCCAGAGCATCGCATCGGTGAAGCCCGATCGCTCCCCTCGGCGCGGCCCGCCACCGGTGCCGGCCGCGGTGTCCACATCGATGATCGGCGCCACGCCCGCGAAGGGCGTTTCGCTCCCGGGCGTGTCGTAGGACGTCGTCGCCAGCGTGACGCCCACCTGCACCCCACCCCAGCCCGCCGACGCTCCGGCCTGGCTGCGGCGCACGGGGACGTGATCCCCGAGCGACCAGGCGCGGCCGCGCGCGTGTCCCGCCCAGACCGCGCTGCCCCGGAAGGGGTGCGCGTAGGCTCTCAGCTCCCCGGAGAGCACCGTCGTCCCGTCCACCCGGCGGTGCGAGGTCCAGTCCAGCATGCCGGCCGCCTCGGCGCGCAGGATCCACAGCCGGGGCGAGGTGAGTATCGCGCGCGATGTGCCCTGGAAGTTCCAGCGGCCGGCCGGTGCGTCGGTGTAGACCCCGGCGGCGTCGAGGTGGAGGGGGCCGGCCTCGAACCGGACCGACGGCGCGAGCGACGCGACCGTGCCCGAGAGGGATCCGTCGGATCGGTACGAGCCGGCGCCGAGATCGACCGACGCGCCGAACTGGGCCGCGGCGGGGGCGGCTGCCCCCGCCAGGAGCACGACGACCGGCACAGCGACGCGACCGGGGATCATGGTTCAGCGGCCTGGTCCGCGGGATGGCTCGCAGGAGGATTCGGGAGCGCGCGGCCCGCGGGTGGGTCGGCCGCGGGGCGGGCGGGCGGGCGCCCGGGTGGCCCCGGCTCGCGTCCGCCATTCCGGAGCTGCATTTGCGCCCGCCGCCGCAGCGCCACGAAGTCGTCGTCCGGGCGGCCGTCGCGGGCGAGATCCAGCACCGAGCGGGTCGCGAGCTCGGGCGTCATGCCTTCGGCCACCAGATCGGTGAGCACCGAGATCGGGACCACGAGCGAGCGGCCGCTGCGGAGCGCGCGGAGCCGCTGGAGGATCTCCCCCGGCAGACCGGCCCGGAGCGCACCCGCCGCCGCGGTGAGCTCCGGCTCCGAGGCGCTCGGGCCGAGGGCGTCGCGCGCGCGCCCCAGCTGACCAAGGAGCGCGCCCACCGCCGCGCGGATCCGCTCACCTCCGGCGCCGAGCGTCCTCCCCTCCAGTGCCTTCTGGACCAGCGCCTCGGTGGGCAGGCCGAGCCCGCGCGCCGAGTCCACCAGGTACTGCACCGAGGTAGCGGTCACCGGATCGAGGCGGTCCGCAAGGCGGCGATCCTGCGGGTGGAGTGCGGCGCTCGGGGCGGCGGCAAGGAGGGCGAGCAGGCGGAGCATACGCATCGGTCAGCTCACGGTGAGGACGGACATCGGCGCGCCGAAGTCGTCGTCGGCGACGCGCGGTTCGGCGGGGTCCGGCACCCACCGGCGGCCGTCCACCAGAAAGGTATAGCGATACCGCCCGGGCGGGAGGCGGAGCTCCACGGTCCAGACGCCCCCGTCGCGGGCGGGGCGGAGGGGGGTGGCCGCCGGATCCCAGTCGTTGAAGTCGCCCACGACCACGACCTGGGACGAGGCCGGTACGTGCACGCGCAGCTCGACCGCCCGCCTGCCGGCGCCGCCGTCGTGCAGCAGCGTCACCAGTGCGAGGCCCGCGGCGATGGCGCCGCTGCCGGCGGCGATCGCCCAGCGCGGCAGACGCCGGGGTGCCGGGGCCGGCACCAGGAGCACCTTGAGGACCCGCGCGTCCACCGCGGGATCGAGCCGTACCGGCCGTCGCAGCTCCGCCGCGACGCGGCCCAGCAGCTCGTCTCTCAGATCGTCACGCTCAGCCCGCATGGACCTCTCCCAGCAGCTCACGAAGCCGGTCGCCGGCGCGCTTTACGCGCATGCGCAGCGTGGGCTCACGCACGCCGGTGAGTCGCGCCATCTCGCTGTAATCCAGTCCCTCGACGTACCGCAGCAGAAACGCCTCCCGGTAGTGCGGGCGGAGCCGGCCAAGGGCCCGGCCGATCTCCTCCCGCCATTCCACTGCCGCCGCGGCATCCCCCCTGGCCGGCACGTCGTCGTGCAGCTCCTCGCCGAATCGCCGCCGCCGGAACAGCCGCCGCCGCGCTGTCCGGCAGCGATTCACCAGGATCGCGAACAGCCAGGATCCGAACCGGTCCGGCTGCCGGCAATCGCGCAGCGCGCGGTGGGCCCGGACGAAACTGTCCTGGACCGCCTCCTCGGCGTCTTCCCGGTTGCCGAGCATGTGGAAGGCGTACCGGCCCAGCGCGTCACGGTAGCGGGCCATGAGGGCGCCGAACGCGCCCAGGTCGCCGTCGAGCGTTCGGGCGACCAGGGCCGCATCGCTTTCGCTGATCGATAGACCGCCGATCGGGGCGGAATGTGACAGGGGCGACAGAGGCATCCGAGGCGCGGCCCGATGGGTGACGGCGCGAGGCGCCGGTAGGTCTTGGTGAGCGGCCGACATGCGGAAACGGACGACGGGGGACGCCGCTCTTGCACGGCCGCACCTGCCGGTCCCGCTTGGAAGGTGCTCGATTGCCGGCTCAGCGCAACCCGGCCGCCGCCCGGCTTGCCGGGCCCATGCCCGCGGGCTTCACGGTCACGCGGGCGCAAGTCCAGGCTGCGATACTGCACCGCCTCGGTCGCGTGCGCCGCGCCGATCGTGTCCACCCCTTCCAGATCGGCGACGGTGGCGTCGCACCGGCAGAGGTGCACGGGGTCGCCGTGGTAGCCGCGTGGACCAGCAACTCAGCGTGGACGAGACCACGGTCGCGCATCATCACCCTGCTCGGCTTCGGGCCGTGGGAGAGCGGCGAGCGACGCCGCAATTGACACGGTTCCCTGACTGTCTCGCCTCCGTGCGCTCCGGCGGTGACCGTGAAGCAGCCACGGACGTCTCCGTGGCTGCTTCGATTACTCCAGGCCCGGCTTGATGGCCTCCATCACCGCGCGAAGTATGATCTCATCGCGCACGATCGATCGTAGCCGCCCCTCCAGTGTCAGCCCGGCCGCGTGAACCGGGTCGGTTGGTGAAGCTTTTCGGCAATACGCTGCGAAACAGTAGCGCAGCTCCTCCGGATCGATGCCTTGTTTCTTCAGGAGCTCGATCAGGCCCCTGTTCCCAAGCAGGCAGGCAACCAGTCGGCACAGCCGGTCATAGCGCCCGGTCGGATCGTCCTTCGATGTCGGAGGATCCTTGTCGCCGCCAGGCCACACGGCCCCGGTCAGCGTCTGCTCCCGCGTGAACGGCCGACCGCGCAACGTCTTCCCTTCGGCAAGAATGCGGAAGCGGTAGATGCCAGGAGCTGCCGCTGAAGTGGCCGACTCGAGAACGCCGGCCTGCACTTCCGGCATCAGCAACGTCGCCTGCGTGTTATCGGGTCGCGTCAGCTCGGCGCGGCAGGCAGCGCGGTACGCCACCGGCACACCGTACTCGGTCAACGCAGCGCGGATGGTGATGGTCGCCCCTGGTTGGTTGCTCGTCTGTGACAGCGTCGCGCGCATGCGCAGATTCGAGTAGGCGTGCACGCTGAGATTGTAGCGGAGGCCGTGCGCGGCGGCCGTCGCGTAGAGACTCGGATATTTGTCGAGTGAAGCGAGGTACCGTTTGAAATACCGGCCGTCGACCGCGAGTCTGGCGTACCAGCGCCCCGCGTGCGCGATGTTTGCGCCGAGCGGAATGGGCAGGCCGACCCGGTACAGCGCGACCTGACCTCCCGCCTCGAACGACGCCATGGGATGGGCACCGGCGACGCCCGGGTCGACGATGTCCCCGTCAGGCGTCTCCAGACGGTATCGGATTGCATACGGGGCCGGCGTCAGCAGGATCGCCTTGGCCGTGATGTCCGTCTCGGCCAGCCAGAACGGAATGCGCACTTCCGGCCCTGGTCCGACAAATCCTTCCGGGTCGAGCACGATCTCGTTGTTCGTGACGCCGGCGAAGATCTGTTGGTAGTACTTCGCCAGCCGGTAGCTGGCATCAGGCGTGAGATCGCCCGTCATCAGCATGTAGCCGTTGTTGCCGCTGCACAGCGCTTGAAGAGCGACAGGGTTGAGAACCTCGGCGCGGCCGAGTCCGATGGCAAACACCCGCCCGTTCAGCGAGGTAATCAAATCGGCGACGTCGGAGATGTACCGGCGCGTGTGCGGACCGTGATTCTCCTGCCCGTCCGTCAAGACGACCAGCGCTTTCACGTCGTAGCCCGTTGCGGGACTCACGATGCCGTGCGCGAACGCCACACCTTCCCCGATCGAGGTCCACCCGTTCGGGTTCGGCGCATAGCTTTGGATGGCCCCATTGATTGTCAGTTTCCCGACGCCTGCCGCGGCCGTCATCCCGATACCGGGATGCGCGTCGTGGTCGAAGCTGCACACCGCCATCGCGTTTTCGTCCTCGAGGACGACCACCGCCGTCGGCGCCGAGAATTTCAGCACATCCGACCGGGTGAGTCCCGCACCGATCCCCGAGTCGAACGTCATGCTGTTCGACTGGTCGAGCACCATGACGATCGCGGCCGTCGGCCGCGCAATCGTGTTGGCCCTGAGCGTAATGACGAACTGCTCTCCTGTCTCGTCGCACCGGATCGTGGCCGTGCCCTCGGCAATGTCACCGGCAGCGGTCCCCATGTAGGTGAACCAGACCCGCCCCTTCGAGTCGACGTGCGGATCGGCCGGGACCGGTGACGCCAGCAGCCCGAAGGCCGTCCCGGGCGGCCCGGAGGTCACGACGGGGCCGGCCACGACCGTGAAGTGCAGGGTCTCGCACGCGTCCAGGCTGAAGACAGCGGCCCCCATGCGCGTCTCACCCGCCGGCACCTCGATGAAGTTGACCACGGGGGTGTCCAGCGTCACACGGGGGGCATCGGGCAGGAACCCCGCCGGGTAGTGATAGATGTTGATCGTCCGATGGTCCATCACGTCGGCAGCCGTGGTGGTCACGCCCATCAGCGGATCGTTCAGTTCCGTCGTCGGGTCGCTGGCCACGAACGGAGCGCCAGGATTCCGGAGCTGCCACTGCGCCCACAGCAGGTCGATCCAGCAGTGGTGGAGGTAGAAGACCGGGTCGTGGGGAGAATCGCGCTGCCCCATCTCGCCTTCGACCCAGCGGTGCGGCGCGTTGTGAACGTTGACCTCGAGATCGGGCCAGAATGCGTCGTACGTGCCGTGCCCGAGGGCCGTATTCATCTGGTTCTCGGTCGGCAGCGTGGCGGACCCGAGCGCGCGGTTGAGCCCCCAGGCCGAATCGAACTGACCGAGGAACGCGTTGTCCCACAGCGGATCCGACGGGCTCGTGTCGGCGACGGAGTTCCAGTACGGCAGCGTGACCGCTGGATGGTACGTGCGCAGCGCATCTTCGAAACGGCGGATGAAGTCGCGGTGCCACGGGAGGAAGTGCGAGCTGCTGTGAATGCCGTGATCGAAATGCGTTTCGTGCTCGGCGGCATACTGATCGACGATGCCCAGGGCCTTCACGTGGTGGAGCGCCTGGACCAGGCGGTCGCGCTCGACAAGCGTGAGGTCGCGATAGTTCTTGCGGCAGCGCATGTCTCACTTCCCTTTCTGAGCGGAGCCCCTGGCACGAACCTCCTGTACCCTGCGGCGGTAGGTGACGTACCGCCGGGCGAGCTCGAGCAGGTCGTCGGTCCAGTCGTAGGCGTAGTCGTCCAGGAAGAACTTCCCGTTCGGCAGACGCCCGTACGCGACCGGAATGTTGTCGATCAGCAGTTCGGACCTGCCCTCGCGGCTGCGGATCTCGATGCGGTGGCCTTCGTAGTCCTGGTATTCGGGTTTCATGTGGACTTGCTCCTGTCGCTGATGAGGGCTGCGCGGGGCTGCTCCGCAGCAATCCGCGCTTTGCCGCTCCGGGTTTCGGCGGGTGTGGCTGTGTCGATGGAATCAGGAGTTAGGAACCTCTATGGGGAACGCAAGGGCAAGAAC
>DASUAH010000208.1:0-9858 GCA_035763885.1 Gemmatimonadales bacterium
GATCTCCATCGGCGCCAACACCGGCTCGGCGAGCATCATAACCTCCCCTGACGGGGATGACCCGGCTGCCATCGGGGCGCCCGGATTCGAACCGGGGACCTCCTGCTCCCAAAGCAGGCGCTCTACCAGGCTAAGCTACGCCCCGCTGTCCCTTCACTCTCGGTGGTGCTCCTGCCGGCGCGTGTGTCTCGCCGCCGCGACGTAGCCCGAAAAGTCGCGGCCAGCCACCCGGCAGCAGGCCCTAAGGATAGGCCCGGCTGCCCCCGGACGACAGTGAGCCTGGCATGACCCGCCTCCTCAAGGTGAGGTGGACACGAGGTCAGGTCAGCCCGGGTCCGCCGAGAGCAGGTAGTCGATCACCTCGGACGCGGAGTAGCGCGACCGTCCAGCGAGAAAGGTCGAGATGGACTTGAGATCGTCCCCGCTCGTCAGCAGCGGCGGCTCCACCCACCCGCCCGCCCGCACCTGCGGGTGCCCTATGTTGGCCATCAGCGCATTGCACAGACACCTGCGCCCCTCCGTGTCCTCCAGACGGCCTCCCTTGCGGAGGTAGGCGTCCACCGGCTCACCGGAGCATCGGTAGCCGATCCTGCCCTCCGGCGTGGAGTAAGCGACGCGGAGGTAGCCCAGATCGCAGACCCGTTCGGGACGCGCCGCCGCCCCCAGCCCGCTCCAGTTCACCACCTTGAAGGGGTAGCCAGTAGGCGAGGCACGTGGATCGGTGAACACATCTACCGCTCCACGCGCGGCGTGCGTCAGCACCGAGCGCTTGAAGTCTTCGGCCAGGCCTGACTCGTCGCAGAATGCGAATAGAGTGCCCACCTGAATGCCGGTGGCGCCGGCCTGCCGCGCCCCTCGCAGGTGTGCGGGCGAGCCCGCTCCTCCCGCGACCCAGAACGGGAGGCCCAGCTCCCCGATCTTCGGGAGGTCGACTTCGTCCCGCGGGCCGTACACCGGTTCACCCCGTTCATTGAACTGGGTCACACCACGAGGCGGCGCGTTGTGGCCCCCCGCGGTCGGCCCTTCGATCACGAAGCCGTCCACCCGGCCGCTGGCCTTGCGGGCCAGGACGGTCGCGAGCGAGTTGCTGGCGATGATCGCCAGGAACGCGGGGCGCCGCACTTCCGGGGGCCTGCCCTCCCAGTGCTCTCTGGGATCAAACGTGAGGTGCTCAGTGGCGCCCGCGGGGAGTCCCTCCACCTCGAACCTGAGCGATGCGATCCGATGCTCGGCCAAGGCGTCGAGCGCTCCGGGAATCTCCCGGGGGATCCCGGCCCCCATGAGGATCCAATCGACTCCAGCCAGCATCGCCCCGTAGAGCAGCGCCAGATTGGGGAGCTGGATCTTGGTGAGCAGATTCATCCCCACCGCTCCACTGTGCCCCTCCTTTGCCAGCTGGACCTCGACGAAGGCGGCAAGCATGGTGATCTGCTGGCGTGCCTTGCTGACGACCTGTTTGTGAACGGGGAGCACCTTGTAGGGTGTACCCGGAGCCCTGCCCTCCGGTCGGAAGTAGCGGCGGAGCGCATTCGCCGCGACCTGGGGGATGGGAAACTTCTCCATTGCGCGCCGCACATCCCCGCCCACGTCGCCGTCCTGGAGCCGCCGCACGAGCACGGCGTCGATCGCCGTGCCGGAGACCACCCCCAACTGGTTTCGCAGCGACACTGCTCGTGCGAGCCGCCAGTTCGAGATGCCGATTCCCATGCCGCCCTGAATGATGATGGGTAACGCAGGGGCGTGAGTCATGTCGAAGCCTACAGCGCCATCGATGAGAAAAGCATGAAGGCGACCATAACGCCGAAGCTGGTCAACGGTGGACGGCAAACACCGCCCTCAATAGGCCGGCGGGAGCGTTCGATATCGCTCCAGCAGCTCGGTCTGCCGGCTGACGGGTGGAACCTGGCGCCCCCGGATGAACACCCGCTCCGCCCGGCTCGAGAACTCGAACGGATCGCCCGACCAGACGACCAGGTTCGCGACCTTGCCGGGCTCGAGCGAGCCGTAACGGTCCGCCACCCCGGCGACTTCGGCCGGCCCGAGCGTCACCGCGCGCAGGGCGTCTTCCCACGTCATCCCATTCCGCACCGCGTTGCCCGCCGCCTGCCGGAGGTTGCGGAAATGCGCGTCGTCCCGCTGCGCCAGCGCGACCATCACACCGGCGGCGCGGAGCAGCGTCGCGTTGTCGAGCCGCGGCGCCAGCGCATCGAACCGGGGCACGTCCGTGAGGGGCTCGACCACGACCGCCACCCGGGCCCGCGCAAGCTGGGCGGCGGCCTGCCAGGCCTCCGCCCCGCCCTGCACAACCAGGCGGAGCCCGAACTCCTGCGCCAGGTCGAGCGCAGCCTCGATGTCGCGGCGCCGGTTGGCGATGGCGAGCACGGGCAGCTCGCCCCGCAGCACCGGCCGCAGCGCCTCGAGATCCTCCGCCCCCGCGGCGAGCGGCTGGATCTGGCCGCGGCGGAACTCGTCCCGCCGCCGGTCGTACTCCAGCGCGTCGCGAAACACGCGCCGGAGCTTCTGCAGCACCGCGCCGCGGCTCCCGCCCGCGGACGCCTTCGCGCTCTCGCTGAAGTCGATAACCATGACGGCGGGGGACTTCGCGACCAGGTCCGCGACCCGCTCGCCGGCGAGATCGAAGAAAGCCCCCTGGCCGGGAATCAGCCCGGTGGACGGCACCGCCAGGGTGCTCGTGATGCCCTGAAGCCGGGCGACCGGCAGGGTCAGCGCCGCCGGATCGATGGCGTCGGCCACGTTGAAGGCGGCCTTGATGTCGCCCGCGAGGGAATCCTCTCGCGTCTCCCGGCTCCCCCCGGTCCTCAGGAGCCGGATTCCGAGGTCGGTGCCGGTGTGCACGAGGCCCGGCGTGACCCACCGGCCGGTCGCGTCGATCCGCTCAGCGCCGGCCGGGATCGGCACGCCGGCGCCGACCGCCGCGATCCGGCCGTCGCGGATCACCACGGTGCCGCGCTCGATCTTCGGGCCGGAGACGGGGTACACGGTGGCCCCGGTGATGGCGACGGTCTGCGCGCCGAGCTGCGGGACGAGCAACGCTCCCGCCCCGGCGACCGCCAGGCGGCGGAGGTACGCCCCGGTCCTCATCGGCCCACCCCCGGCTCGCCGGTGCCAAGATTGAAATCGGTTCGCCACTGCCGGTTCGGCTGGCTGCGGTCGAACACCGGCCGGCCCTCGTTGTAGACCTGCTCCGCCTTCGAGTACACCGAGAACGGATCACCGGACCAGACGACGACGTCGGCGGCCTTGCCGGGCTCGAGCGTTCCGGTGCTGTGCTCGATGCCGAGCGCCCACGCCGGGTTTCGGGTGATCCAGCGGATGGCCTGCTCGCGGGAGACGGCGATTCCCGCCTGCCGTCCCGCGTGCATTGCCTTGGCGGCCTCCTGGTTCAGCCGCTGGATGCCGTCCTCGCTGTCGGAGTGGATGATGGCGATGGCGCCCGCCTGCTCCAGCAGCGCGGCATTCTCCGGGATTCCGTCGAAGGACTCCATCTTGAAGCCCCACCAGTCGGACCAGACGGAGCTCGCGATGCCCTCGCGCGCGAGGATATCCGCGATCTTGTACGCTTCGACCGCGTGATGAAACGAGCGGATCCTGAAGCCGAACTCCCTGGCGAGGTCGATCATCTGCGCCATCTCGTCGGCGCGGTAGCAGTGGTTGTGCACCAGGATGTCGCCTCGGAGCACGCCCGCGAGGGTTTCGAGCCTGAGATCGCGGTCAGGGGGGTCGCCGGTCCGGTGCTTCCGCCACCGGTCCCACTTCGCGCCGTACCGCTCCGCCTCGATGAATGCCGCGCGATAGCCCGCCACGTTGCCCATCCGGGTGGACGGACCCGTCTTCTCGTACACGCGCTTGGGGTTCTCTCCGCACGCCATCTTGAGCCCGTACGGGGCGCCGGGATACTTCATCTCCTGGACGATCCGCGCGGGGACGAGGCGGAGGACGGCGGAGCGGCCGCCGATCAGGTTCGCGGAGCCGGGCAGCACCTGGATCACGGTGACGCCACCGGCGACCGCGAGGGGGATCTGCGGGTCCTGCGGCCAGAAGGAGTGTTCGGCCCAGACCTCGGCGGTCACCGGCCGGGTGGCTTCGTTGCCGTCGGCCTCGGCCGACGTGGCGGGTGCCGCGTATACGCCGAGGTGGCTGTGCGTATCGATGAGCCCGGGCGTCACGAACTTGCCGGTGCCGTCCACCACGACCGCATCGGCGGGCGCGGCGACGTCGCTGCCCACCGCGACGATCCGTCCATCGGCGAAGAGCACCGAGGCCTTCGCCAGCTCGGGGCCCGCCGCGGTGAGGACCGTGGCATCCCGGATCAACACCGGTGGATGGCTCCGGCGCTGGTAGGTCGACGCGAACTGGGGGCGATCGGTGCTCGGGGCCGGGCCGACGACGCTGGCACCGGCGCAGGCGGCGACGAGCATCAAGAGCGGCGTGCTGCTGCGGATGCGAGGGGACATTGCGGGCTGAACCTGGTTCAGGAATGTGCCGGCAGCGCGGTGAGGAAGGCGCGAAACGCACGCCCGCGATGGCTGACCGCGTCCTTTTCGGGCGCGGTGACCTCGGCGAATGTCTTGCCGAGATCGTCGCTGCGGAAGAGCGGATCGTAGCCGAACCCGCCGGCGCCGCGGGGCTCCTCCAGGATGGCGCCGAGGCAGCTGCCCTCGAACGTCTCCGGGATACCGCCCGGAGACGGGACGTAGACCAGGACGCAGCGGTACCGGGCGCGCCGCCGCGCTGCCGGTGCCCCGGCGAGCCGCCGGAGCAGCTCGGCGTTGTTGGCGTCGTCGAGCGCCTGCCCGCTCGCGGCCGATCCTGCCCAGCGGCGGGATCGGACGCCGGGTGCCCCGCCCAGCGCGAAGACCTCGAGGCCGGAGTCGTCCGCCACGGCAGGGAGGCCGGTTTGACGGGCGAAATACGTTGCCTTGGCGCGTGCGTTGGCCTCGAAGCTGTCGCCCAGCTCGAGGGTTTCCTCGACCGGGGTTGCGGGCACGCCCGCCTCGTCCGGAAACACGGGCTCGATCCCCGTCCCCGCGAGCAGCCGCTCGGCTTCCCGCCGTTTGGCCGCGCTCCGGGTGGCGACGAGCAGCTTCACCAGCCGAGCGCCGCGCGCTGCGCCGCGAAGAGCCGCGCAATGCCGGAGCCGGCGAGGTCGAGAAGCGAGTCGAGCGCCGGGCGCGAGAAGGTGGCGCGCTCGCCGGTCCCCTGCACCTCCACGAACTGGTCGGGCTCCAGCATCACCACGTTGGCGTCGACGTCGGCGTCCCGGTCCTCGAGATAGGCGAGGTCGAGCCGGAGATCCCGCTCGACGACGCCCACCGAAACCGCGGCGACCAGCCGGCCGAAGGGCGACGGCAGGCCGGTGCGCTGCGCCAGCCACTGGCAGGCGTCGGCCAGCGCGATGCAGCCGCCGGTGATGCTGGCGGTCCGGGTGCCGCCGTCGGCCTGGAGGACGTCGCAGTCGATGCGGATCGTGTACTCGCCGAAGGCCATGGTGCCCATCGCGGCCCGGAGCGACCGTCCGATCAGGCGCTGGATCTCCTGGGTCCGCCCGCCGAGCGAGCCCCGCTCGCGCGGCGTGCGCTCGATGGTGGCGCGGGGCAGCATGGCGTACTCCGCGGTGACCCACCCCTCGCCGCTCCCCTTCTTGAAGGGCGGCACATTCTGCTCCACCGTCGCGGTGCAATGCACGAGCGTGCCGCCCATCCGGATGAGGCAGGAACCCTCGGCGTACGGGTTGGCTCCCCGCTCGAGGGCGAGCGGGCGCAGCTGGTCACCGGCGCGGCCGTCAGGACGAGGCACGGCGGTCCTCCCGGGAGAAGAGCGACTTGAGGGCGGGCGGCACGACGAAGGTGGACACCATCACCATGAGCAGGAGTGCGCTGAACACCCCGTGGCCGATCACGCCCGTCCGCAGCCCGATGTTGGCGAAGATGAGGCCCACCTCGCCGCGCGGGATCATGCCGACGCCGACCACGAGGCGCCGGTAGCGCTCCCAGGGCGCCGCCCATCCTGCAGCGACCTTGCCCAGAATGGCGAGCAGGCTCAGTACCAGAGTGAGCAACAGGAGGGCGCCGGACCCCTCGCGGCTCGGGTCCAGCAGCCGGAGGTCGACCGACGCACCCACGACGACAAAGAAGACCGGGGCGAAGATCGAGACGACCGGTTTGAGCTCGCGCTCGATGGTGTCGAACTGGTTGGTGCCGGACAGGACGAGTCCCGCCGCGAAGGCCCCGAGGATGTGGGCGCTGCCCGCCTCCTCGGCGAGCCCCGCCAGCCCGAACGCGACGGCGACCGCGGCGGCGACCAGCACCCCGCGCACGCGCATGCGCTCGGCCACCAGGAAAAGGCGCGGGGCGACCAGACGTCCCCCGACGACTGCGATAACCAGGAAACCCACGGCGATGACGAGCACCCGCATCACCGTGAGTGGTGACACCAGCCCGCCTGCGGCGATTCCGCTCACCACGGTCAGGATCACCAGCCCGAGCACGTCGTCGATGATCGCGGCGCCGAGGATGATGCGTGCCTCGCGCGTATTCATCTTGCCAAGGTCCGACAGGACCCGGGCGGTGATGCCCACCGAGGTGGCCGTCAGGGTGGCCCCGACGAAGATCGCGGCGGTCGCGGCGGAATCGCCCACGAGGGTCGGCGGCGCGGCGGTCCAGAAGCCGAAGCCGAGCAGGAACGGCAGCGCGATGCCGACCGCCGCGACCGCGAGCGCCGCCGGCCCCACCCGGAACAGCTCGCGGAGATCGGTCTCCAGTCCGATCTCGAACAGAAGCAGGATCACGCCGAGCTCGGCCACGACGTGGAGGATCTCGGCCATCGGCCCCGCAGTGGGAATGACGCCGAAGACGCTCGGTCCGAGGAGCACGCCGGCCACCAGCTCACCAAGCACCGCCGGCTGTTTCACGCGCTCGGCCAGGTCGCCGAAGAGCTTCGCGGCGATGAGAATCGCCGCCAGGCTCAGCAGCAGCGTGGGTATCGGCAGTGCATCCATTTCAGATCGGTTCTTCGGCCTGGATGCGGAAGGGGAATCCCCGCCTGAAAAGGGGCAGGTCCACGCTGTCGCGGTACTCCGTGGTGATCGAGATCTTGCGCCCCCGTCCCGGGCGAGCGACACGGAACTGGATCTGCTGGCGGGGCCCGAACACCTCGTCCACCTTGTTCGCGAGCCGGCGGCGGATTACCTCGTCGGTGAGGTTGGGCGCCAGCCGGGCGTTGATCCGCATCTCGTCGCGCAGCTGGTAGTAGCGCCAGTACATCGCGCCCACGTGCGCGCCGTAGTACGCGACGATCCCGAAGATGACGAGCGACAGCAGGCAGCCGAAGGTGCTGGCGCCGCGACGGTTTCCCGGGGGAAGGCTCACCATTGCGACTGCGCTCCTTCCACGATGTTCGTAACCAGGCGCTGATACGCCCGACGGCGACCCTCGAGCTCCTGACCGGGATCGTAATTCCCGTCGATGGTCAGGCCGGACCGCTCCCAGAGGGTTCGTCCGCTCCGCTGGTCGACGATCTGCACCGATACCGTGATCTGCACCAGTCGCTGGGTCACCTGCACGTCGGCGCCGGGGGTCCCCTGGTACGCGACCGGCAGGTCCGGCTCGTAGCGGTTGATGGTGCCGCGGACCACCGCATCTGCGCTGGCCTCGCCCGCCTGGCGGAGGCCCAGCCGGCCCTCCATCGCGTCGCGCACCGCGTCCTGGATGTCGCGGGTGAGGGTCGGCTCCGGTGTGAGGTTCTCGAACGGAAGCACGGCAACGGTCTTTACGTTGGGCGGCAGCCCCCCGCCGGCAAAGCCGTAGCAGCCGGAGACCGCGAGCGCGCTAGCGACCGCGAGGAAGCCAGATCTCGCGCGCAAAGGAATCGGGCCGGTCGGCCGAAAGGAAGGTGAGGTCAAGCCGCGCCGGGGCAGAGGGGACGGTCAGCCGCGAGCTCTGGAGCCGGCCATCGGCGCCGAGCATTGTCTCCACCCGCCCCACCACCTTGCCGGCGTGGCGCACCTCGGCGAACAGCCGCCCCGGAGTTCCGCTGGTTCGCGCGTAGGCGATCGTGTCCTCGCCGTGGGCGTACTCCCATGCGGTCCGCCTCCCGTCGTCGCTGCCCCGCAGCTCCGCGTCGGCGTCCGGCAGGCGAGCCACGCCGAGCAACGCCCACATGAGCGGATAGCTGGGCACGAGCTTCTCGATGGCGTCCTCCGGCTCGACCCACAAGGCGGAGTCGCCCACGACCGCCGCGGCGCTGGCATTGCTCCCGAACGGGCCCGACACGTCGAAGCGGAGCGAGTCGGGTGGCGCGATGCGCGCGCTCCCGCGCCCGCCGGCGCTCGAGTTGTCGTCGCGGAACAGCCACTTGAACCGGAGCAGCCGTGCCTCCTCAGGGACGGTCGGCCGGACCCAGGCGGTGACCTGCGCTTCCGTGACCGGGGCCGCCGCGACCGGGACGAGCGGTCCCGGTGCGGTGCGGCAGGCGGCGAGGACGAGGGCGAGCCCGGCGAGGGGCGCGCGGCGGCAGAGATGCGGTGGGGGCATCGGCGCAGCGAAATGTAGCAGGGCTCAATGTACGCTGACACGCACGCGGGTGATCCGGTCTCCCTGCGTGATCGCCTGGAGGGCGCTGAGGCCGGGGCCGCGCACGACCCGGCCGAACACCGTGTAGGTCCCGTCGAGGTGCGGCTGCGGGCTCAGGTTCACGAACCACTGGCTGTTGCCGGTATCGGGCCCCGACAGCGCCATCCCCAGCACCGGACCGGCGTAGCGGACCCGGTTGATCTCGTCCCGAATCGCGTACGCGTGGCGCGGGCCGCGCGGGAGCGGGGGCCCGCCCCATCCGTCGCCACGCGGATCGCCGTCCTGCACGACGAAGTTCGGCACCACTCGATGCCAACGGTGGCCGTCGAAGAATCCGCTCCGCGCCAGGGTGACGAAGTGCTCGACGGTGAGCGGTGCCTCGTCGCCCAGAAGCTCGACCTCGAAGGTGCCGGCGCCATCGGTCTCGAACCGCGCACGGGGCCGGCGGCCCGCCGGGGCGCCGAGGCGGCGGCGGCGAACGATGTCGCGGTACTCGGCCGAACCCCGTCGGGTCTCGAGCGGAAGCGCCCGACCCCAGCGCGCCGCGGCGGCCGGCCACCGCTCCGCGGCCCAGCGGCGCAGGAGATAGCTGGGCGGGGCCGAGGTCGCCGCCAGGAACCGCCGCTCGACCAGCGCGGCCGCGGTGTCGGAGCGCGCCGCGATCGCGGCGAGCGCTCCCAGCGCGGACTGGGCCGCCTCCGGAAAGGAGTCTTGATCGGCGGCGTGCCACGCCGCCGCGAGCGCCGGCAGGTCGGCGGGGTCGGCGGCGCGGGCCAGGATGTCGGCCGCCACGCTGCGGACCCCGGCATCCGGGTGACCGATGAGCGCGCGGGCGGCGGCGAGCAGCGCCGGGTCGATTCCCGGCACCTCGCTGCTCCAGGCCTGCAGCGCGGCGGCGACGACGCGACCGTCGGGGTCGTCGCGCCAGCCCGGCTCACCGGGCCGGGTGACGGCCCAGCCCTCGGCCGCCGCGGCCCGCTCGCGCCAATCGAGGCTCGCGGCCCAGTCCGCTGCGGCCGTCTGGAACGCGGTCGAGTCGGCGCGGGCCAGCGCGAGCAGCGCCTCCCGGCGCAGGGCCCAGGCCGGCGCGTCACGCCGTGCGGCGAGGAGCGCCGCGACGGCCTGGGCCCCGCCCAGCCCGCCGAGCGCCGTGGCGGCCTGGACCCGGACGTTGACGACGCTGTCGTCGAGCCGTGCCAGCGCGTACGGCGCGAGCGAGGAGTCGCGCCAGGTGCCGAGGGCGAGGAGGGCGTAGATCCGGACCCCC
>DASUAH010000209.1:0-2019 GCA_035763885.1 Gemmatimonadales bacterium
GCGGCGAAGACGCCCGCCGCGTACGCCGTCGGCTCCCACACACTGATCGCCCGGCGGACCGGCATGGCCCCCAGCGGGATCATCCCCTCGACGACGACTCTGTTCGCCCCGTGGTCGCGCCGCACGAAGAGGCGTCCCGTCCCCGGGGGGTCCTCGGGCCAGATGCGGTTGACGACGCGGACGTAGTCGGTCGCCGGCGTGACCGTGATCCCGGCCGGCGATCCGACCCGTTCGCCGGGGCTCACCTCGACCAGCACGGAGTTCACGTCGAGCTCCTCGTCGGGCGAGATGGTGAGCGCAGAGGTCTGCGGAGCGAAGCCGAACGTCTCGTCGTTCCAGGCCCAGTCCGGCCCCAGCCGGATGTCGTCGAACCACGAGTCGTCGGCGATCAGGCGGCCCCGCACGCGGGTGATGCCCAGGACGGCGAGCTGGCCCGCCAGCTCCTCCCAGCGGGCCGGCGTCATCGTCGGATCGCCGGTCCCCTTGAGGTAGAGGTGGCCCTCGAGCACATCTCCGCGCTGCCGCCCGCTGCTGAGCAGCGACGTGCGGAAGCGGAAGTCAGCCCCCAGCGCGGCGAACGCTGCGGCGGCCACGAAGAGCTTCTGGTTCGACCCGGGGATGAGGCGGACGCTGCCGTTCCGGTCGTAGAGGACCGTCCCGGTGGCCGCATCCCGCACCACGACGGCGTACTGCGCTCCCGCCAACCGCGGATCGGCGAGCAGCGGATCCAGCCGTGCCGCGAGGTCCGGGGGCGCCTGCGCCGCGACCGAAGCCGGCGTGCCGGCGAGGAGGAGCGCGGGGAGGACAACCGCGAGGAGCAAAACTGCCATGCCGCTCCGTTCTCCGCAGGAAGTTCTAATCACCTTCCCGCTGTTTGGTATTGACCCGGTTCGGACCGAGTCAATACCAAACACGTGGAAGATCGGGGTCAACGGTCCAGCGCCTGGATGACCGGAGCGAGGCGTTCTATCGAGTCGATGGTGATCGGGTCGACGACGAGCTGCACATGGGAGATTCCCTCGGCGGCGAAGGCGCGGAGGTCCCCCGCCAGTTCCTCCACTAAGCCGCGCAGGGGCGGGACGCGCTCCTGCTTCCCTCCTCGGATCGCCACCTCTTTCCCCTGGATCTGGATCAGCGCCGCCACCGTGCGTGCCAGCGTGGCGGGGTCACGCCCAACGGCGGCGCACGCCGCGTCCACGTTGCCTCTCAGGACGGGGATACCCTCGGGCCGGTTGCCGTACCACGTGAACCAGGCGTTCCAGGCGTCGGCGTGCTGCGCGGCCAGATGCAGCATCCGCCTGCCGGTCGTACCGATCATGACCGGCGGGCCGCCGGGCCGCCGCGGCGCGGGACGCAGGACGCATCCCTCGACCTGGTGGTAGCGACCGGCGACGGTCACCTCCTCTCCGCGCAACAGTGCGCGGATGATGGTGAAGGCCTCCTCGAAGCGCTCGAATCGATGATCGAACGGGAAGCCGAACGCGCGGTACTCGGGCTCATTCCACCCCGCCCCGAGGCCGAGGATCAGCCGGCCGCCGCTGATCTCGTCCAGCGTCGCCGCCTTCTTGGCCAGCATCGCCGGACTGTGGAACGACACGCTGGCGACGAGCGGACCAAGTTCCACATGCTCGGTCACCGCCGCCAGGGCGGCAAGCGTGGACCAGGCTTCCCACGGCCCGCGCGGAGGCAGCCCCGGATCGCGGAACAGGAGGTGGTCGCCGACCCACAGCGAGTCGAATCCGACCTGCTCGGCCACGCGGGCCATGTCGCGGAGCTCCGGCCACCGGACCTCGCGCTCCACCTCCGGCAGCTGGATACCGACCTTCAACGGACGCGGCATCAGGTGGCGATCAGCCGCCCGCCGACGCGCTCAACCACCGGCCGATCTCGACGAGCACGAGCTCGGCGTCCTGCCCCCGCCCCGCCTCCGTCAGGGCCTCGAGCCGGCGCTGTCCCAGCCCTTCCCGCAGGCGGAGCCGGCACCGCTCCGTGCTCGCCGCCTCCATGCTCGTCGGTGGC
>DASUAH010000210.1:0-24444 GCA_035763885.1 Gemmatimonadales bacterium
CGCCGCGAGCCCCCGGGCGCCCCGGATCGCCGCGGCCGGGCCGCTCCTCTCGACCATCGACCACTGGCTCAACCTGCCCGGCCAGCAGCAGCTGATCCACATGACGAGCGACTCGGTCGTGCGGGCGGTGGTGCGTGAGCACGCCGCCTTCGGGTCGGACGCGGTGAAGCTCTGGTACATCATGCCACCCCAGCCACCCGACACCGCCCGCATGCAGGGCCTGGTGCGCGCCGCCGGCGACGAGGCGCGGTCCCTGGGGCTGCCGCTCATCGTGCACGCCACCGGGCTGTGGGAGGCGAAGGACGCGATCCGCGCGGGGGCCCGCGTGCTGGTGCACAGCGTGTTCACGGAGACGGTGGACGACGAGTTCCTGGCGCTCGCGCGCGACCACGGTGTCATCTACGTCACCACCATCACCGTTGACGAGGGATACCTGAATGCGGCGCTGGGGCGGGAGGCTGCCTGGCCCTACCCGCTCGGGTGCGCCGACTCGGCGTCGCGCGCCTTCGCCCGGCTCGATCTCGCGAACGAGCCCGCGCTCGCCCGGGCGCGCGCGCCGGAGCGACGGGCGAGGATCGCGCGGGAGGATTCGCTCGCGCTGGTCAACGCGAAGCGGCTGCACGACGCCGGCGTCGCCGTGGCGATCGGGACCGACGCCGGAAATCCCGGCACCTTCCACGGCCCGTCCATCTACCGCGAGATGGAGCTCCTCCAGTCAGCGGGGCTCACCCCCCTGGAGGTGCTCGTCGCCGCGACCCGCACCGCCGCCGACGCGATGGGGTTGGCCGGCGAGGTCGGCACGCTCGAGGCGGGCAAGGCCGCCGACCTCCTGATCCTCGACGCCGATCCGACGGCCGACGTGCGGAACGTGCAGCGCATCCGCGCGGTGCTGAAGGGCGGAGTGGCGCTGCCGCGCTGAACTCGGAGGACCACCATGCATCTCGTTCTCACCGACCAGGACACCGACACGCTGCGGGGTCTGCTGGACGCCTATCTGCCCGAGCTCGAGCGGGAAATCGCCCGGACCGAGCGGCACGACCTCCGGCACCTGCTGGTCCAGCGGCTGGAGCTGGCGGAGCGGCTCGTGAAGGAGCTCGCGCCCCCCTCCCCCTCGTAGGGTCCGACCGGCAGGCCGGCCGCCGAACCGGCGGCGCCGTTATCCCGTGCCGGGCCACGGCCCGGTCATGCGCGATCACGGCTACACCCGGCGGGTCCGCGCGCTGCTGGAGGCCGCGACCTCGCGGGTGGACTCGATGGCCCGGACGGGGATGACGCTGGATCAGATCCAGAGCGCCATCGACCTGGAGGATCTCCGCGGCTGGCCGTGGAGCGCCGCGAGCCTCGACGCCGACTGGAAGGCGACGGTGACGACGCTGGTCGAGCGCGCCTCGGCGCCGTCCGTATCGCCTCCGTCAACGCACGCCGCGCAGCAGCGGCACGAACCTCACCGGGAGGACCTTCCGCGACCTGATCCGACCCTTCGCGTCCTTCTCGACCAGCACCAGCGCCTGCTCGGTCGCGGGGTCGCCCACGGGCATCACCAGCCGGCCTCGGGGCGCGAGCTGCGCCAGCAGCGCGGGCGGGATCGAGTCGGCCGCCGCAGTGACGACGACAGCGTCGAACGGCGCCGCCTCCGGCCACCCCGCGTAGCCGTCGCCATGGCGGACCGCCACCCCGGTGTACCCCAGCCGGGCCAGCCGCGCGCGTGCGTCCTCCGCCAGCACCTTGAAGATCTCGATCGTCCAGACCCGGCACCCGGCCGCGGCGAGGACCGCCGCCTGATAGCCCGAGCCGGTTCCCACCTCGAGCACCCGCAGGCCGGCGCGCGGGCGGATGACCTGCGTCATCATCGCCACCACGAACGGCTGCGAGATCGTCTGTCCCTGCGCGATCGGGAGCGCGATGTCCTCGTACGCGAGGTCCCGCTGTTCCGGCGGCACGAACTCGTGGCGCGGCACGGCGCGCATCGCCGCCAGCGTCGCCGAGTCGCTGATGCCCCACGGCGCGAGGCGCTCGGCCACCAGCCCCTCGCGCTGCTCGCGCCAACCGGCGTCGTCCGCGACGCGCTGAGCGGCGCCCGGCGCCGCCAGCGCGAGCGCCAGCAGCGCCGCGGAGCCGCACGCCCGGACCGGCGTCCGGAGGGCCTTTCGCTCGAGACCCCGCATGGGCGCAAGATATCCGCCGGTACGGAGGGCCGCCGCGTCCCGGCACCCAAAAAAGAAAGAAGGCCCCGGGGCGGGGCCAGCTTCCGTGAAGCTCGGGCGAGAGGCGGTCGCGAGCCTCAGCGCCGGACCGCCGCCTCGCCGCTTGCGGGAAACGCCTGCCGCGCCTGCCGCAGCACGTCGTCCAGCTCGCCCTTCAGGGTCTCGATCTGCCCCTCCATCTCGGTGAGCGAGGAGCATACCGGCGTCACCGCCAGCATCCCGTTCGGGTGGCGGACGATGCGCTGGAGAAACACGTGCGCCGTGGTGGGACGCGATGGCGTGCCGCGCCACACGTTGAGGCCGAAACGGACTTCCTTTTCCAGCATGGGAACCCTCGTCAGAACAGAGTGGTCGCGCGCTCGGGTACTTCGCCGATCGCCGCGCGGAGATGGCGCCGGCCGCCCTGCAGCTGCGTGACAGGGGACCCATCGCTCGAGCTCTTCAGGTACGCGTTCGGATCGTGCATGGTGCCGCCGGCGGGCAGATGCCGGTGCAGGTCGCCGAGGTCGCGCGCGATGCGCTCGGCGTAGAAAGCGGGCAGCCGCTCCGTCGTCCCTTCCATGAATGCGCGCACGCTCGGATCGGTGTCCAGGAGCCGCCGGATGGTGGTGTGGTACTCGACGCGCCCCCACCCCTCCGACGACATCGCGCGCACCACGTTCATCCACCGGGGGATCACGCCGGCCGTGGCCGTGAGCCGGCGCCCGATGGCCCGCCAGGAGAACGAATAGCGGGTCAGATCGACCAGGTGGGTGTAGAACTCGTCCCACGAGTAATTCGCGGGCCGGACGTTCATCGCGTGGTTGTTGTTCAGGAACGTGAAGGGGAACGGCAGTACCCGGCCGGCCCGCTGGTACTCCAGGTTGAGCGGTGCCGCCCGGCCGAACGCCGACAGCAGCGAGTAGGCGGGGAACGCGCCCGGCGTGAGATCAAGGAAGCGCCTGGTGAGCTCGAACGGCTCCGGTCCCTCGTCGCAGTCGAGCCCGAGGACGAAGTTCGTCTGCACGTAGGGCACGTATCGCAGGATCAGGTTCACGTGCTCCGAGACCTGCCGGACCTTCTCCGCCCCCGTGTTCCGGGTCTTCGACTTGTTGCCGAGCGAATACCACGACTCGATCCCGGGCAGGAGCGCCTGGAAGCCGTTCGCGCACAGCCGCCGGAGATGCGGCTCCGACAGCAGGGACAGGCTGCTCTCCGCGATGTGCCGCATCCGGCCGCGCGGCACCGCTGCCTCGATCGCGTTCATGTAGTCGTCGAACCGCACGCCGAAGTTCGGGTCGTGCCACGCGACGATCGGACGCGGCACCTTGGTGAGCAGGAACGCGAGATCCTCGCTCAGCTGGGCGAAGCCGAGCGGCTGGTAGTCGACCGTGGAATCGATGCAGAAGCTGCAGGTGTAGGGGCAGCCGAGGCTGCCGATCATCGGCACGATCTTGATCGCGGGCGCCTTGGCCAGCGTCGCCTCGACGTACTTCCAGCGGGCCTCCAGGCTGGGCAGGTCGGACGGCTGCCGGGCGGCTGACAGGACCCGGCCGAGCGGCCGTTGCCGGGCGCATTCGGCGAGCACCTCCTGCACCACGGTCCGGTCGGTGAAGCCGAGGACGTAGTCGAAGTACTGCTGCGCGTCCTCCGGGTAGCAACGCGCGTGGGGACCGCCGAGAACGGTGATCGCGCCCCGCTGGCGGAACAGGTTGCTCAGCGCGTAGGCGAGCTGGGCCGCCTGGGTGAACGCGCCGATGAACAGGATGTCCAGGTCGTCCGGCAGCTCGGTGAGAAGGTCCTCGCCCCCGGTGTAGCACACGTAGCGCACCTCGTGCCCCGCCTCCTCGCACCAGACGCCCAACACCTGCGGCATGATGCTCGCGAGGTTCGCGTTCATGAGCCGCCCGTACACGCTGTTGCGCGGGGACTTGGTGACGAGGTCGAGGATGCCGATCCTGCGCCGGTGCGCGCGGGAGCCGGTCGGAGCCGGTCGGGCAGGGTGCAGGGCCACGAGCACCTTCCTACAAGGGGGTGGGCACTCGAACAGTCTGGGTCCCGGAAACTGGGCGCGGCGATCGGAGTGGCACCGCCAGGGAAGGGCTATGGCCGGTGCTGCTCTTGGAGGCTATACTGTAGCGCTACATATCGCAAGGCTACACTCCCGCAGCCGCCGCGATCCCACCCGAAAGGTCCCATGGTTCGGCTCGTGGTTCACCAGCTCATGGCGCGCCGCGGCATCACCGCGTACGCGCTCAGCCGTGGTGCGAACCTCAGCTACCCGACCGCCTACCGGCTCTCCCGGCCGGGCGGACGCTTCGGCCGGCTGCACGCCGACACGCTCGAGCGGCTGTGCACGTTCTTCCAGGTGCAGCCGGGCGCGCTGCTCGAGTGGACGCCTCGACGCGGGGAACAGACCCGGGAGCTCGCGCCCGGCGCGAAGCTCGATCGGGAGGCGCTCGACGTGGAGCGCGGCGGCGCGAGGGTCGTGGCGGGCGCGCGCTCGAGGGGCTGACGACATCCTGAAGCACGAGTCGCGCAGGGTGAGCCGCCAGGGCTATCTTGGGCGTGCACTGCCCGTAGTACTGCGCCATCCATCCGATGGGCAGCCTTCTCCAGCCGGCAGAACCGACGGGGAGCCTCCGTTGCCGAAACCGAACTACCGCTTCCAGAAACGGCAGAAGGATCTCGAGAAGAAGCGCAAGCGAGAAGAGAAGCTCCAGCGCAAGCGCGACCGGGCCAGCAGCCGGGCGGATGCGACCCCGGGTGAAGAGTCGGTGCCCGGCGAGACGCCGCTGCAGGAGTGATGGCGGGCCGATGGCCACTTGGCAGCTCGCGCTCCACCTCGTGCCTCGAGCGGTCTCCCCGTCGGACCGCGACCCGTGGCGGCTCCGGCAGCCGGCCGGGACCTGGCGGCGCGCCCTCGGCGCACTCCTGCCCCGCGGCACCTCGTGGAGCCCGCAACTCGGCGTGTGGGGTACGGAGGCCGGTCACCGGATCGAGGTCTGGGAGCACGACGGACGCGTCGAGTCCATCCTGGTCCGGATCGACGCGCGCGAGCCGATCGAGCGCCTCGCGCCATTCTGCCAGGAGCTGGCCGCATTCGCCCAGGCTCAGGGCGACGTCGTGTTCATTTCCGCACCGGGTGCGGTGCTCGAGCCCACCGCGACCGCCCTGTCCGAGGCGATCGCAGCGTCCGAGGCCTGGCGGTCCGTCCACCATCGGGACGCGTTGATCAAGGCCCGGTGCTCCACCACCTAGAGAGAAGGCCGCACCATGACGTCGTACATGGCACGTATCGAGCGCTCGAACCGGAAAACCCTGGACCACGTTGAAGTGCGCCTCACCGTCAGCGAGCCCGGCGCGGGCCGGCAATCCTGGAGCGGCCAGTTCGTCTCTCGCAGCGCGGACGGCTTTCTCCCCGACGAGCGCATCTCGGTCACGCTGGACAATGGGCAGACCGGGACCGCCAGCGTAAGTGAGACCCACTTCGACAGTCGTCGCCCCGAGGCGACGCTCATCCACTTCACGGGAACCGGTCCGCTGGTGTGACCCGCGCGAGTCGGCGGGCGCCATCAACCCGGCGCCCGCTTCCTCTCCCGCCCGCATCACGGCCTCGCGGACGCGACCCGCGAAGCAGCGTCTGATCCGCGCGTCCCACCACTGAAGGCGCCATGCCTCACGGCGTCACCGTATTCCATACGTGGTCGCCGAGCAGAATCGGGAAGCCGTGGAGCGACTGCGCGAGCGGCATATCCCGGCTGTCACGGGGGATGCATCCGAACCTGCGGTGCTCATTCAGGCGCATGTCGCCCGGGCGAGCATTCTGGTCATCGCGACACCGAACACGTTCCAGGCTCGCAAGATGGTGGAGATCGCGCGCACGCTGAATCCGAGAATAGAAGCGGTGGTCCGGACTCACAGCGACGAAGAGGCGGCGCTGCTGCAAGCAGGAGAACGTCGGCAAGGTGTTCATGGGAGAGCACGAGCTGGCGCGGGCGATGGCGCGCCATGTTCGGACCCGGCTTGGGTCGCCGTCGAGCCGGCTTGACGCCACGCCGCGGAGCCTGATCTTCTCCCTTCGAGCAGGAACCTCCACACCGAGGAATCCGATGCACCCCACCCGCCGCCAGTGGCTCCGGGACGGCACCCTCGCCGCGCTCGGCGCCGGCTTCCTTTCCCGGGTCGACCGGGTCGCCGCCCTCCAGACCGACCCGCCTGGCGCCGCGCCCACGCTCCGGAGCGAGCTGAGCGGGCAGGCCTCGGGTCGGAGCGAGGCCCTGCTGCTCCGGCCGGCGAAGGGTGAGGAGGGCCCGCCGGCGCCCGCGACGTACGACCGGCTCCCGCTCGAATGGAACAAGGCGACGGTACAGCGGCTCAAGGACAAGCTCGCCGCGCGCGACATCCAGGCGTTTCTGATCCGCGACCCCCAGAACATCATCTATCTCACCGGCTACTGGCACACCACTACCGAGCGCCCCCAGGCCGTCTTCATGAACCAGGGCGACGCCGACCCGTGGTTCTTCTACCCCGGGCTCGACCGCGACATCGTCACGTCGTGGTGGTTCGGCGACGGCCGGATGTACTTCGACTTCCTGCACGCCGAGGAGGCCTTCCCCGATCGCGGCGCGGCCCAGTCCGGCGACACGATCGACCTGTTCGAGTTCCTGCTCCGCGGGCTCAAGCAGAAGGGGATCCAGGGCGACCGCATCGGGCTCGACGGCGAGCTGTACCCGTCGGAGCAGACCAAGGCCGACGACATCCTGCCCAAGACGAAGTTCGTCAACATCCGCGACACGGTGCTCCGGATGCGGCAGGTCAAGACGCCCGAGGAGCTCGCCCTGTGGCGCCGCGCATACGTGTACTTCGACCGCGCGCACGGCTTCGCCCGCGACTACGTGCTCACGCACGGCACCGACGTCACCGACTACGAGGTGGCGGCGGCCACCGAGCTCTGGATCAACGACCAGCTCTACCGCGACCTCGACCTGGGCGGCGGCGCGGCCCACCACGGCGTCGCCAGCGGCGTGGGGATCGCAGTGCGGGCGGGGCCGGTCACGGCGTACCCCCACCCGAACCAGCCGTACTTCAACCGGATCGGCCGCAACATGGCGCTGCAGGTCGCGGGGATCGCCCGCATCGGCGGCTACGGGCACGAGAACTACCGCGCGTTCATCCTCGCCGACGACGCCGGACGGTTCGACCCGCACATGCGCAAGCTGTGGGAGGTGAGCCAGGCCTGCTGCGATCTCCAGGTCGAGCTCTCGCGGGAAGGCACGGCCGCCTCGCACGTGGCGCGGCGGATCCACGAGTACCAGGTGCGGCAGGGAGTGCAGCGCTACGTCTACCACCGGCCGGCTCACGGGGCCGGCGTCGAGGGGCATCAGGCGCCGTGGCTCGCGCTCGGCGATTATACCATGCTGCGGCGGAACATGTGCTTCTCGCAGGAGCCCGGCCTCTACGACCGTGAGCACGGCTGCGGCTTCAACTGGAGCGACACCGTGGTGGTGGGCGAGCGGTCGGGCTGGCGGATGAGCCGGGTGCCGTACACCAGGGAGTGGTGCTGGCTCAAGCTCTGAGCGGCGATCCTCAACTTGGCGCGCGGCGCCTGCAGACCCTCGTTCGGACGCTCGTACAGAACCGCTCGCCGAGCCACCGGGCGAGCTCCTCCCGGGAGAGCTCGACGTCGCGCCCCGGCCCTTCCGGACCGCCGGCGGGGCGCGGTGTTGCGGCGGGCCGTCCGGGTCGGCCATGGTTCCCTCCTTACGCAGAGCATCCACACGATGACACGGGACCTGCCCGGGGACCAGCCCATGACGACGGTGGCGCCACCGCCCGAGCCACACCACATCCGCGTCGAGCGCACCGCGCGCTACTACCTGCTCGGCACGCCGGGCCCCGCGGTGCGCGAGTGCTGGTTCGTGCTCCACGGCTACGGCCAGCTCGCCGCGCCGCTCGCCCGCCGGACCGCCGCGCTCGCCCGGCCCGGCGCTCTCGTCGTCGCGCCGGAGGCGCTGTCGCGGTTCTACGTGGATCCCCCCTCGGCGGCGAGCCATGCGGCCGCCCGCGTCGGCGCCTCGTGGATGACGCGCGACGACCGCGAGGCGGAGATCGCCGACTACGTCGCCTATCTCGACCGGGTGCGCGCCGAGGTGGAGCGGAAGTGCGGCGGGGCGCCGCTCACGATCCGCGTGCTCGGGTTCTCCCAGGCCGCAGCCACCGCGTTCCGCTGGGCGGCATTGGGCTCGGGCGACCCGCCCCGCACCCTCCTGCTCTGGGCCGGCCCGCTTCCCGCCGAGATCTCGGCCGAACCTGCCCGCGAGCGGCTGCGATCGACGGAGATCGTACTCGCCGGCGGGGACAGCGACCCGTTCGTGTCGCGCGACGACCTCGACCGGGGCGCGGCCGAGCTCGGGCGACTCGGCTACCGGGTGCGCACCTTCACGTTCCCGGGGGAGCACACGGTGACGGCCGAGGCGCTGGCAGGCGCGATCGCATGACGGCCGGGCTGACGCGGCGCCTCGGCGTAACCCACCCGATCATCCAGGCCCCGATGGCGGGCGGGGCGACGACGCCGCAGCTCGTGGCCGCGGTCTCCGAGGCAGGGGCCCTGGGGTTCGCGGCCGGAGCGTACCTCACCGGGCCCGAGATCGCGCAATTCGCCCACGCGGTGCGCGCGCGGACGTCGGGCCCGTTCGGGATCAACCTGTTCGCCCCGCTGCCCCCGCCCGAGCCGCCGAACGCCGGCCCCGCGCTCGACCACGTCGCCCCGTTCTACGCCGAACTCGGCCTGCCGCCGCCCGCCGCTCCCGTGGCGGCCGACGAGCCGTTCGCCGAGCAGCTGCAGGCGGCGCTCGAGAGCGGCGCCTCCGCGCTCAGCTTCACGTTCGGCCTGCTCGATCGGGGGGCGATCGACGCCGCCCGGGCGCGCGGCATGCTCGTGATCGGGACCGCGACGACCGTCGCGGAGGCTGTCGCGCTGGAGACCGCGGGGGTCGACGCGGTCGTCGCGCAGGGCAGCGAGGCCGGCGCGCACCGCGGCACTTTCGCCGCCGACTTCGACGCCGCGATGATCGGGACGATGGCGCTGGTGCCGCAGATGGTGGACGCGGTGCGGATACCGGTGATCGCGTCGGGCGGCATCATGGACGGCCGCGGGATCGCCGCCGCGCTCGCGCTCGGGGCGGGCGCCGTGCAGATGGGCACCGCGTTCCTCACCTGCGACGAGGCCGGCATCCCCGAGGCCTACAAGCGGGCGATCCTCACGGCCCGGGAGGACGCCACCCGCGTGACGCGCGCGTTCTCCGGCCGTCCGGCCCGCGGCATCGTGAACCGCTTCATGGCCGACATCGAACGCGGCGGGGCCGAGGCGGTGCTCCCCTTCCCGCTCCAGAACGCGCTCACCCGCCCTCTCCGAAGCGCAGCCGCCCGACAGGACCGGGCGGAGTTCCTGTCGCTCTGGGCGGGCCAGGGCGTGGGTCTCGCCCGCCGGCAGTCGGCCGGGCGGCTCGTGGCTCGACTGGTGGAGGAGACGGCGGCGGTGCTCGCTCGGTTGGCCGGGCCCGGCCTCACCTCCGCTTCACCAGGAACGCCACGATCGCCCTGAGTTCCTCCGCCGTCATGCTCCCGGCGTAGGCCGGGATGTTCGGGCTGCCGTTCGTGATCCGCAGCCCGATCTCCTGCGCCGTCATGCGGCTCGCGACGATCGACAGGTCCGGCCCCCGCTCCCCGCCCTGCACCTGCGGCAAGCGGCCGACAGCGCCGCGGCGGCCGATGGGGCGCGACTCACAGCTCCAGCTCCCAGGTCTGGCCGATCAGATCGTGCCCGAAGCTGTGGTGCCGCTCCTCCCGCACCAGGCGAAAGCCGGTCTTCTCGTAGATGTGTCGCGCGGCGTGCAGGACGTCGTTGGTCCAGAGCGTGATCGTCCGGTAGCCCACCTCCCGCGCGAAGCGGACACACTCGTTCACCAGCCGGCTTCCGACCCCCTGCCCTCGCGCCCACGGCTCCACGAACAGCAGCCGCAGCTTCGCGATGGCGTCGGACTCCCGCACCAGGAAGACCGAACCCAGCTTGGTGCCATCGCTGTCCGCGATCCAGCAGCGCTCCCGCCGGGCGTCGTAGCGTGCCACGAACTGCGCGACAATCCCGGCCACCAATCCCTCGAAGCTCTCGTCCCAGCCGTACTCCGCCGCGTACAGCTCGCCGTGGCGCTGGACCACCCAGCCGAGCTCGCCCGGCTTCGGCTCGCGGAGCACGCATGGAGGTCGCCCGGAGCGGTGTCCGTGGTCGGCGCCGAGCAACTCCTCGATAGCGCGCATCGCGCGAACGAGATTCGCCTGCTCGGCGGTAGTGAGCCCCGCCAGCATCCCTCTCGCCTCCTCGCTCGAGCGTGCGTCCAGCGTCCCGAACACCCGGCGACCCCGCTCGGTGAGCGACAGCAGGCGCTGCCGGCGGTCAGCGGCGGGTGTTCTGGTCGCCACCATGCCCTGCTTGCCGAGCCCGCGCAGGATCCGGCTGAGATATCCTGCGTCGATGGCGAGCACCTGGCGGATGTCGCTGGCCGTCGCGTCCTCCCGGTGCGCCAGCTCGTACAGCACCCGTACGGTGGTGAGGGGGAACGGGCTGTCGAGCAGGCCTTCCCCCAGCAGCCCCATCTGGCGGGTGTAGAAGCGGTTGTAACGCCGGACCGCGCTGGCGGCATCGATGGCATCGAGCGGTGTGCCGGTCATGTGATGGCTCGAGTGAGTAGGCGCAGTCCAAGCTCGACAAATACTTGCTCTTGTCAAGTATCTGGCAGGGTTTGGCAGCCGCCGCGCGGAGCCGAGTGACCGGCCGCGCCTCGCGCGGCGTCTCCCGGCCGGGTGGCCCTTTAACCGAAGACCTCGTCCGCCGCGGACACCGTCTGCCAGAGCCGCTCTTCGAGCGCGCCGCTGGCGGCATCCTTGTGGGGAGGGGCAATCCAGCGCATCGGGTTCAATCGGCTGAGGTCCGGGAAACGATACGCCCCGCGCGGGCGGGGCGTAAGCGGTCGGTGCAAAGCGGGATGGCCAGGGACGGGATCGAACCGCCGACACCCGCATTTTCAGTGCGGTGCTCTACCAACTGAGCTACCTGGCCCGGGCTCGAAAGGAAAGCGAATAAACACCTTAGCCCCGGGATTTTTCAACCCCTGGTAGCTACGCTATCGGCATCAGCCACCCGTACGGATCCCTGGCCCGTCCGTAGTGGATGTCGGTGAGCGCCCGATACAGCCGCTCCCCCACCTCGCCCGGCGTCCCGTCTCCCACCATCAGGCTCCCGTCCGGGAAGCCCAGCTCGCCCACCGGCGACACCACCGCCGCGGTGCCGGTGCCGAACACCTCCGCGAGATCGCCCCGCGCGTGCGCCCGCCGGATCTCGTCGATCGAGAGCCGCCGCTCGCTCACCCGGAGCCCCCAGTCGCGCAGCAGCCGGAGCGAGCTGTCCCGCGTCATCCCGGCGAGGATGGTCCCGTCGAGCGGTGGCGTGATCACCTCGTCGCCGATGCGGGCGAAGAGATTCATCGTCCCCACTTCCTCGACGTAGCGCCGCTCGATCGCGTCCAGCCAGAGCACCTGGTCGAACCCGCGCTGCTTCGCCGCCGCCGCTGCGTACAGGCTGGCGGCGTAGTTCGCGCCGGTCTTCGCCGCGCCGAGCCCGCCGGGCGCAGCGCGCACATGATGCATCTCGACCCAGATCCGCACCGGCTCGCGCGTCGCGCCGTAGTAGTTCCCCACCGGCGACAGGATCACGAAGTAGATGTAGCGCTCGGCCGGCCGCACGCCGAGGAACGCCTCGCTTCCCACCATGGTGGGTCGCACGTAGAGCGCCGTGCCCGGCGCCGACGGCACCCAGTCCTGCTCCACCCGCACCAGCTCCACGATCGAGTCGCGGAGCAGCTCGACGTCCACCGCGGGCATGCAGAGGCGCTCGGCGCTCGCGTTGATCCGGCGGCAGTGGTCGTCCAGCCGGAACCCGCGCACCGAGCCGTCGACCGCGCGGAACACCTTGAGTCCGTCGAAGATGGTCTGGGCGTAGTGCAGGACCGCGGCGGCGGGCTCGAGCCCCAGCGCGCCGACCGGCTCGATCCGCGGGTCGTGCCACCCCCGGTCCCGGGCCCAATCCATCCGGAACATGTGATCGGTGAAGAACCGCCCGAAGCCGAGCTCGCTTTCGGCGGGGCGGACGGCCGGCGTGGCCGTGCGGCGGAAGTCGATCGTGAGCGTCATCGGGGCGGCGTCCTCGCGCGCGAGTCTCTCGCAACGTACCGGCTCGGCGTCCCGGGCGGCAGTGACAGCCGGCTCGGACCACGACCGGTACAGCCCTGACGGTGAACCGGACGGCTACCCGGCGCCCTGTTTGCCCGGGTCCCCGTGGAGGGGAAGTCGCCGTACGCGCCGCCCGGTGGCGGCGTAGATCGCATTCGCGACCGCCGGTGCCACCGGCGGGAGCGCGGGCTCACCGAGGCCGCCGGGTTTGGTCCCACCGGGCACGAAGTGCGTCTCCATCCGCGGCGCGTCGCCGATGCGCAGGATCGGATAGGCGTCGAAGTTGCCCTGATCCACCCGGCCGCCGGTCACGGTGATTTCCTCGGCCAGCGCCGCGGAGAGCCCTTGGATGATTGATCCCTCGACCTGCGCCCGGGCGCCGGCCGGGTCCACCACCAGCCCGCAGTCCACCGCGGCGACCAGCCGGTCCACCCGCACGGTCCCGTCGGGCCGCGCGGTCACCTCCGCCACCTGCGCCACGTAGCTCTGGTTGGCGTAGCAGCCCGCGATCCCCCGCCCGCGCCCCGCGGGCAGCGGCGTGCCCCACCCGGCGCGCTGACCCGCGAGGCGGAACACGGCCGCGAGCCGGTCCGGCTCGTAGTGCGTGAGCAGGGTCTGCTCGCGCCTGCGCTGGATCAGCTCGAGCCGGAACGCCAGCGGATCAGCCCCGGCGAGGTGGGCGAGCTCGTCGATGAACGACTGGGTCACGAATACGTTGGACGAGTTCTCCACCGCGCGCCACTGGCCCCGGGGAATGCGGGACTCGACCGGGCTGTACGCGACGCGCTGCGCGGGCGCCAGCGCGAACGGATAGTCGTCGGCGCTCACCTCGCCCGGGTTGAGCTCTTCCCCGACCTCAGGATGCCAGCCGAGATAGTGCCCGCGCGAGGCGTTGAAGAGCCGGTGTTCCCACACCGCGATCCGCCCGCCGCCGTCGAGCCCGCCCCGCACCAGGTGATAGCCGGCGGGGCGGTAGAACCCATGCCGCAGGTCGTCCTCCCGGCTCCATACCACCTGGACCGGGGCGCCGACCGCCTTCGACACGGCGATCGCTTCGGCGGCGTAGTCGGCGTAGAACCGGCGCCCGAACGCGCCGCCCATCCGGGTGAAATGAACCGTGATCGCGCCGGCCCCGAGACCGGTGATCTTCTCCGCCGCTGTCCGGACGTACTCGGGCATCTGCGTGGGCGCCCACACCTCGCAGCGCGTGGGTCGAACGTCGGCGGTGCAGTTCATGGGCTCCATGGGCGCGTGCGCGAGCAGCGGCGTTTCGTACACCACGTCGAGTTTCCGCTCGCAGCGCCGGAGGGCTGCCTCGATCACGCCGGGTTCCGTCCGAGCGAACCGGTCGGGGGCGCGGGCCCGCGCGACGCAGGCCTCCCGCATGGCCGCGGTACTCTCCGCCTCGCCGCCGCGGTGATCCCACCGCACCCCGAGCGCCCGGCGCCCCTGCATCGCCGCCCAGGTGGACGTGGCCACCACCGCGACGCCGTTGGCCGGCTTCGGGTTGTTCTCGCCGAACGCGGCCATTGCGTCCGCGTCGATGATCACGACCTCCCGAACGCCGGGCACGGCCCGCGCCGCGGCATCGTCCACCCCCGCCACGCGCCCGCCGAACACCGGGGCGCGCTCCACCACCGCGTAGAGCATCCCCGGCACCCGCGTGTCCATCCCGAACCGGGCAGCGCCGCGAACGATCGTGGGATGGTCGCGGTTGGCGCGGCCCCGGCCCACCAGGCGGTAGTCGGCGGGACGCTTGAGCGGCGGATCCTGCGGCACCGGCAGCGCGCGCGCGTCCGCCACCAACTCGCCGTAGGCGATCCTTCGGCGGGTGCGGGGATGGAGCACACGGCCGCGCTCGGTGCGACATTCGGCTTCGGAAACGCCCCAGCGCCGCGCCGCGGCGGCCACCAGCATGGCCCGCGCGGCCGCGCCCGCCCGCCGGACCGGGGTCCACGACGTCCGGACCACCGCGCTCCCGCCGGCGAACTGGTCCCCATATTTCGCGTCCAGGTCGCCTTGCTCCACCCGCACGACGTCCCAGTCGGCGTCCAGCTCCTCGGCCGCGAGCAGCGCGATCGCCGCGCGGGCGCCCTGCCCCATCTCGGCGCGGGCGCAGACGACCGTGACGCTGCCGTCCGGGTCGATCCGGACGAACGGGCCGGGCGCGAGCGGCTCCCCGGCGCGGAAGGCCCGGCGCCGGGGCGCCGGTGCAGCGCCGATGATGAGGCTGCCGGTGGCGGCGGCCGAGGTCACGAGAAAGAGGCGGCGATTCATGGAAGCCGGAGAGAAGACGGGCTCCCTACGGGCGGGGCCGCACCCGTGTTTCCGGGCAGTGCTCCGGGAGGACCGATGCCCGCTGCGAAGCGGAGCCCATTCGAGCTCGGCCGCGAGCTGTCCGCGGCCGAGTTGGTGGACCGCGACGAGGAGCTGTTCGCCTCCTAGCGGCCGGCTCCGAGCGACTCCGCCGCCGCGCGGATCGCGCGGATCGCCGCGCCCGATGTCGGCCCGGTGCGCTCGAGCCGGTCGGCCACCGCGATCACCCCCACCATCCCGTGCCCCCGGTCGATCCACGGCAGAAACCCGCCGCCGCCCGGGCTGGTGACCAGGATGCCGCGGCCGGTCGAGTCGGCCAGGTCGATCCAGCAGCCCAGGCCGTAGCGCGGGTCCGGCCTCGGCGATGCGGCGATCTCGACGCCCACCGTCTGGTCCCGGGTCATCTCCGCGACCGCGCCGGCCGACAGCACGCGGCGGCCGCCGTGCATCCCGTCGTTCAGGATCATCTCGAGGAAGGTCGCGTAGTCGGCGGGCGAGGAGTACGGCTGGCCCTCGGAGAGCAGCGGATTGGCGACGTTGCTGTAACCGGTCTGGCGCAGGCCGAGCGGCTGCGCGATCCGGCCGGCGAAGATCTCCACCCACCGTTGCCCCGTCGCCACCTCCGCCATCCGCCCCGCGACCGTGAACCCGGCACCCCCGTACGCGAATGCGGCGCCGGGGGCGTTGCGCAGCTTCGACTTCTCCGCGATCTGCTTCGCGCACTCGTCCATCGGCAGCGAGGGCTGGAACATGCAGGGGGAGTAGTCGGGCAGGCCGGAGCGGTGGGACAGGAGATGGCGGAGCGTGATGCCGCGCTTGTCGCCCTTCCGGAAGTAGGGGAGCAGCTTGCCGGCCGAGTCGTCGAGTGCGAGCCGTCCCTCGTCCACCAGCGCGAGAATGCCGGCCGCGCTGATCCACTTCGCCGCCGACACCAGCGGCACGATCGTCTCGGGTCCCCACGAGCCGTAGTACCGCTCGCAGACGGGACGGCCCTCCTGCCGCACTACGAGCGCCGCGCCGGCGAGGCCGAGCCGGTTGACCATCTGCTGGATGCTGTCGGCGGCGGGAGTGTAGGCGGGCTCGCAGCGCGCCTGCGCGGCGCCCGGAGCGGCGAGGGCGAGCGTGAGGGCGAGCGCGAGGGTGAGTGCCGCGGGGCGCATACCGATGCCTACGGGTGGCCGCGGCCGCCCGGTTTCGCCGGGCGGACCCCCCTCCTCGTCACTCGCAACCACAACCCCGCTAGGCCGCGCTCTTCTTCGCCTGCTTCTTCTTGTGCGGCCGCCGCTTGCCGAACGTGCCGCGAAACAGCTTCCCCTTCCGGGACTTCCTGTCGCCCTTGCCCATGCATTCCCTCGGCGTTGATCGGAACGGATACCGCGCTGAACGCGCTGTACGCTAGCCGACAACCGTCGAGTTGGGAATCGCGCGCAGCTTCTTCCTCAGGTGCCCGAGCTCGCCGGTGGCCAGGAACCCGTACGTCTCCTGCGGCCAGACGATCTCGTTCATGACCCGGTCGCGCAACAGCGCGTCCTTCCTGGCGTCGGTCAGATGGTACCACTTCCGCCGGGGGACGATCCCGATGACGTAGCACGGCACCTCCGGGAGACGCTCGACCTCACGTCGGGCCAGATAAACCTCCGCCAGCGGATACTCCGCGAGCGTCTCCCGCAGGCGCGCCACGAAGTCCGGCGGCAGGTCATGCGGCCGCAGCACCTTCCGGTCCGGCACCGACGTCCGCTCGGCCCGCACGGCGTCCAGCACGGCCCCGTGGGCCTCGCCCATGCGCCGGTACCGCTCCGCCTCGTCCCGGCGGCCGCGGGTCCAGTAGAAATCGAACAGACTCTCGCAGGCGGGGAGCACGGCCTGCGAGGTCACCCGCATGGCGGCCTCGAGGTGCCCGACCCCGGCCTCGTCGCCCTGCTCCAGCAGCGAGCGCCCGAGGAACATCCGGGCGCCGGTGTGCTCGGCGTCCACCGCGAGCAGCGCCTCGGCGAGCGGCACGGCCGCGGCCTGGTCGAACTCCGCCGTGAGCCCGATGCGCTCCCAGTGCTCGTCCGGGGTGAGCGGCTCGGCCGTCGCCTTGGCATCGAGCGCGGTGAGCCGCACGCGCGCCTCGAGGATCGCCTTGTGGCGGGCCTCCCAGCGCGGCGCCATCTGCTCGCGCCAGCCCCGTTCGAGCTCGCCCGTAAGGCCGGTCTCGCGCGAGCCGAGGAACCGGGTGGCGGCCGTTTCGCCGGCGGCTCCCGACGCCACCAGCCCGGGCGAGGCCTCCCGGGCGACGCCGAGCGCGGTGAGCCGGTCAGCAAGGGACGGGTGGGTGTCGGCATAATCGGTGGGCCGCTGCCAGGCGGTGTCGACCCATGGCGCGATGTGGCAAGTCGGCAGCTCCTCGTGCAGCGCGCGGCCGTGTGCGGTGTAGATCGCCTCCGGCGCCTCGGGCGTCTCGCTCACGCGCCGGAATACCGAGGGCCAGAACGTCTCGCTGAGGAACCGCTGCGCCACCCGCAGGCGGAGCAGCGCGGCGCCCGCCGTGTCGGCACCCGCGACTTCCGCGCTGCAGCGGTCAGCCTCGTACTCGTTGGCCCGGGCGAGCACGAAGGAGTACGCGTTGAAGAATGGGGCGTACCACCGCACGAAGCGGGTGAACAGCAGCTGGCCGAGGCCGGAGCCCTGCGCTTCGAGTTGCCCGAGCATGCGCCCCCAGGTGGCGCGCACGCGGTAGATCCACCCGCTGAACCGGCTGTGGTTGCCCGAGAGGTGCCCCATCTCGTGCGCGAGCACCGCCCGGAACTGGTCGGGCGAGAGCGCCTGCATCAGCGGCAGGCCGACCATGAGGTAGTTGCGCTGCCAACCGAACACTCCCAGCCGCGGGACCTGCACCACCGACGCGTTGAAGTCATCGGTGAGGAGCACCGAGTGGAACCGCGGCGCCGCGAGGGTGCGGCGCATGTCGTCGAGCGCGGCGAACAGCCTCGGCGCCGAGCTGCGCGTGAGGGCGAGCCCCTCCGGTGGGGGGATGCGGACCCAGAGGGATCGGGCGATCGCGTACATGACGAGCACGATCGGGATCGCGAGCTTGGCGACGACCGCGCCGCCGCCGCGCGCCACCGCGGCCAGCGCGATCACGGCCGCCAGGAGCCCGATCAGGAGGAGGAGCACGCCGATGACATACGCGTAGCCGAGGACGGCGAGGCCGCCGCAGCGGAGGCGGTAGGCGCGGGGATGGGCGGCAGCAGCGTTCTGGAGGCGGTCGACCAGCGACCGGAATTCGGTGCTGTCCATTGGGGTTGTGGGAGGGAGACGGCGGCCAGGCGGGCAAGAGGAGTGCCGCGGGCCCCGCCGATTCAGGGCGGGTGCGGGTGCGACCGGCCGCAGGCGCGCGGCCCCCCCGCCGGGGGCCGATGCGCCGGGCCCACTTAACCGGCCGGATCGGGTCGGTCCCGCTCCCGCCGCCCGCGGTCTGCTCCCGGCCGCTCCCGGCCGCTCCGACCTGGCCTCGTCTGCTCCCCCGCACTGCCGGCTTGCACTTTGCGCCGCATGATCGGCCGCGTCGGCGACCCCCGCGCCGCCTCCACGAAGCCCGCCGCCCGGAACGCCGCCGCCGTGCCGGTCCACACGAACGGCGCCGGCATGGGGTCGGTCCGCGGCTCAACCGGATAGCCCTCGACGAGCGTCGCGCCCTGGGACGCCGCCCATCGCGCGGCGCCCTCGAGCAGCGCGACCGATATGCCCCGCCGGCGTTGGGCCTTCGCCACGAACACGCACACGATCGACCACACCGGAGCGGCGTCGATACGCCGGAGCACGCGGGCGCGCTCGAGCCGCGGGTACTCCTCCCGCGGCGCGACCGCGCACCACCCGACGGGCGTGTCGTCGAGATAGGCGATCACGCCGGGCGCGCGGCCGGCTTTCACGCCCTGCTCGACCAGGCGCCGCATGGCAGCGCGGTTCTTCGCGCCCTTGTGGGCCTCGTAGGTGGCCCGATCCAGCCGCCAGTACATGCACCAGCAGCCGCCGCACCCGCCGCGCGCGCCGAAGAGGCGTGCAAAGTCGTTCCACCGGCCGGGCGTGAGCGGCTCGATGCGGAGCGGTGGCGCGGAAGGCACGACCGAACGATGGCGCCCGCTCGGCGGCGGGGCTACCGGATTCTTGCGCGTCGCGCCAGCTCGCGCACGCGGGCCGCGGGAAGCCGGCGCACGGCGCCCGGCGCGCAGCCGAACTCGCGGTGGAACGCGTCGCCGAAATGGCTCTGGGAGGCGAACCCGGTGGCGAGCGCGATCGCGGACAGCCCGTCGCGGGTCTCGAGAATGCGCTCGAGCGCGTCGCGCAGGCGGAGCCCTATGACGTAGCGCCAGAGCGGAACGCCGGCCGCGGCCGTGAACAGCCGGCTCAGGTGATACGGCGAGCAGCCTGCAGCGCGGGCGATGTCGGCGAGGCTGAGCGGCTCGCGGTAGCGGGCGGCCACCAGCTCGCGCGCGCGGGCCACGCGCTCGGCGGAGCCGCGCCGGCCGGACTCGGGGCCGCGATCGTGGCGGCGGCAGCGCGGTCGGCACCGCGCGGCTGCGGCCCACGCCGTGTGCAGGAACGCGACGCCGCATTCCTCGGCCTCGAGTACCGCGGCGGGTTCCCGCCGAGCACGACGGGCGGCCTCGAGCGCGAGCCGGTGCAGCAGGTAGCCGCGGCCGTCCAGCGCCGCGTGGGCGGCGGGGAACCGCGCCGGCTCGCCGAGGAGCGCGCGGGCTTCCTCGCGCGGCAGGCGGAACAGGGTGCATGCGTCCCCGCCCGGCAGCGGATGCCGCACGCGGTATCCCTCGTCGGGGTGCGCGAACGTCACCGTGCCCGCATCGACCAGGCTGCTGCGCCCGGCGATCTCGCGATAGTACGCACCCCGGCGGGACACGACGATCTCGTGCCCCTCCGCGTGCTCCTCGACGCCGCGCGCGGTGTCGTGGCCGGCGCAGCGCCAGTCCACGACCTGCACGACGGCGCTCGCGAAGCTGCCGCGGGCGCAAGATTCCGGAAGCGCCGGTGGGGTCACGTTCTCAGATTGGAGACCGATGGCCCTCCCGTCAACTGCGCCCCCGGGCGGGGCCCCTGCCCCGCCGCTGCAGCAGCGAACCGCCCCGCGACTCGGGTCCATCGACCTGCTGCGCGGGGCCGTGATCGTGCTGATGGCGCTCGATCACGTGCGCTATTTCGTGTCGGATGCGCGCTTCGATCCCACCGATCCGGCGCGCGCCACCGTCGCCCTGTTCTTCACCCGCTGGGTCACGCACTTCTGCGCCCCGGTCTTCATGTTCCTCGCCGGCCTCGGCGCGTGGCTGTCGCTCGGTCGGGGCCGCGACGTCGCCTCCCTCTCGCGGTTCCTGTGGACCCGGGGACTCTGGCTGGTCCTGCTCGAGGTCACCTTCGCCCGGGCGGCCTGGCAGTTCAACTTCGACTACGGGTACACCTCCGCCCTCGTTCTCTGGGCGCTTGGGTGGTGTATGGTCGCGCTCGCCGGCCTCGTCCGGCTGCGTCCCGAGAGCGCCGGCTGGACCGGGGTCGGCATGATCGTCGCGCACAACATGTTCGATGGTCTCCAGGCAGCCGAGCTCGGGCCGCTCGGCCCGCTCTGGATGATCCTGCATGAGCCGGGCACGATCACGCTCGCGCCCGGCGTCGAGCTGTTCGTGCTGTATCCGCTGGTTCCGTGGATTGGCGTCATGGCGGCGGGGTACGGGTTCGGACCGCTGTTCCGCCGGCCCCCGGCCGAACGGGACCGTCTGTGCCTGCGGCTCGGCCTCGGGCTCACCGCCGCGTTCGTCGTCCTTCGGCTCGTCAACGGCTACGGAGATCCGGCACCGTGGGCGGTGCAGGCCACGCCCTGGCGCACGGCGCTCTCGTTCCTCAACACCACCAAGTACCCGCCCTCGCTTCAGTTCCTGCTGATGACGCTCGGCCCGGCGATCGCGCTGCTGCCCCGGCTCGACTGCGCCCGCGGCCCGCTGGCCGGGGCCGTGCGGACCTTCGGCCGGGTGCCGCTCTTCTTCTGGCTGCTCCACGTCCCGGTGATCCATCTGGCTGCGGTGGCGCTGTCGGTCGGACGCTACGGCGCGGTGATTCCCTGGCTGGTGCGGAACCCGCCGGCGGCGGCGCCGCAAGGGTACGGCTACTCCCTCGCGGTGGTGTACGCCGTGACGATCGCCGTGGTAGCCGCGCTCTATCCGGTATGTCGCTGGTTCGCCGGGGTGAAGCAGCGGCGCCGGGATGGGTGGCTGGGCTATCTGTAGGACGGCCAGACAGTCAGACGGCCGGACGGCCGGACGGCCAGTGGCGTCCCCCATTCGGCGGCGGTCCCCCGTCCGGTTCCGGCCGTCTGGCCGTCTGGCCGTCTGGCCGCCTGGCGTCAATGCTGTCCCGCCAGCCTGGGCCATAGCTCCTGCAGCGAGATCCGCGGGTGCTTCGACACATGGATCGGCACCTCGCGCTCCTCGCTCACGGCGTACGGGTGGCTCACCGCGCCCGCGGCGGTCACGTCACCGAAGTACCGGAGCAGCGCCTCCCGGGAGACGCCGATGCTCACCACGACGTTTCCCGGCTTCTCTCCCGGCCCGAAGAACCAGTAGGTCCCGGCCGGGCTCACGGCCCCGGGCAGCCCGTAGCGCGGGCCGAACAGGTCGATCGCCCCGGCCTCGCCGTAGTTCCCCGCGACGATCACGGCCTCCTGCCGCTCGCCCGGGGGCAGCGAGTCGTAGACCCGCGCCACCGCGCGCACCTGCTCCTCCCAGCCCAGCATGTCGGCGTAGTCCTGGGGCAACCGCCCGTATTCACCGGTGTTGGTCCGGAGCGCCTGGCGGAGCCCGAGCCTGGCCGTGTACTCCTCCATCCGGGCCGGCGGCAGGATCGGCAACCCGAGAGGCAGGAGCAGCACGCCGCCGTAGAGGATTACGGCAAGCACCGCCGCCCACCGCACCGCGGGGGCGAGCGCCGGCGCCGTCAGCCGTCCGAGGAACACCGCCCCGGCGCCATAGAGCGCCGGATACATGGGACCGTAGTAGTACGGCTTGCCCTGGGCCAGCATGAGCAGCGCGAGCGCCACCACCGCCGTCCAGCCGAGCGCGCGGAACGGCTGCGCCGCGCGGGCCAGCAGGAGCCACCCGAGGCCGGCGAGCGCCACGAGCGTTGTCGGACCCAGGCGCAGCATGCCGAGCGCGAAGTCGGCGGGCGTGACCCGCGCGAGCTGCATCTCGCGCAGGTCCGCCATCTGGCCGAGGAGCGGCCAGTCGAGCCGGACCTGGCCGACGAGACTCGGGCTTCCGATCGCGAGCGCGAGGAGGAGCGCCGCCCAGGGCCGGCCCGACAGGAGCGAGCGGCGGAGCGGCGTCAGCAGGATCGCGAGCGTCACCGCCGCCCCGAACAGCCCGATGCTGAACTTTGCCAGCAGCCCGAATCCCGCGGCGAATCCGAGCAGCAGCCACCAGCGCAGCTCGTCGCTCTTGCAGAGCAGGACCAGGGCGTAGCAGCCCAGCGCCCAGGCGAATTGATCCAGGACCACCGGCTGGAAGAGAACGCTCGAGCGGAGGAAGAGGGTGTTGGCGAGCACGCACAGCGCCGCAAGCCCCTGGGCGAAGCGCCCGCCGCCCAGTTCGCGCGCGATGAGCGCCGCCAGCACGAGCACCAGCGTGCCGAAGAGCGCCGGGAAGAACCGGACCCCGACCAGCCAGTCGCCGAACGCCGCCCGGCTGGCCTGGCCGAGCAGCGCGATGGCCGGCGGGAAATCCATCCGCCACAGGTCGAGGTGGCGCCCCATCGCGAGGTAGAGGAGCTCGTCGCGGTGGAAGCCGTACGGAGTGAGGAGATTGGTACCGAAGAGAATGACGAGCTTGAGCGCCGCGAGCGCGACGACGACCGCGATGGCCGCGCGCCTCATAGCGGGTCGCGCCCCTCGGGCGCGAGCGCGCTCACGGCCACCTGGAGGGGCTTGGTCATGGGCTCCCCTGGCGTGGATGGAGGTAGCTCGAAGCTAATCGTGCCGCAGGTCGCGTTCGAGAAACACGGTGCCGTCGAGCGGGCAGTCATAGTAGGCGGGGATCTCGCGGAACCCCAGCCGCCGGTAGAGATCGCGGGCGGTGCGCATCGCCGGGAGCGTGTCGAGGCGCATCCTCGCGTAGCCCGCGCCGCGCGCCTCGCGGATCGCAGCGCCGGCGAGCAGCGCGCCCAGGCCGCGGCCGCGGAACGCCGGCCGCACGTAGAGCCGCTTCATCTCGCAGGTGTCGTCCGCGAGCGGCCGCAGACCGACGCAGCCGGCGGCGGCGGCGTCCACCCGCGCGAGCAGGAGCCGCCCGCGCGGCGGCGCGTAGGCTCCGGGAAGGCCGGCGAGCTCGTCCTCGAACCCCTGGAACGAGAGGTCGAGCCCGAGCCCCGCCGCGTACTCCACCAACAGCTCGCGTACGGCCCGGATCGCGTCGGCCGACGTCGCCGGCACGAGCGACGCGCTCACGGCGCGGCCGCAGCGATCCGGTAGCCCGCCTTGCGCACCGTGACGATGAAGGAGGGATTCAGGGGATCGGGCTCGAGCTTGCGCCGGAGCATGGCGACGTGCGCGTCCACGGTGCGCGACACCACCGAATCGGCGTAGCCCCACACTTCGCGGAGCAGCTCGCGGCGGGTCGCGACCGCGCCCGCGCGGCGGAGCAGGGCGCACAGCAGGTCGAACTCGAGCGGGGCGAGGTCCACCGGCGTCCCCGCCCGACTCACGCTCCGCGCGGCGAGATCCACCGCGACATCGCCGAGCCGCATGCGCTCTGCGCCGGCGGCGAGCTCCGGCCGGTTGACCGTCCGACCGTCCGACCTTCTGAGCAGCGCCTCCACCCGCGCCACCAGCTCCATCACGCCGAACGGCTTGGTGAGGTAGTCGTCGGCGCCGCCCCGAAGCCCGCGCACCTTGTCGGCCTCGGCGGCCCGGGCGGTCAGCATCAGCACCGGCATGGTCAGCCCCTCCGCACGGAGCCGCTCGAGCACGCGGAAGCCGTCCAGGCCGGGCAGCATGACGTCCAGTACCACGAGCGCCGGCCGCTCCGCCCGGGCGCGCACCAGTCCGGCGGGCCCGTCGGAGGCGATCGCGACCTCGTATCCCTCGTGCCGAAGATTGAACTCCAGCCCGAACGCGAGGTCGGGATCGTCCTCGACCACCAGGATGCTGCGCGTGCCGCTCAAGTCGCCACCGCCCCCGTCCCCGCCCCTGCCCCCGCGCCGGCGAAGGCGGGTTCGCGGGCCGGAACCGCGGCCGGGCGTACGGCGCCGAGCGTGACGATCACCCGCGTGCCCCCGCGCCGACTCGACTCGATCCGCGCGCTGCCGCCGTGCGCCTCCGCGAGCCGCCGCACCACCGCGAGCCCGATACCGCTCCCCTCCGCCGCTCCCCGGCGGTCCCGATCGAGGCGGTAGAACGGCTCCCAGACCCGGTCACGCTCCGCCGGCGGGATTCCCGGCCCGGCGTCGTCGACGGCGAGCTCGAGCCGGCCGCCCGCGACCCCGGCGCGCACGAGCACGTCCCCGGCCGCGGGCGCGTACTTCACCGCGTTGTCCAGGAGGTTGAGCAGCACCTGGCGCGCGCCGTCCCGGTCGATGGCAGCCGCGGCTTCGTCGAGCTCCGGTGCGAGCTCCGTGCGCAGCT
>DASUAH010000211.1:0-13305 GCA_035763885.1 Gemmatimonadales bacterium
TCCTGGTAATTCGCGCGTACCACGAGTCCCGCAAGGAGCCGCACCGTGACGTCTGTCTCATCCCGCAGTCGGCGCACGGAACCAACCCGGCCAGCGCGGTGATGGCGGGGATGCGGGTCGTAGTCGTGAAGACCGATCCCAACGGCAACATCGACCTGGCCGACCTCCGCGCCAAGGCCGCCGCGCACGCCCGCGATCTGGCCGCGATCATGGTCACCTATCCGTCCACCCACGGCGTGTTCGAGGCCTCGATCGCGGAGATCTGCGCGATCGTGCACGAGCACGGCGGCCAGGTGTACCTGGACGGCGCCAACCTGAACGCGCAGGTGGGCCTCTGCCGCCCGGGCGACTACGGCGCCGACGTGTGTCACGTCAACCTGCACAAGACCTTCTGCATCCCGCACGGTGGGGGCGGACCCGGCATGGGACCGATCTGCGTGGCGGCGCACCTCGCGCCCTTCCTGCCCGATCACCCGATCGTGCACGTGGGCGGCGCCCAGTCGTGCGGCACCGTCGCGGCGGCCCCCTGGGGCAGCGCCACGATCCTGCCGATCTCGTGGGCCTACATCACGCTGATGGGTTGGGACGGGCTGGAGCAGGCGACGAAGGTGGCGATCCTGAACGCGAATTACGTCGCGCACCGGCTGAAGGGCCACTACGAGCTGCTCTACAGCGGCGCCCACGGGCTCATCGCGCACGAGTGCATCATCGATACCCGGCCGTTCAAGCAGACGGCGGGGATCGAGGTCGAGGACATCGCGAAGCGCATCATCGACTACGGATTCCACCCTCCGACCGTGTCGTTCCCGGTCCCGGGCACGCTCATGATCGAGCCGACCGAGAGCGAGTCGCGGGAGGAGCTGGACCGGTTCTGCGACGCGCTGATCTCGATCCGGGAGGAGATTCGCGAGATCGAGGACGGCCGGGCCGATCGCGGCAACAACCTGCTGGTGCGCGCGCCCCACACGCTCGAGCAGGTGATCGCCGACTGCTGGGACCGGCCGTACTCGCGCGAGCGCGCGGCGTTCCCCTCGCCGCACACGCGGCTGCACAAGGTCTGGCCCACTGTGGGCCGGGTCGACGCCGCCTACGGCGACCGCAACCTGGTGTGCACCTGTCCGCCGGCGGAGGCGTATGCCTCCTAGACGGTCGGACAGCCGGACGGCCGGGCGGTCAGGTCGCTCCGGCGCAGGGTAGGCCGGTGGATCCGGGCTCGCGCACTCCGCTGCGAGACGAAGCCGCTGACGGTCTGGCCGTCTGGCCGTCCGGCCGCCTGAACTGGCATCTCTGGATCGACTCCACGCCCCGTCCCGGCTTCCTCCACATGGCCATCGACTCCGCGCTCCTCGCCCTCGCGGGGAACGATGGCGTCGGCTTCCTCCGGCTGTACCGCTGGGATCCGCCCTGCCTGTCCTTCGGCCGGCACGAGCCCGCCCTGCGCCGCTACGACCGGACGCGGATCACCGCGCTCGGCCTGAACACGGTGCGCCGCCCGACCGGCGGCCGCGCGGTATGGCACGAGGCCGAGCTGACCTACGCGGTGGCCGCGCCGGCCGGGGCGCTCGGAGGGCTGCGGGAGAGCTGCGCGCGCATTCACGGGATGCTGCGCCACGCGCTCGCGCTGCTCGGCGTCAGCGCGACGGTCGCGCCGGCGCCGGAGGGGCCGGCTCCCACGGGCGCGGGGGCCTGTTTCGCCGCTCCGGCCGGCGGCGAGTTGCTCGTGGACGGCCGCAAGGTGGTAGGCAGCGCGCAGCTGCGGAGCGAGCGGGCCACGCTGCAGCACGGCTCGCTGCTGCTCGGCGGCGACCAGCGCCGCGTGGCCGAGGTCACCGTCGGGGGGGTGGCGAGCGCCCCGGTGGCGACGCTGGCCGACGCGCTGGGGCGCCCGGTCGGCTTCGCGGAGGCCGCGGAGGCGGTCGCGGACGCGGCCCGCGCGTGGGGCGGGGGCGGCACCTGGCGACCGGTGGCACGCGGCGACGCCGTGCTCGAGCTCGCCGCCGCATTCGCCGACGGGTACCGATCGGACGCGTGGACCTGGTGCCGGTGAGTCGAGCGGGCGGACCAGCTAACTTGCGACCACGCTCCAATTCACCGCCTGGGGGTTGCCGTGACCGCTCGCCGAGCCGCGCCGCTCGCCTGCGTGCTCCTCGCCGCGCTCGTTCCGCCCGCCCTGCCGCAGTCGCGCGACCGCGGGACGGTCGTGGTCGTGACCGGCCAGTACCCCACGTCCCCGGTGCCGACCACGATGGAGGGCCCGCAGGCGACGACGGCGAACCAGGAGCTGTCGGATCAGCTCTTTCTCCGGCTCGCGAACCTCGGCCCGGACCGCCGCACCGCCGACGAACGGACGTTCCTCCCCGCGCTCGCCCGGGCGTGGGAGCGGCGCGACTCGCTGACGCTCGTGCTCGAGCTCGATCCCCGCGCGCGGTGGCAGGACGGGCAGCCGGTGGTCGCCGAGGACGTGGTGTTCACCTTCAGCCGGGCGCGCGATCCCGCGACCGCGCCCAAGGTGGCGAACCTGCTCCGCCACGTCGCAAGCGTGTCGGCGGACGGGGATCGCCGCGTCGTGGTACGGTTCAGCCGCGCGTACCCGGAGCAATTCTACGACCTCACGTTTCACGTCGCCCCGCTTCCGGCGCACCTGCTCCGGAAGGCGGGCGGCGAGATCCCGCGTGAGTTCATCGCGAATCCGGTCGGCAGCGGTCCCTATAGAGTGGTGCGGACCGTCCCCGGCCAGTTCATCGAGCTCGCGGCCAACCCGGAGTTCCTCCTGGGCGCGCCCCGGGTACGGCGGGTGCTCGTCCGGGTGGCCGCCGACCCCCAGGCCCGGCTCAACCTGATGCTGACCGGCGAAGCCGACGTGATGGACAACATCCCGGCGCCGCTGTCGAATATCGCGCGCGTGGCCGCGACCCCCCACCTGCGAGCCGTGCCCCTCGCGTCGTCCTCGATGGGGTACCTGCTGTTCAACCAGCGAGACCGCGCCGATCGCACGCGGCCCCACCCGGTTCTGGCGGATTCCGTGGTGCGGCGGGCGATCCGCCTCGCGCTCGACCGCCAGACGATCGTGCAGGCGGTGTTCGGCCGCTATGCGGTGGTCCCCTACGGCCCGGTCTCCCAGCTGCTCTGGATCCACGCGGGGTCGCCGCGCCCCGCGCGGCAGGACGCGGCGCGCGCGCGGCGGCTGCTCGCGGCGCGCGGATGGCTCGACCACGACGGCGACGGCGTGCTCGACCGGGACGGCCGCCCGCTCTCGCTCACGCTGAGCTATCCGCTCACCAGCGAGATCCGGCGCGAGATCGCGCTGCAGGTGCAGGAGCAGCTCCGCCAGGTGGGAGTGCGCATCGAGCTGGTGCGGCTCGAGGGTGCCGTGTGGAACGAGCGACGGACCCGTGGCGATTTCGATATCGACTTCTCCGCCGTGGTCCAGGATCCCACGCCCTCGGGGCTGACCCAGGGCTGGACCTGCGCCGGCGGCACCAACGTGGCGAAGTACTGCAACCCGCGGGTGGACTCGCTGCTCGACGTCGCCATCGCGAACCCGGGCGGCAGCGCGGCCTGGCAGGCGGTGCTCCAGCGCATCGAGGCCGATGTCCCGGCGGTGTTCATGTATGCGCCCATGTCCGTGATGGCGGTCAGCCGCCGGCTCCGGGACGTGAAGCTCCGGCCCGAGTCACCACTGCTCTTCCTCTGGGAGTGGCTCGCCGGGTGAGAGCCTGGCTCGCACGGCGTGTGACCCAGGCCGTGGCGACCCTCGCCGCCGTTCTGGTGCTCCTCTTCTTCCTGATGCGCGCGGCGCCCGGCGACCCGCTCGACCGGCTCGCCGTCGATCGCCCCGTCACCCCGGAGGAGACGGCAGCGCTGCGCGCGCGCTACGGACTGGATCAGCCGGTCGGCCGGCAGTTCGTGGCGTACGCGCGGGGCGCGCTGCGGGGCGACTTCGGCACGTCGATCGAGTACGGGAGGCCGGTGGCCGCCCTCATCGCGGAGCGGATGCCGCCGACCCTGCTGCTCGGCGGCGTGGTCCTGCTGGTCAACTTCACCCTGGGGATCTGGCTCGGCGTTGCTCAGGCGGTCCGCCGCGGCGGGCCGCTCGACCGGGTGCTCGGCGCCGCGTCGCTCGCCGGGCATGCGATGCCGTCGTTCTGGCTCGGGCTGGCGCTCGCGTGGCTGGTCGCCGTGCGCTGGCGCCTGCTGCCTCCGGCCGGCATGCAGGATCCCCTGCTCGACCCCGCCGCGGGGCTCGCGGCGCGGGCGGCCGATCTGCTGGCCCACCTGGCCCTCCCCGCGCTGACCCTGTGCGTGGTGACCCTCGCGGGCACCATGCGATACCAGCGCCGGGCGATGCTGGAGGTCCTCCGCCTTCCTTATATAGTGACCGCCCGGGCCAAGGGGCTGCCGGAGCGGATTGTGCGGCGGCGCCACGCCTGGCGCAACGCGCTCTTCCCGGTGCTCGCCCTCTTCGGGTTGTGGCTCCCGTTCCTCGTGACCGGCGCGGTGTTCGTGGAGTCGGTGTTCGCCTGGCCGGGCCTCGGCTCGCTCGCCGCGGAGGCCGTGGGGGCGCGGGACTATCCGCTGCTGATGGGCACGGCGAGCCTGGCCGCGGGACTGGTCGTGCTCGGCGGGCTGCTCACCGACCTGGCGTACGCGGCGCTCGATCCGCGAGTGCGGGAGGCCGGGTGAGCTGGCTGCGCGAGCTGGCCGGCTCGGTGTGGCGCCGCGAGTCGGGCCGCGGCGCCGTGGTCGTGCTCGCGACCATCGCGATCGTCGCCGTGGCCGCCCCTCCCCTCCTCCCGGACCCCGCGGCGCAGCCGGATCTCATCGGCGCGGCCTCCCTGCCGCCGGGGCCCGGCCATCCGTTCGGCACCGATCAGCTCAGCCGGGACGTCCTGTCGCGGGTCGTCTCCGGCGCGCGCGTCTCGCTGGCCGTGGCCATGCTCGCCGTGCTCGTGTCGATGACCATCGGTGCGGCGGTGGGACTGACCGCGGGGTATCTGGGCGGCGCGGTCGACGCGGGGCTCATGCGGCTGGTGGACGCGGGACTCGCGATCCCGCGGCTGTTCATCCTGCTGCTCCTGCTCGCGGTCTGGGAGCAGATCCCCCTCGCCGCGCTGGTGCTGATCCTCGGCACCACGGGCTGGTTCGGGGCGAGCCGCCTGGTGCGCGGCGAGGTGCTGCGGCTCCGGCACGAGCCGTTCGTGAGCGGCGCCGAAGCCCTCGGGGCGAGCCGGCGCCGCGTTATGTTTCGGCACCTGCTGCCGAACGCTGCCGGGCCGCTGCTCGTGGCGGCGACCCTCGGCGTCGGCGACGTCATCCTGCTCGAGGCCGGCCTGTCGTTCCTCGGCCTCGGCATCCAGCCGCCCACGCCGTCGTGGGGCGCCATGATCCTCGACGCGAAGTCGGTGCTGGTCACGGCCCCCTGGGCGAGCCTGTTCCCGGGGCTCGCCATCGTCACCACCGTGCTGGCGGTGAACCTGCTGGGCGACGCGCTGAGCGACGCACTCGATTCCAGGGCTCCATGACCCGCGTGCTCGAGGTCGAGAATCTCCGCATCAGCTTCCCCGGCGCCGGGAACGCGCGCGTCACCGCGGTCGATGGCGTGAGCTTCGCGCTCGACCGGGGGGAGACCCTCGCGCTGGTCGGCGAGTCGGGGTGCGGAAAGAGCCTCACCAGTCTCGCGCTGCTGCGCCTGGTCCCGCTGCCGGGGCGCATCGAGCCCGGGAGCCGCATCCGCCTGGGTGACACCGACGTGCTCGCTCTCGAGGGCGAGCCGCTGCGCCGCATCCGCGGGCGCCGCATCGGGATGATCTTCCAGGACCCGATGAGCTCGCTCAATCCGGTCTTCCGGGTGGGTGACCAGATCGCGGAGGGAATCCGCGCCCATTTCGACGTGTCACGGCGCGAGGCGCGCCAGCGGGCGCTGGCGCTGCTGCGTGAAGTCGGAATCGCCGACCCCGAGGGACGCGCCGACGCGTACCCGCATCAGCTGAGCGGCGGGATGCGGCAGCGCGTCATGATCGCCATCGCCCTCGCGGCGGAGCCGGAGATCCTGGTGGCGGACGAGCCGACCACGGCGCTCGACGTCACGGTGCAGGCCCAGATCCTCGAGGTACTCGACCGGCTCCAGGCGTCGCACGGCATGGCCGTCCTGCTCATCACGCACGATCTCGGCATCGTGGCGGGACGGGCCGACCGGGTGGCGGTGATGTATGCCGGCCAGATCGTGGAGGAGGCGCCGACGGTCGAGTTGTTCGCGCGGCCCTCGCACCCGTACACCCAGGGCCTCTTCGGCTCGATCCCGCGGCTGAGCGGACCGGTCCAGCGGCTCACGCCCATCCCCGGCACCGTTCCGGCCCCGCACGCCTGGCCGTCGGGGTGCCGGTTCCGGCCCCGTTGCCCCATCGTGCACCCGAAGAGCGAGCAGATGCCGCCGATGCTGCCGGTGGGGCCCGGGCATCGGATGCGGTGCTGGCTGGCGGAAGGTGAGAAGTGAGCAGTGAGAAGTGAGCGGTGAGTGACGAACTGGGGGTGCCGATGCGCAGCGACGGTCGACCGCTCCTGAGGGTGGTCGATCTGGTGAAGCACTATGCCGCGCGCGGGCTGTTCACCCGGGCGGCGCCGCCGGTGCGCGCGGTGGACGGCGTCTCCTTCGAGCTCGCGCGAGGGGAAACGCTCGGGCTGGTGGGCGAGTCGGGGTGCGGGAAGTCCACCGTGGGCCGCACGATTCTGCGACTGCAGGAACCCACCTCGGGGCGCGCGTACTTCGAGGACGCCGACATCTTCGCGCTCGATCGCCAGGCCCTCCGCGGGCTGCGGCGCCGGATGCAGATCATCTTCCAGGATCCCTACGGCTCGCTCAACCCCCGGATGCGGATCGGGGACGCGGTCGCCGAGGGAATCGAGATCCACCGGCTCGCGGCAACGAGGGACGAGGTGCGCCGGCGGGTGGCCGCGCTGCTGGAAGAGGTCGGGCTCGACCCCGCCTACGCGCGCCGGTATCCGCACGAGTTCTCCGGGGGCCAGCGCCAGCGGATCGGCATCGCGCGGGCGCTCGCGGTGGAGCCGGCGTTCATCGTGTGCGACGAGCCGGTGTCGGCCCTCGACGTCTCGGTCCAGGCCCAGGTGCTGAATCTGCTCAGCGACCTGCAGGCGAGGCGCGGGCTGTCCTACCTGTTCATCGCGCACGACCTCGCGGTGGTGCGGCAGGTGGCGCGGCGCGTCGCGGTCATGTACCTGGGGCGCATCGTCGAGGAGGGACCGACCGAAGCACTGCTTGCACACCCGTCGCACCCCTACACCGTCGCGCTGCTCTCGGCGGCGCCCGAGCCGGATCCGGCCAGCCGGAAGCAGCGCATCGTGCTCGGGGGTGAGCTGCCCAGCCCCTCCGCGCCGCCGCCGGGCTGCAGGTTCCACACCCGCTGCTTTCATCCCGCAAAGAACGAGCGGTGCCGCAGCGAGGTGCCCGCGCTTCGTCCCGTGCACGGCACCCGCGCCGCCTGCCACTACGCGGAGAGCACGCCGCGGCCTCACTTCGCGGGCGGAATCAGCCGGTAGGCCGTGGCCTTGCCCAGCGGCGTCCGGTGAAATGCATCGTCCAGGTTCAGCGTGGTCTCCGCACCGCCGAGGAACAGGTACCCGTCGGGCCGCATCGCCTGCCGGATCTTCGCGAGGATCTCCTTCTTCGTGGCAACGTCGAAGTAGATCAGCACGTTGCGGATGAACACGATATCGGGCGCCGGCAGGACCGGCCAGGGGGCCGCCAGGTTCATCTCCCGGTACTCGACCATCTGCCGGATGTCGTCTTTGAGCTGCCACTCGAGTCCCTGCTTGATGAAGTACTTGACGAGCAGCGGTGCCGGCAGCCCGCGGTTCATCTCCACCTGGCTGTACCGGGCCTCGCGGGCCCGCGCGATCATCTCGCCCGACAGGTCGGTCCCGAGGATGCGGATCCGCCAGCCGGCGAGCTGGGCGCCCTTCTCCCTGAGCAGCATCGCGATGCTGTAGGGCTCCTGGCCGCTCGACGAGGCGGCGCACCAGATGGTGAGCTGGCGCTCGGCCGCCCGGCGTTGCAGCAGATCGGGGATGATCGCGTCGCGCAGGGCGTCGAACGGATGTATGTCGCGGAAGAACGTGGTCTCGTTCGTCGTCATCGCCTCGACGACGCGCGCGTGCAGCCCGTTGGCCGGTTGGTTCCGCAACTCGGCGAGGAACTGCTCCAACGAGGCGAAGCCCTCGGTGCGGGCCACCGTGCCCAGCCGCGACTCGACGAGATACTCCTTCCCCGGCTCGAGCACGATGGCCGAGCGCTGACGGACGAGCTCCCGTACGAAGTCGAACTCGCTGGGGCTGATCGGCATGGGTTCGGCCTCTCCCCTCAGCCCCGCGCCGCGGCGCTCACGGCGCCGCCCGCGGACACCCGGCGCACGATCTCGCCCGCGATCTGGTCCAGCGGCAGCACCCGCTCGGCGAGCCCCGCGTTGGCGACGTAGCCCGGCATGCCCCACACGACCGAGCGGGCTTCGTCCTGGACCAGGATCTGCCCGCCGGCTTCGCGAATCACCTCGCACCCGCGCGCGCCTTGTTCACCTCCGGCCGCCTTTTCCTTCCTCCTTGCCCGCCGCCTTGCCGACCCGCTCGAGCTCGGAAGCCAGCTCCTGCTGCATCTCGATGATGTCGTTCAGCGTGTCGGCGATCTTCCCGGCCACGCCGGTCTGGGCGTGTCGTGTCGGCCGTGCGGGGCCGCAGGAGGGGTCTTTTTGCGGCCGTTCGAGACCGCTCCCGCACCCCCGGCGGTGATCCACATCACAGCCCCGCCGCGCGCGCCACGGCTACCTAGCAGAGTCTCGCCGTGAACCAGCGCACTGTGCTATCGTGGCCTCGGAGCCCTTGAAGGTCCTGATCCTCGAGGACATGCCGATGGACGCCGAGCTCATGGAGTATGAGCTCGAGCGGGCTCGCATCGCTTTCACGTCCCGCCGGGTGCACACCCGCGAGGAGCTCGTGCGGGCGCTGGACGAGTTCCGCCCCGACGTGATCCTCTCGGACTACCCCCTGCCGCGGTTCGACGGGATGACCGCCCTGGCGGTGGCCCGGGAGCTGGCTCCCGCCATCCCGCTGCTGATCGTGACCGGCTCGGTCAATGAGGAGACGGCCGTCGGGTGCATGACGGCGGGCGCCGACGATTATCTGCTGAAGGGCAACCTCTCGCGGATCGGCCCCGCGATCGAGGCGGCCATCGCACGCCAGCGCTCCCGTGCCGAGCAGGCCCGGGCCCAGGCCGCGCTGCGCCGGTCGGAGGCCAACCTCCGCGCGATCTTCAACAACAGCCTCCAGTGCTTCGTGCTCGTGGACCGGGACGGCGCGATCCAGGCGTTCAACCGCACCGCAGACGGCTGGACGCTGCGGCTGCGCGGGCGGCACCTCGAGGAGGGCGAGCGGATCACCGAGTTCCTCCCGGGGACCGCGGAGAGCCTGGCGGCTGCGCTCGCGGGGGAGACCCGGTGCCTGGAGCACGCGGTCGAGGACCTGGACGGCGATCTGCGCTGGTTCGAGACCAGCGACGTGCCCATCCTGGACGACGGCGCCGTGCTCGGGGTCTGTCTCATGGCGGTCAACATCGACGAGCGGAAGCGCAACGAGCAGACGCTGCGCGAAAGCGAGGAGCGGTACCGGGACCTGTTCGACAACGCCAGCGACCTGGTCTGCATGACCGACGCCGGCGGAGCATTCCTGTACGTGAACCGCGCCTGGCACGACGCGACCGGGTACTCGGACCACGAGCTGGGACGGATGCTACTGCCCGAGCTGGTCCAGCCGGAGGATCGCGGACGGCTGGCGGAGGCGCTCGGGCGGGTCCTCGCCGGCGAGACCGTCGGGCACCTCGACCTCACCTTTGTCACGAGCGCCGGCGCGCCGGTCGCCGTGGAGGGCAGCCTGAGCCGGATAGTGAAGGACGGCCGCCCGACGATGGTGCGCGGCATCTGGCGCGACGTCACCGAGCGGAAGCGGGTCGAGGAGCAGCTCCGCCGGGCGGAGCGGATGCAGGCGGCAGGACAGCTCGCCGGCGGCGTCGCGCATGAGGTGAACAACATGATGACCGGCGTCATCGGGTTCGGCAGCTTCCTGCTCCGGAGCCTGGCGGCGGGCGATCCGCGGCGCGCCGATGTCGAGGAGATCATCAGGGCCGGCAGCCGCGCCGCCGCGCTGACCGGGCAGCTGCTCGCATTCACCCGGCAGCAGTTCCGCCGGCCCGAGGTCCTCGACCCGAACGCGGTGATCACCGGCATGGAGCGAATGCTGCGGCGCTCGCTGGGCCTCGAGCACGAGCTGCTGGTCCGGCTGGGCGACCAGGGCGTGCGGGTCCGGGTGGACCGGGGCCAGCTGGAGCAGGTGCTGGTGAATCTCGTCCTGAACGCCCGCGACGCCATGCAGGGCCACGGGCGCGTGTGCATCGAGACCGACGTCGTCACCCTCGACGGCGACTACGCCGGCCGGCATCACGACATCCCGGTGCCGAGCGGATCGTATCTGCTCGTCGCCGTGTCGGACACCGGGTGCGGCATGCCCCCCGAGGTGCAGGCCCGCGTGTTCGAGCCGTTCTTCACCACCAAGCCGGTCGGCCGCGGCACCGGGCTCGGCCTGTCCACGGTATACGGCATCGTGAAGCAGAGCGACGGGTTCATCTGGGCGTACAGCGAGCCGGGGCACGGCACCACCTTCAAGATCTACCTGCCGGCGGCGGAGCTGGCGGAGGCCGCGGCGCGGGCCGAGCCGCCCGCGGGGGCGGTGCGGGGCGGGGTGGAGACGATCATGGTGGTGGAGGCCGAGGACATGGTGCGCAGCCTCGCATCGCGCTGCCTGCTGGAGCACGGATACCGCGTCGTGCAGGCGGGCGGCGCCATGGAGGCGCTGGCGTACATGGAGCGCCATCGGGGCGAGGTGGACCTCCTCATCACCGACGTGGTGATGCCCGCCATGGGCGGGCGGGAGCTGGCCGAGCGCGTCGCCGCCATCGGCGGCGCGGTGCCCGTGCTCTACATGTCGGGATACACCGGCGACGACGTGATCCGCCGCGGACTCCTCGCGCCCGGCGCGCCGTTCGAGCAGAAGCCGTTCTCGCCCGAGGGGCTGGCGCGCCGCGTGCGCGAGCTGCTCGACCGCCGCGCGCAGGCTGACACGACCGCCGTCCCTGCTTAGATTCCGCTACCCCCGATCACCCACATCCTCGAGCCGTCATGCCCTCACCGGGCGAGGACCAGGCCCGCGCGGCCGGCCTGCTCGTCACGGCCAACCGTGCCGCCGTGTACGGGCTGGTATCCCGCTGGCTCATGCACGACCTCCGCGGGCCCGCGCAGGCGCTCTCGCTCGTGTCCGATCTCGTCGAGCACGGCGACTCCCCGACCGACCCGGCCGTGCGGGCGTCGCTCCAGGAGGCGGCGGGCCGGCTGCGTCACCTGCTCGACCTCCTCGACGGCGTCCTCCGGGTCCCCGCAGCGCTTGCCGACCCGCAGCCGGTCGCCCTTCGCGAGCCGGTCGGGTTCGTCGTCGCCCTGCTCGGGTGCTGCCGGCTGCAAGTGGAGCTCGAGGCGCGCGAGGCGCTGGAGCCGCTCCTGCCCGCGGTCCGCGGGGCAAACGAGCCGATCGCGCACGCGCTGCTGAACCTGGTCGTGAACGCGTGCGAGGCCGTCGCGGCGAGCGGTGGAGGCACGGTGCGCCTCGCCGCCGGGGTCGCGCCCGGCGGCGATCTCGTGCGGCTGGTGGTGTCGGACGACGGAGCCGGCGTGCCGCCCGAGCTGCGCGAGCGCCTGTTCGAGCCGTTTACGACCACGAAAGCGGGCCGGTCGCTCGCGGGACTCGGCCTGCCGGTGGCGAGGCAGCTGGCGGAGCAGCTGGGGGGGACAGTGCGGTACGAGCCCGGCGAGCCCGGCGCCCGGTTCGTGCTCGAGCTGCCGGTATGGCGGTGAGGCCGGTCGCTGGTGACTGGTCGCTATTCACTATTCGCGCTTCGCCGCTCGCGCCGCTCGCGGTCGCCCGGCACCGCGCCTCGGCGCCGCGGCGCGGCCGGCAGCGTATGTCGAGCAGCCGCCGGCAGGTTCCTGACCAGCTCTTCCCGCAGCACGGCGGTGTCAGCCGGCGCCTCGATTCCCAGCCGCACACCGCCCCGGTCACACGACAGGATCACCACACGGATCCCGCCGTCCATCAGGATCGCATCGCCCAGCCTTCGATTCAGAATCAGCACGGTTCGGCGCTCAACCCTCTCAGATCATCTGCAGGAGGTCCTGCATCATCTCGTCGGCGATGGTGACGATGCGGGCGGCGGCGGCGTACGCCTGCTGCCCCTTGAGGAGCCCGATCATCTCTTCGTCAGTGTTGACGCCGTTGGCGCTGGCTGGTGGCGACGGGTGCGCGTGTCACCTTCGGTGCGAGCGGCCGGCTCGTGCCCCTCTTCGCGCGCGCGTTCCCCGGCGTCGAGGTGGCGGACGCCGACCTGCTGGCCGGCTCGACCGCGGACGCCGGTCGCTTCGATTACCAGATCGCGCTCGGTTCCTTGCCCCGCGCGTTTCGCCGATCCCTGGAGGCTTTTCCGGCGCGGGCGGGGTACCTGCTGCCCGACCCCGCGCGTATCGCCCCCTGGCGGGAGCGCGTCCCCGCCCTCGGGCCCGGTCTCAAGGTCGGCATCAGCTGGCGCAGCCAGCTCCTCACCGCCGAGCGCGAGAAGTACTACACCTCGCTCGACCAGTGGGGGCCCATCCTCCAGACCCCCGGCGTCCGCTTCGTCAACCTCCAGTACGACGACTGCACCCTCGCCCTCGCCGCCGAGCGTGGGGGCGAGGGCCTGGCAGCGCGCCACCAACTCCCGGATTCCCGCCTCGTCGTTCGAAGCGGCGCCGGCCTCGCCATTCGGTCGGCAGGCGAACTCCAGCTGGGCTTTGGCGACCTCGATCCCGATGAGCGACATGGACACCTCCGGACGAACACCTCGCGTCGGCCCCACCTTGCAGGATGCGGGCTATACAGCCCTCGCAACTGTTCGGGCTCTCGGCGAAGGGGGGCTGCGACGCCCACGCTAACGACCGGTCTCGAGGACCTTAGGCGGAACGAGCTGTCGCTCCCCAGATACTGACCACAGATTCAATAGATGGCTAGATACAAGGCGGACGCGCTGGATCGCCCCTTCACCCCAAGCTCAAGGAACCTTCGGTGCTCACACTGCTCGCTCGGAACCTGCTTCTCGCAGCCGGCTTCGTATACGCAGTGCCCGCCGCCGCGGCTCAAGCCAATGCCCCAACCGACTCAGCGAAG